>JBFJUJ010000202.1:0-4829 GCA_041624755.1 Woeseia sp. | reverse complement strand
GTCGGGCCTTCGCCGCGGCGCGCCCGCTCCGCCGCCCACTGCGTGACCGCGTAGACGGCAAGCAGGTCGTTGCCGTCGACCCGGATGCCGGGGATGCCGAGGCCCAGGCCGCGCGCGGCGAACGGCCTCCGTTCTCCTCCCGCGAAGCCCTGGAACGTCGAGATTGCCCACTGGTTGTTGACGATGTTCAGGATGACCGGCGCCTGGTAAACGGCGGCGAAGGTGATCGCGTGGTGGAAATCCGCCTCCGCGGTGCTGCCGTCCCCGACCCAGGACGCCGCGACGTGATCCTCGCCGCGGATCGCGGCTGCCATGGCCCAGCCGACCGCGTGCGGGTACTGCGTGGCGAGGTTGCCGGAGATCGAGAACATCTTGCCGCTCGCGCTGTGGTACATGATCGGCATCTGCCGGCCCTTGCACATGTCGCGGGTATTCGACAGGCACTGGCACATCAGGTCGACGAGCTTGAGGCCGCGGAACAGGTACAGGCCCTGGTTTCGGTAGTGCGGGAAGCACATGTCCGTCGGCCGCAGCGCCATGCCCTGGCCGATCGAGATCGCCTCTTCGCCGAGTGACTGGATATAAAAGGAGATGCGGCCCTGGCGCTGGATCTGGAGCATGCGCTCGTCGAAGATGCGCGTCAGCATGACCCAGCGCAGCGCGACCTGGAGCTCGCCGGGCTCGATCTTCGGGTCCCATGGACCCCTGGCCCTGTGGTCGTCGTCCAGCACGCGCACCAGTTCCTCGGCCAGGTGATCGACATCGCGCACGCGCACATCGACCGGCGGCCGGTCGACCGCACCGGCCGGCGACAGCTTCAGGTAGCTGAAGTCGGGCTTCTCGCCCGGCCTGGCCGTCGGGTGCGGGATGTGCAGTCTTGATTTCGTGGTCATAGGCAGTAGTCCTCGAGGTCTTTTGCCGCCGCCCGGTCGCACCGCGGGAGACGCCCGATTCTACGCAATTCGGCTGGCTGCCGCTGTCCCGGCGGCGGCCAGCGGCGCCGCGGTCGTGCAGCCATGGCGGGAAATCGCGGGCTAGCGATCCTCGTCCGGGTCGTCCTTCAGCTGCCTTACATAGCGCAGCGTCAGGAAACTGATGAGTGACATCAGCAGGCCGATCTCGAAGCGCTCGAAGGCCACCGCGACGCCGATCAGCCCGGTGATCCAGATCGTTGCCGCCGTCGCCGTGCCGCTGACGTTGCCGTTGCTCTTCAGGATCGCGCCGCCGCCGATGAAGCCGATGCCGGTGATCAGCCCCTGCAGCACGCGCGCCTCGGCATCCGTCGAATCGAGCACCGAGACGCCGACGAGCATGTAGCCGCAGGCGGCGACCGCGACCAGCGGGAAGGTCCGCAGGCCGACGCCCTGGCTGGCGGTCTCGCGATCCCAGGCGACCGGGAGCGCCAGCAGGTAGGCGACGCCGAGATGGATCAGGTTGTAGGCGATCCGCGTCCAGTCCAGTTCTATGATGTTTTCCATGATCGACCTCCGGCCGCGACTTCCCGCTGCCGTGCCGCTGCGCTGCCCGCGCCGTCAACCGGGCCCGGCGATTGCGGCGTAGCGGCCGCCGAAGAACAGCAGCGGGTCGCCTTCGTCGCAGCGGTGTTTTTCGACCCGGCCAATGATGATGAAGTGGTCGCCGGCATCGTGCACCTGCTCGCGACGGCATTCGAATACCGCGAGTATGCCCGGCAGCACCGGGACGCCGTCCGGGCCGTCCCGGTAGACCACGTCGTCGAACAGCGTGTGGTCGGAACGGGCGAAATGCGTCGCCAGCTCGTGCTGGTGCTCTGCCAGCACGTTGATGACGAAGACATCGGCGTTCAGGAAGGCCTCCAGCGAGTTCGATACCTTGGCGATGTTCCACAGCACGAGCGGTGGCGCTAGCGACACCGAGCTGAAGCTGTTGACAGTAATCCCGCAGGGCCGGCGGCGCGCGTCCAGGCAGGTGACCACGGTGACGCCGGTGGCGAACATGCCGAGGCTGCGACGCAGGTCCTGCGTGCCGTCTTCCCGGTCCTGCGCATCGCGGTCCGGCAGGTCGGTGTCTGGCGTCGGCTCAGGGGGCATGGTCGGCTTCAGTCGGCAAAAGAGCGCCATTCTATACCGAGCACAGCGCCCGGCGCGCCGCGCTCCGCTCTCCGCCGCGCGTAGTCGGTCCTGCGGCATATACGCAATGTGCGGCCCGCATCACGTTATCGACCCGCCAGCGCAATCTATTATGGGCAGCGCCGCCCATTTGTGGGGAAGGCCTTGCGCACGCTCAAGTGCCTGCTCGGACGGCCGATAACGGTGACTCGGGACCAGGGCAGGGCCCGGGCTCCGCCCGTGCGCGGCGCGCCGCGCGCCGGGCACGGTGGATACGCACATGGATTCGCGATGACGCTGAGCACGAAAATCTCGCTGTACCTGCTGCTGCTCGGCGTCTGCCTCGGGCTGGGCACCTACGGTGCGATCAGCCTCACGATATTCCCGGCCTTCGAGGAGTTCGAGGCCGATGCGGCGACGGAGGCAATAGCGCGCGTCGAGCGTGCCATGGATGCGGAGCGCCTCGCACTCGAGACCATGCTGATCGAGTACGCTCACTGGACTGACACCTACGAATTCGTGCTCGGCAACTACGATGCCTACGTCGCCGAGAATCTCGAAGAAGTGTCCTACTGGCGCGGGCTGAATATCGATTACGTGCTGGTTTTCGATTCGGCCGGCAACCTGAAGTGGAGCACCGATACCGGCGGGGACGCGGTCGAGCCCGTCGACCAGTCACGCCTGCTGCCTACGCCGCTGGGCCCGGATCATCCGCTGTTCGCGAACGCGCCGGGCCAGGACAAGAACAGCGGCATCATCCGCTCGCGCAGCGGCCTGCTGCTGGCCGCTGCCGCACCCATCGTCAGGAGCTACGGCGACGGCGACCCGGCCGGCACCTTCGTCATCGCTCGACGGATCGACGCGGATCTCGCCGACGAACTGGCGGAGCGCGGCTCGGCGGACCTGGCCTACCATCCCATCGGCGAGGATCCGCTGCCGCTGCATACGGCCGGCGAGATCGCTGACATGGCGGCCGCGGGCGAGCTGCGCGACGTGCACCGCGCGGCGGACCTGATCATCGGGCATCGAATCCTGCTCGACCCGGCCGGCCAGCCTATCGCGCTCGCCGAGGTCTGGCAGCCGCCGCAGATCACGGCGATCGGACGCCAGGCGATCACAGCGGCGATGCTGCTGATCTGTATCGTCACGGCGCTGTTCCTCGTCATCGGCCTGGTCGTGCTGAAACAGGTGCTCGTGCGCCCGGTCAACGAGCTGTCCCGGAGCATGCAGAAGATCCGCGAGAGCGGCGACCTCGACGTGCAGATCGGCCGGGCACGAGGCGATGAGATCGGCGAGCTGGCGCGCGAATTCGACGAGCTGACGACCAACCTGCACGAGGCGCAGTCGGAGCTGGTGGAGACTCGCGACGTGGCGCTCGAGGCATCCCGGGCCAAGAGCGAATTCCTCGCGCGCATGAGCCACGAGATCCGCACGCCGATGAACGGCGTACTCGGCATGACCGAGCTGCTGCGCAACACCTCGCTGGACTTCGACCAGCGGCGCTTCGCCGACACGATCTACACGTCGGCGGAAAGCCTGCTGAACATCATCAACGACATCCTCGATTTCTCCAAGATCGAGGCGGGCAAGCTGGAGCTCGAGCTGCGGGACATCAACCTCGGCGCCCTCGTCGAGGAGACTGTCGAAAGTCTTGCTCCACAGGCGCAGAAGAAAGGCCTCGAACTCATCAACGACGTGGCGTCGGCGGTGTATTCTCCGGTGCGCGGCGATCCGTTGCGCATCCGCCAGGTGCTGACGAATCTCGTCGCGAACGCCATCAAGTTCACCGACCGCGGCGAGGTCGTCGTGCGCGCCGCTGCAGACGATCGCGGTGACGGGCAGGTGGACGTGCAGCTCGACGTCGTCGACACCGGCATCGGCATTCGCAGCGAAAAGCTGGAAGCTATCTTCGACTCATTCGCCCAGGAAGACGGCTCGACGACCCGCATGTACGGCGGCACCGGTCTCGGGCTCGCGATCAGCCGCCAGCTCGTGGAGCTGATGGGCGGCAGACTCGAGGTCGACAGCAAGCCCGGTTTCGGCAGCCGCTTCCACTTCGGCCTGTGCCTGCAGCGCAGCGAGGCTGCACCGCAGGCGAGCTGCGCGACGCTGAGATCCGTCGCCGGCAAGCGCGTGCTGGTGGTCGACGACAATCACACCAACCGCGAGATCCTCGAGCAGCAGTTCGCGGGCTGGCGGGCGCAGTGCGACAGCGCCTGCGACGCGGACCAGGCCATGGTCTGTATCGAGCGCTCGCTGGTCCGCGACAAGCCCTACGACCTGCTGATACTCGACATGCACATGCCGCGCGTCGACGGCGTCCAGCTCGCGCGCAGGATTCGCGCCCGCGCCGGGTGTGCAGAAGTACCGATCCTGTTGCTCAGCTCGGTCGCCACGCCGGCGAGCGAGGGCACCCTCGACACGCTGCGCATTGCCGGCCAGCTCACCAAGCCCATCCGCCAGGGGCAGCTGTACGATGCGCTGAACGCCGTGCTGAGCGGCGGCGCAATCGAGGAAGACTATCCGCACTCCCGGCACGGCTCGGTCCGCAAGCTCGGCGGCAGCGTACTGCTCGCCGAGGACAACCCGGTCAACCAGGCCGTGGCCGTCGGCATGCTCGATGCGCTGGGCATCGACGTCTCGGTCGTCGCCGACGGCAAGGCAGCGGTGCGGGCGGCGCGCGAGCGAAGTTTCGACCTGCTGCTGATGGACTGCCAGATGCCGGTGCTCGACGGCCTCGCG
>JBFJUJ010000201.1:0-4842 GCA_041624755.1 Woeseia sp. | reverse complement strand
CCGCGAGGCGCGGCACGACCAGGATGAAGGGCAGGAACTTCACCAGCTCCTCGACCGGCCCGATCACCAGCGTCGCGTACAGCAGCAGGCCCATGCGGTCGTGCATCGCCAGTTCCACGGCATCGAATCTCAGGCCGATGGCGCCGAGAGCGGCGTAGGCGAGGCGGCCGGCGAAGGCGGCCATGACGCCGCCGGCCAGCATGCCGAGCAACACCCCCAGCGGCTCCGGGCGGTGCCGGTCGCGGTAGTAGTGCCAGGCGCACCAGAACAGGAGCGGCAGCAACAGCGATGAAACCAGCAGATGGGTCCGCATGCCTGCAGTATGCTGGAGGGTGCCGGGAACCCGCTGCGACTCCGTCACAGTCCGCTGCGCCGCCGCCGCACGGCCGAGGGCGACCATGCGCCCGCCGACGGCCGCCGGCACGGCTGCGTCGAGCTCGCCTCCAGGCGGCGCTACCGGCTTCGGACCGGCACCGCGGGCGGCGTCGCGGCGTATAATTGCGTCAACAGCGTCAGCCGGCCGGGGAGGGCTTATCGCGCATGCGCAGTAACCTGCTGGCGGGCACGCCCGCGCCGCCGCGCCCCGGTGCCACCGGGAGCGGACGATGATTGCGCGGGCGGACGGCCGAAAGAGCCCTGGCGCAAGCGGCGGCGACCCCGTTCACGCCGTCAGCAACCAGTCGCGACCTCTCCAGGATTACGACGCCTGGCAGGCCGACCGCGCGCTGCGCGCCGCGGTGGCGGCCCACGGCGCGGCCTGGGCCGGGGAATCGCTGAGCGAGGCCGGCCGCGTCTTCGCCAGCGCCGATGTTCTCCGCCTCGCGGCACAGGCCAATGAGCACCGGCCCGTGCTGCAGACGCACGATCGCCAGGGGCGCCGCATCGACGAGGTGGAGTTTCACCCCGCCTGGCATCGCCTGCTCGGCATGGCCGTCGAGCGCGGACTCGTCGCGCTGCCCTGGCACGATCCGGCCGCCGGCAGCCAGGTAGCGCGCGCCGCGCTGTTCTACCTCTATTCCCAGGCCGAAGCCGGCACGCAGTGCCCGGTGGCGATGAGCTACGGCGCCGTGCCGGTGCTGCGCCACGTCGCCGGGCAGCATCCTGATATCGAGTCGCTGTGGCTGCCGCGACTGCTGAGTCGCCGCTACGACGGCCGCCTGGTGCCTGCGGCCGACAAACGGGGCGTGCTGTTCGGCATGGGCATGACCGAGCGGCAGGGCGGGTCTGACGTACGCAGCAACATCACCGTCGCCGAGCCGCTCGAGCGCCGCGGCGGCGGGCAGCGCTACCGCATCACCGGTCACAAGTGGTTCTTGTCCGCGCCGATGTGCGACGCCTTCCTGGTGCTGGCGCAGACCGCGGGCGGCATCGGCTGTTTCCTGCTGCCGCAGTTCCGCGACGACGGCAGTCGCAATGCGCTTCGCCTGCAGCGGCTGAAGGACAAGCTCGGCAACCATTCGAACGCGAGCTCCGAAGTCGAGTTTCACGGCGCGGAAGGACTGCTGCTCGGCGAGGAAGGCCGCGGCGTGCCGACGATCATCGAGATGGCCAGCTACACGCGGCTCGACTGCGTGATCGCGACGGCCGGCATGCAGCGGCGCGCGCTGGCGGTAGCGCTCAACCACGCCGCGCAGCGCGTGACCTTCGGCGCCCGGCTGATCGAGCATCCGGTGATGCGCTCCGTGCTCGCCGACCTCGCGCTCGAATCCGAAGCGGCCACGCAGCTCGCGATGTACCTCGCCTCCTGCTACGAAGAGGACGCCGACGAGGCGGACCGGCTGATCGGCCGGCTGCTGACACCGGCGGCCAAGTTCCACGTCTGCAAGCGTGGCCCGCAGTTCGCAGCCGAGGCGATCGAGGTCCTGGGCGGCAACGGGTACGTCGAGGAGCAGGATCTCGCGCGCATCTACCGCGAGCTGCCGCTGCTGTCGATCTGGGAAGGCTCCGGCAACGTCATGTGCCTCGACGTGCTGCGCACGCTTGCGCGCGAGCCGCAGGCCGCGGAGGCCCTGACCGCGCGGCTGAGCCGTGTCGGCGGCGCACATCCCGCGCTGGATGCAATCCTGGCACGTCTCGACGCGCTGCTGGCAGTACCGGCCGAGGCGGACGGCCGCATGATCGCGCACTCGATCACGCTCGCCGTGCAGGGCGCGCTGCTCGTCCGTCACGCACCGGCAGCCCTGGCCGACCTGTTCTGCTCGACACGCCTCTCGGAAACCGCCTGGGGGGCGAGCTTCGGCACGCTGCCGGCCGCGTCGCCCCTCGACGAGATCCTGGACCGGGCGATGCCGGCGGGGATCGACGCGTGAGCGTCCGCCGATGGCTGCCTGCGCCGCGACCCTCAGGGGCGTACCGACGGCAACGGTGAGTTGTAGCGAGCGCGTCAGCTGCGCTTGATCAGCCTGTCGATGAACAGCGCGTTGCGCGGATCGGCGTGGAACGAGTCGCCGACGACGATGAAGCCGCGGCGGCCCGACTTGGTCTCGATCAGGTACAGCGTGGCATCGTCACCGGGATCGGTGCCCTGGTCGACCGAGCGGCTGTCGACGACGCGCGCCTCGTCGATGTCGAAGCAGTCGCCGGTGTCCGCACATCGAAGCTGATCGCCTTCGCAGGAAAAGTTACTCGAGTAGCCCTTTTCGGCCGCGTGCGCCAGCAGGTCCGCAAGATCCACGTTCGTTCCTCCGTTACGATCGCAGCTAACACTATAGACGGCGCGACGAGGAACTTCAGCCCGCCGCAGGCAGGCCGCCGCGGGCCTGTGTATATTGTGCCGCTGTGATTTCCGCAGGAGGCGACGCGCGCCGACGCGGATGGCGGACGGCCAGGGAGAACGCATGCCTGACGAAGCGGCGACCAACGTGGTTATGCTCGGCGTGGTCGGCAGCTTCCTGGCCGGCGTCGGGACGGCCATCGGTGCCGCCGGCGTGTTCGCGGTGCGCTCGCTGTCGCAGAAGCTCGAGGACAGCCTGCTGAGCATCGCCGCGGGTATCATGCTCGCCGCATCGTTTTTTTCACTGCTGCTGCCGGCGATCGAATACGGCGAGATGTACTTCGGCGACACAAGCAATGCCGTCGCCATCGTCATCGCCGGACTGCTGACGGGTGCTATCGTGCTGCACCTCGTGCATCGACTGGCACCTCACGAGCACTTCGTGCTGGGCAGGGAGGGGCCGGACGCGAAGGACCTCAGCCGCATCTGGCTGTTCGTCATCGCGATTACGCTGCACAACTTCCCGGAGGGCATGGCCGTCGGCGTGGGCTTCGCCGGCGGCGATCTCGCCAACGGCACGTCGCTCGCCACCGGCATCGGCGTGCAGAACATCCCCGAAGGCCTCGCGGTGTCGGTGTCCCTTATCTCGGTCGGTTATTCCCGGGCACACGCCTTCACCGTCGGCGCGCTGAGCGGGCTCGCCGAACCGATCGGCGGGCTGTTCGGCAGCGTGGCCGTCTCCATCGCCGCGCCGCTGACGCCGATTGCGATGGGCTTCGCGGCGGGCGCGATGCTGTTCATCATCAGCGACGAGATCATCCCGGAGACGCATCGCAGCGGTTTCGAGAACATAGCGACGTTCTCGCTGCTCGGCGGCTTTGCCGTGATGATGTATCTCGACGCCGTGCTCGGCTGAGGTGACGGTAGCGTTCCGGCCGGGACCAGGCGGGCCGGCGGGCGCGCCATTCGGCGAACGTCGCCCGGAGACGAGTTAAGTACGCTACTTCCGCGCCGCGTCCCGCATCCGCGGGCCCGCGGTCTCGCGGAGCTGGCCGATGAGTCCCTGCACCTGCTCCAGCGCCTGCTGCAGCTCGCCGAGCTCCGAGAAACCGATGTCGAGCTTGTAGCTGCCGTCTGCCCGGCTCTTCAGCATCACGCGGCCGGCCAGTTCGCGCACGAGCTGCTCCTGCAGCCAGCGAGTCTGGGTGTCCGGCGCGGGTCGCGGCTTGCGGGACTCGGCATCAAGCCGCTGCCGCACCGCTTTTTCCACCTGGCGGACGGACCAGTCGCCCTCTGCCGCGCGCTGCGCGACCTTCATCTGGCGCGCCGTATCGAGAGGCAGCAGGGCGCGCGCATGGCCCATGTCCAGCCGCCCGTCGGCCAGCATGTCCTTGACACCTTCATTGAGATCGAGCAGGCGCAGCAGGTTGCTGACGGCGGAGCGCGAGCGGCCGACGGCATCGGCAACCTGCTGGTGTGTAAGACCGAACTCCCGGGCCAGTCGGCTCAGCGACCGCGCCTGGTCGATCGGGTTCAGGTCCTCGCGCTGCAGGTTCTCGATGAGCGCTACCGCGAGGGCGGACTGGTCGTCGAGCTCCCGGACGACAACCGGGACGGTGGCCAGCCCGGCGATCTGCGCGGCTCGCCAGCGGCGTTCGCCTGCGACGATTTCGTGGGTCACACCGGCCGCGGCCGGTTCGCTGATCGGGCGCACGACGAGCGGCTGCAGGACGCCCTGTTCGCGAATGGAATGCGCCAGTTCCGTCAGGCTGTCTTCCGCTACCCGCTGGCGCGGCTGGTAGCGGCCGGGCTGCAGCGACGCGGTCGCCAGCTCGGCAGCCGGCAGTGCGCTGTCGGGCGCCGCGACGGCATCGGCGACGGCCGCGCCCCGCGCCGGGCTGCCGAGCAGGGCTTCCAGTCCGCGGCCAAGTCGTTTTTTCGGCGCGCTCATCGGCGGTGAATCTCCCCGGATCAGGACCTGCCGCGAATTATTCTTAGATCGGCAGGCCGACCATTATTGCACGGCCTTCCTGTCACGGCGACAGAAACCACGGATCATTCCAGGACACTGATCGATTTGTCGCCGGCAGGCCGCGAACGGCGCGCAGCTCGCCGGCACCGTCTCCGAT
>JBFJUJ010000200.1:0-4917 GCA_041624755.1 Woeseia sp. | reverse complement strand
GCCGACCCGGGCAGCCTGATCGCGGCCGTCGAGCTGGCCGGGACACTCACGGCGCCGGAATCCGCCGGGACAGTCACTGCGCGACCGACCGACGCGCCGTCCCCGCGCTGAGCGCGCATGCACCGTCCGCGCAAGCGCTTCGGCCAGCATTTTCTCCGCGATCCGGGCGTCATCGACGCCATCGTCAGCGCGATCGCGCCGGCGGACGACGACGTGCTGGTCGAGATCGGCCCCGGCGACGGTGCGATCACGGGGTCGCTCGCGACTCGGGCCGGCCACCTGCACGTCGTGGAGTTCGATCGCGACCTTGCGCGCGCGCTGCGGCAGCGCTATCGGGACAGCGATCGGGTCACCGTCCACGAGGCCGACGCGCTTCGGTTCGATTTCGCGGGCCTTGGCGATAAGCTGCGCATCGTCGGCAACCTGCCCTATAACATCTCGACCCCGCTCCTGTTCCACCTGCTCGACTGCCGCAGGAACGTGCAGGACATGCACTTCATGCTGCAGAAGGAAGTCGTCGAGCGCATTACCGCGGCGCCCGGCAGCCGCGATTTCGGCCGGCTGACGATCATGCTCGGCGTCAGCCTGCAGTCCGTGCTGCTGTTCGAGGTGCCGCCGCAGGCCTTCGAGCCACCGCCGCAGGTCCTGTCGGCCGTCGTGCGGATGGCGCCGCTGCCGGCGGGTACGTTCGACGTGCGCGATCACGCCACGCTCGCGGCGCTGGTCCGGCAGGCCTTCAGCCAGCGGCGCAAGACCGTGCGCAACGCGCTGCGGGGCCTGGTCAGCGAGGACGGGTTCGCGGCGGCGGGCATCGATCCCGGGGTACGGCCGGAGCAGATCGCCGTCGCTCAGTGGGTCGCGCTGGCGAATGCGCAGGCGCCGGCCTGACGCGCCGGTCCGGGCCCGCCTGTGGGCGACGACGGCCAGTCATGTAGAATGGCGGCAGGCGGGAAGGCACCAGGGACGAGTCAGCCGGACATGAGCAGCATCGACGAGCCGTGCGACATCAGCATCGAAGTGGCTACCGATTATGTGAAAGAGCAGTCGGAGCCGGACGTCGGGCGCTACGTCTTCGCCTATACCATCACCATCGCCAACAACGGCGGCAGCGCGGCCCGGCTGCTGAGCCGCCACTGGGTGATCACCGATGCGAACGGCAAGGTGCAGGAAGTCAGCGGCGACGGCGTCGTCGGCGAGCAGCCCCACCTGAGCCCCGGCGAGTCGTTCCGCTATTCGAGCGGAGCGGTGCTGGAAACCCCCGTCGGCGCCATGCAGGGCCGCTACCTGATGCAAACCGATAACGGCGCCGACTTCTACGCACCGATACCGCCGTTCACGCTCGCCGTGCCCGGCGTACTGCACTGACGCGACGACTGCCGGGCGCGCACCCTCATGGCGGTCTATGCCATCGGTGATCTGCAGGGCTGCTACGAGCCGTTCCGGCGGCTCCTCGACAAGATCGATTTCGACCCGGATCGCGACCGGCTATGGCTGACCGGCGACCTGGTGAATCGCGGCCCGAAATCGAAGAAGACCCTGCGCTTCGTGCGATCGCTGGGCGATGCCGCGACGACCGTGCTCGGCAATCACGACCTGCACCTGCTGGCGCTCGCGCACGATATCGGGGTCAACACCAACCGCTTCGACTCGATGTGGAAGATCCTCGCCGCCGACGACTGCGACGAGATGCTGGACTGGCTGCGGACGCGGCCGCTGGCCCACTACAGCGCGGAGCTCGGGACGCTGATGGTGCACGCGGGGCTGCCGCCGCAGTGGACCGTGGCGAAAGCCCTGAAACGGGCCGCCGAGGTCGAAGCCGCGCTGCGCGGGCCCGACTACTCAGGTTTCCTCGAGCAGATGTACGGCAACAAGCCGGATCGCTGGTCGGGCAAGCTGAAGGGCCACGAGCGGCTGCGCTTCATCGTCAACTGCCTGACGCGCGTGCGCATGATCACCCGCGACGGCCGGATCGACATGAGCCACAGCGGGCCGCCCCGGACGGCCCGCAAGGGCCTGGTACCGTGGTTCGCGGCGCCCGACCCGGCCTGGGCGGGGACACGCATCGTGTTCGGCCACTGGTCCGCGCTCGGCCTCGTCGTCGAGGACGATATCGTCGGCATCGACACCGGCTGCGTCTGGGGCCGGCAGCTCACGGCAGTGCGGCTCGACAAGCGGCCCAGGGTCCGCCAGGTAGAGTGCGCCTGAGCGCCGGTGTTGCGGGATCGGGCGCCAGAGTACACTGCCCCGGCCCGCTGCCCGACGCGGCAACCAACCGGAGACAGGCATGAGCGAGAGCATCCGTTCGAATCGTGCACCGGCCGCGGTCGGTGCCTATCCCCACGCCACGCGTCACGGGGACCTGCTGTTCCTGTCGGGCCTCGGACCGCGCCCGCCCGGCGGCGGCGCGATCGCGGGGGTCGAACTCGATGCGGCCGGCGAGGTCGTCGCCTATGATTTCGCCGCCCAGGTTCACGCGGTGTTCGCGAACGTTCGCGCCGTGCTCGAGGACGCCGGCTCGAACTGGTCCGACCTGCTGGACGTCACGGTCTTCCTCACCGACATCCGCCGCGACTTCGGCACGTTCAACCGCATCTACGGCGAATACTTCGACGAGGGCGGTCCCAGCCGGACGACTGTCGAGGTGAACCGCCTGCCGACACCGATCGCCATCGAGCTGAAATGCATCGCCGCCCTGCGCAACTGACGACGAGACAACGACATGCAAGCACTACAAGCCTTCAACTTCCAGCGCTGGATCGACGAGCACCGCCACCTGCTGAAGCCGCCGGTCTGCAACCAGCAGGTATTCGAGGAGGACGACTTCATCGTCATGGTGGTCGGCGGGCCCAATGCACGCACCGACTATCATTACGACGAGGGCCCGGAATTCTTCTACCAGCTCGAGGGCGAGATGCTGCTGAAGACGATACAGGACGGCGAGCGCGTCGACCTGCCGATACGCGCCGGCGAGGTGCTGCTGCTGCCGCCGCGCGTGCCGCACTCGCCGCAGCGCTTCGCCGCTTCCGTCGGCCTCGTCGTCGAGCGCAAGCGCCTGCCGGAGGAACTGGACGGCTTCATGTGGTTCTGCGACAACTGCAATCACAAGCTGTACGAGGAATACCTTTACGTGAGCGACATCGTCGGCCAGTTACCGCCGATCTTCGAGCGCTTCTACGGTTCCGAGGAGAACCGTACGTGCAGCGAATGCGGCACCATGATGCCGAAACCCTGACGTCCTGCGGCCGCGGCAGATGCTGAAGATCGACATCCACACCCATATCCTGCCGCCGGACTGGCCGAACCTCCGCGAGCGCTACGGCTACGGCGGCTTCGTGCAGCTCGAGCACCACGGACCCGGCTGTGCCCGCATGCTGATCGACGGCAAGCACTTCCGGGACGTCGAGCCGAATTGCTGGGATCCCGCCACCCGGCTCGCCGACTGCGACCGCTGCGACGTGGACGTGCAGGTTCTGTCGACGGTCCCGGTCATGTTCAGCTACTGGGCGAAGCCCGCAGACGCGCTGGACCTGAGTCGCCTGCTGAACGATCACATCGCCGGCCTCGTTGCCGAGCATCCGCGCCGCTTCATCGGGCTCGGCACCGTGCCGATGCAGGATGCGGAGCTCGCCGTCGGCGAACTGGAACGCTGCCTCGAGTCCGGTCTCGCCGGGATCCAGATCGGCTCGCACGTCAACGGACTCAATCTCGACGACGAGCGACTGTTCCCGATCCTCGAGGCCGCCGCGGAGCTCGGTGCGGCGGTGTTCGTGCACCCGTGGCAGATGCTCGGCCGCGACCGCATGGGCCTGTACTGGCTGCCCTGGCTCGTCGGCATGCCCGCCGAGACCGCGCTGTCGATCTGCTCGCTGATCTTCGGCGGCGTGTTCGAGCGGCTGCCAAACCTGCGTGTCGCGTTCGCGCACGGCGGCGGCGCGTTCCCGGGCCTCATCGGCCGTCTCGAGCACGGCTTCAACGTGCGCCCGGACATCGTCGCAACCAACAACGAGCGCAACCCGCGCGAATACCTCGGCCGCTTCTACGTCGACTCGCTGGTGCACGAGCCGGCAATGCTCCAGTACATGATCGACCTGATGGGCGCGGACAGTATCGCGCTCGGCAGCGACTACCCGTTCCCGCTCGGCGAACATCATCCCGGCAGCATGATCGAATCCATGGACCTCGACGCGCGAACCCGGGACTGGCTGCTGGCCGATTCCGCGCTGCGCTGGCTCGACCTCGAGCGCGCGCGCTTCGAGGCGGCGTGAGCGACCCGGGCTTCACCGCAGAGCGGGCCTGCGCCGAAGCGCTCGATGCGGAAGACCCGCTCGCCGGCTTCCGTGACGAGTACCTGTTCCCGCGCGACGACGAGGGCCGGCCGCTCGTCTACCTGTGCGGCAACTCCCTCGGGCTGCAGCCGCAGCGCGCGGGCCGCTATGTCCGCGAGGAGCTCGAGGACTGGGCGGCGCTCGGCGTCGACGGTCACCTGCGCGCGCGCCGGCCGTGGCTGCCCTACCATCGGCTCGCGACCGACGGGCTCGCCGCGCTGACCGGTGCCGAGCCGCGCGAAGTCGTGGCGATGAACACGCTGACGGTCAACCTGCACCTGCTGATGGCGAGCTTCTACCGCCCTGCCGGACAGCGCCGTTGCATCCTGATCGAATCGACGGCCTTTCCGTCCGACCGTTTCGCCGCGCGCTCGCAGCTACGCTTCCACGGCTACGACCCGGACGAGACGCTGCTCGAATGGCGGCCGCGCGACGACGAGCGCCTGTATACCGAGGACCTGCGCGCGCTCGTCGACGAGCATCGCGACCGGGTCGCGCTGCTGCTGCTGCCCGGCGTGCAGTACTACAACGGGCAGGTCCTCGACATGGCCGGGATCTGCGACATCGGCCGCCGCGCGGGCTGCCGCGTCGG
>JBFJUJ010000199.1:0-5049 GCA_041624755.1 Woeseia sp. | reverse complement strand
GACCGTTTTGAAGTCGCGGCGCCGCGCGACGACGATGTCGCCCAGGCGCTTCTCGAGGTCCTCGATGCCGTCGGCCAGGCACAGGATCGCCATGATCTCCGAGGCCGCCGTGATATCGAAGCCGGTTTCTCGCGGCACGCCGTGCGCCGGGCCGCCGAGGCCGGTGACGATGTCACGCAGCGCGCGGTCGTTCAAGTCGATCACCCGGCGCCAGCTCACGCGGCGCGCATCGACGCCGAGTTCGTTGCTCCAGTGCAGGTGGTTGTCGAGCAGGGCGGCGAGCAGGTTGTGCGCGGTCGTGATCGCGTGGAAATCCCCGTTGAAATGCAGGTTGATGTCCTCCATCGGGATCACCTGCGCACGCCCGCCGCCGGCCGCGCCGCCTTTCATGCCGAAACAGGGACCGAGCGAGGGCTCGCGCAGGCAGGCGGTCGCGCGCAGTCCCAGGCGGTTCAGGCCGTCGGCCAGGCCGATGCTCGTCGTCGTCTTGCCCTCGCCGGCGGGCGTCGGCGAAACCGCGGTCACCAGCACCAGCCGGCCGCGCGCAGCGCGCACCGGCTCCGGCAGTTGCTCGAACTCGATCTTCGCCTTGTGATGGCCGTAAGGCACGAGGACGTCGGGCTCGAGCCCGAGCCGCTGCCCGGCCAGCGCGAGCACGGGCTCGGGAGTTACCGAGCGGGCGATCTCGAGATCCGACTCGTACGGCGGCAGCGCGCCGGCGCCCGCGCTGCGGGATGACGCGCTGCCCAGATCGTCGGGCTTGATACTCATAAACAGGTCTCCTTGTCGTCTCCCGACGTCTCGGCATCGCCGGCAAGCCCGGCCAGCCATTGCGCACGGCGATCCACGCTCCCGAACGGGAACGGCTGCAGCGCGTCGAAGTATGCCCTGCCGCGGCAGCGGCCGACGACATCCGCCCGGGCGTCGCTGTCGGCGGCCGGCGACGATTCGCCTTCGCTCAAGACCTCCACCGTCCGCTTCCTGCTGCCCCGGCGTCAGTCAACCGATGCCCTCAACTTGTGCTTCGCGGCCTCGCGGGCATTCGGGTTCACGGACGGGCGGAACGGCACGTCGACGACCTCGGCCGCGACCGTGTGGTCGCGATGGCCCATGCCGTATTCCGGCGGCAGGCGAACGCGCAGCGCGGTGCCGATCTCGCGCATCTCCCACGGGACCCAGGCGAGCGCGATGTTGATCTCCAGTTCCGGCGAGTACCACGGCGACGTGACGTAGCCGAGCGGATCGTCGCCGCTCTCGCCGAGGACGTGCCAGAAATCGTTCGCGTAGTCGGTCACCGGCATCCCGCCCATCGTGATGCCGACCATGGTCATCTTGAACGGCGGCTTGCCGGCCTCGATCGCGGCCCGCACTTCCTCGAGTCTCGCCCTGCCGACGTAGTCGACCGGCTTGCTGCGCGGCACCTGGTAGCCGAGGTTGCACTGGAACGGCAGCGTCTCCTGGTCGATGTCCTGGCCCCAGGAGAGGATGCCCGCCGCGATGCGGCGGTGGTGCGCCGGCGCGATGACGGCGAGATCGTGCGCCTTGCCGACCTCGAGCACGGTGTGCCACAGAGATTCTGCGTACAGCGTCGCGTCCCTGAGGTAGATCTCGTAGCCCTTCTCGCCGCTGAACCCGGTCTGCGACACGATCACGTCGTGACCGTCCACCTGGCCCTCCATCAGGCCGTAGTAGGGGATGCTGCGGACGTCCTCGCCGAACAGGTCCGCCATCAGCTCTGCCGATTTCGGCCCCTGGATCTGCACCGGCGAGACGTCGATCTCGCCGATCGTGACGTCGAACCCCAGGCCGATATTGACGCCGCGCAGCCACCACTCGAGATCGCTGTCCGATATCGAGAACCAGAACTCGTCCTCGGCGATGCGCAGCAGCACCGGGTCGTTCAGGATGCCGCCCTCCTCGTTGCAGAGGATGACGTACTTGCCGTGCATCGGTTTGATCTTCGTGGCATCGCGGGTGATGACGTAGTTGACGAAGGCCTCGGCGTGCGGTCCCTTGACGCGGATCTGGCGCTCGACCGCGACGTTCCACATCGTCACGTGGTTGACCAGTGCGTCGTATTCCGCCATCGCGCCGCCGTCTTCCTGGCGCAGGTAGCCGCGCGGGTGATACATGCGGTTGTAGACGGTGGCGCGCCAGCAGCCGGCGGCATGGGAGAGGTGCCAGTAGGGCGACTTGCGCACGCGCGTCGAGATCAGGAGCTCCACCGGCGTCGGTCCGGACTGCCGCAGGTTAATCGGCACGCGCCGGTCGGACTGGTCGACCGTCTCGCAGTGGCGCGCCGCCCCGGCCGCGAGCCGGTCGTCGGGGTGCGGCGCAGGGCCTCTGCCTGTCGTCATATCGTCGCACAGTTTCACAGCCATGGCCTCGTTCCACGCATTGCTTTCCCCCACCAGTCCCGACCCTGCCGCAGCGCGGACGCGCAGGCTTTTCCGTACGCGACGCGCAATAGCCCGCATCCGTCACCGATTGCGCGGGCGGCCCTCAGAACTCGACCATCGCGTCCTCGAGCCAGGCGACGGTGTAGCGGGCGAAAGAGTTGCGCACCCGCAGCTCGATGTCCCCGGCCTCGACGCAGCGGAGCAGCACGCTGGCGGCGGCGAGCAGTGTTTGTGCGCCGTGGCCCGGCCGGAAGGCATCGGGGTGCAGGTCGAGAGGACAGCCCTTCGCCAGCACGTCGCGTGCGCGCGGTCCGCGCAGCAGGAATGCCGCGTAGTTGTGCGAGACGTCGCAGACGGAGCCGCGCTCGTCGGTCTCGAGCAGGCCGGCGAGATCCGCTTCGAGCCGCTCGCGATGGCCGGCCGGCGCCTTGAGGAGCCACTCGTCAGGACCGAGGCGGGCGGCGAAGCGGTCGGCTTCGCCCTGCCAGCGATTGACTGCCGTCGGCAGCGGGTGGCCGATAACCTCGGCGATCGCCTCGAGGACGTCGGCTCGCTCCGGGCTCGCGCGCAGGTTGAGGAGCGTGCCGCGCTCGAGCGCCTCGAGCGCCACCGAGCGCGGATCGCCGATCCGCAGCGCGATGCCGGCTGCGCCGCCCGGTTGCCCGGCGTCAGCCATCCGGCCTGCCATCCCGACGTTCGTTGTCCGGATCGACGAACACCGGCGGGCTGATGCGCAGCGCAACCGGGCCGTCCGCCAGCGCGGCGTGGATCACGTCGCCGTGACGATCGCGGCCGCGTTCGACCAGCGCGAGGCTGAAGTGCGAGTCGAGTTCCGGGCTCCAGTAGCTCGACGTGACGTAGCCCAGCATCGGCACCGGCGGCTCGTCCGGCGCGTCCGCCTCGGTGAGCTGGGCGCCCTCGGGCACGAACGACGCGGCGTCGAGCGGCAGCAGGCCGACGAGCTGGCGGCGGTCGCCGCGCGCCGTGTCGGGTCGCGACAGCGAGCGCCGGCCGATGAAGTCCTTGCTGTCGGATACGAGCCAGTCGAGCCCGAGGTCATGGGGTGTCTGCGTGCCGTCGGTCTCCTGGCCGACGATGACGAAACCTTTCTCCGCGCGCAGCACGTGCATGGTCTCGGTGCCGTAGGGGGTGATGCCGTGCGGCGTGCCTGCGTCCATGACCGCCGACCACAGCGCGGGCCCGTCGTGCCAGCCGACGTTGATCTCGTACTGCAGCTCGCCCGTGAAGCTGATGCGGAAGACGCGCGCCGCGAGCCCGGCGACCGTGGTGTCCTGCCAGCTCAGGAAAGGGAATGCCGCCGGCGACAGGTCGAGCTGCGGCGCGAGCGCCGCCAGCACCTCGCGGCTGGCGGGTCCCGCGATCGCGACCGTCGACCACTGCTCGGTGACCGACGTCAGGCGCACGCGGAGCTCCGGCCACTCGGTCTGCAGGTATTCCTCGAGATGGTCGAGGACCGCCGCGGCGCCGCCGGTCGTCGTCGTCATCAGGTAACGATGTTCGCCGATGCGCGCGGTCGTGCCGTCGTCGAAGACCATGCCGTCCTCGCGGCACATGACGCCATAGCGCACGCGGCCGATCCCGAGCTTCTTCCAGTGATTCGTGTACACGCGCTCCAGGAACTCGGCCGCGTCCGCGCCCTGGACGTCGATCTTGCCGAGCGTCGACGCGTCGAGCACGCCGACGCCGCCGCGCACCGCCGCGCACTCGCGGGCGACGGCGGCGTGAAGGTCCTCGCCCGCGCGCGGGTAGTACCAGGGGCGCTTCCACTGGCCGACGTCCTCGAATTCCGCGCCGGCGGCGACGTGCTGGTCGTGCATCGCTGTCAGGCGCGCCGGGTCGAACAGCTCGCCGCGGTCGCGGCCGCCCATCGCGGCGAACGTGACCGGCGTGTACGGCGGACGGAACGTCGTCGTGCCGACGTCGGGTATCGGCCGGTCGAGCATCCCGGCGAGGATCGCGAGGCCGTTGACGTTGCCGATCTTGCCCAGGTCGGTGCCGAAGCCGGTGAGCGTGTAGCGCTTCATGTGCTCGACGGACTCGAAGCCCTCGCTGACGGCGACGCGCAGGTCTGCCACGCTGCTGTCGTTCTGCAGGTCGACGAAGTGCTTGCGGCCGTGGCGCGTCGCCGCGGCTGCACCCGGCACCTGCCAGAGTGCTGCGGGAGCGGCTCGCGGCGCTTCGTCGACGCCCGGCAGTGGCGGCGGCTCGCCGGCCGTATAGCCGCAGGCGGCGACGGCCTCGAGCGCGGCGTCCTGCGCCTCCGCGAGGCCGTCGGCCAGCGAGAACGTGCCGTTGCAGGCGCCCACCGAGCGGCGCGCCGGCAGCGCGTCCCCGGGCCGGAAGCACAGCGCGTCCTCGTCGTATCGCAGCCTGCCCTGCGCCTGGCTGTGCAGGTGCACAGCCGGGTTCCAGCCCCCGGAGACCGCGAGCAGGTCGCAGTCCAGCCGGCGCGTCGCCGCGGGCCTGCCGCCGCCTTCGGCCAGGGGCGTGACGGAGACCGCGCGAATGCCGCGGCGGCCGTGCGCATCGCAGACCGCGTGCCCGGCAAGCACCTCGATGCCCCGCTCGCGCGCGGCCTCGACCGCCGCCGAACGCGGATCGTCGCGGCCGTCGACGATCGCGACGATGG
>JBFJUJ010000198.1:0-5054 GCA_041624755.1 Woeseia sp. | reverse complement strand
GCCCCTATTGTTCAGGTTTGACGATGATGCGCAAGTTCCGGTCGAACACCGCGGGGTTGTCCGGCTGCGGCAGGGGCGACGCCTTGTAGATGGCGGCCTCGATCGAACGCCTGACCGCCTCGTCACCGTTGCAGCGGTCGATCTGCACGCCGACGACCTCGCCGCCGGGCAACTGTCGCACAAGAGCGACACACTCGATGCCGGCATGCGCGCTCGGCGGCTGTACCCAGTTGCGCTGGATCTGCTGCTGGATCGCGAAGATATAGCGCGCCATGTCGCCCGACTGCATGGCCTCCAGGCGGCGCGCCTCGTCGGCCAGCTCGGCCGCGAAACGCTGCTGCCTCTCGGCTTCCTCTGCTTCGCGCCGCTTGCGTTCGTTCTCGGCGCGCTGGCGGGCGACTTCCTCCTGGCGCTTGCGCTCCGCCTCCTGGCGCTGGCGCTCCTTCTCCGCTTCCTCGCGCCGCTGGCGCTCGGCCTCGGCCTGCTCGCGGCGCTGGCGTTCGGCCTCCTGCTCGCGGCGGATGCGTTCCTGCTCCTCGCGCAGCTCCCGCTGGCGGACGCGCTCCTGCTCGGCGCGCTGCTCTTCGAGTCGCTTCTGCTCCTCGGCCTCGCGGCGCAGCCGTTCCTCGTCGACGGGGTCCGGCTCCGGTTCCGGCTCGGGCTCGGGCTCGGGCTCGGGCTCGGGCCGCGGCGGCTCCGGCTCGGGCTCGGGAGCGCGCGCGAGTTCCGCCTCGCTGACCAGCGTCGCGGTCACCGCGAGCGGCACGGCCGGCCGCGCGCTCCGCGAAAACTCGAACGCGAAGATCATCGACGCCAGCAGGAACGCATGCAGCAGGACGGCGAGCGTCACCGGGATGATATTGAATTCGTCACGCATGGTGCGCGTCGGCTACTCCGGTACCGGATAGCTGTCCAGCGGGTCGGTGACGAATCCGATGCTGTCCGCGCCACCGCGCTGCAGCAGCACCATCGCCCCCACGACGTTGCCGTAGGGCACCGCGCGGTCGGCCTTGACCAGCACCGGCGTGTCCGGGCGCTGCGACAGCACGGCCTGCACTCTCGAGACGATGTCCTGCGACGAGGCGGGCTTGTCCTCGTCGTCACCGACGTTGATGTACAGGTTGCCGTCGCGGTCGACGCTGACGACCAGCGGCGGGTGGTTCGGCACGTCCGGGATCGGTTCCGCGCCCGCCTTCGGCAGCTCGACCTTGATGCCCTGTGTCAGCAGCGGGGCCGTGATCATGAAGATGATCAGCAGCACCAGCATGACGTCGATATAGGGCACGACGTTGATCTCGCTCATCAAGCGGCGCTTCTTCATCTGGGCAGGCATATTCGTCTCCTTGCGCCGACGACGCGGCGGCCTTCGCTGGCGAAGCACATGTCAGCCGCCCTTGTGCGCGCGGGCATGGCGCTGCAGGATGCTCAGGAATTCCTCGACGAAACCGTCGTAGCGGGTCTCCAGCCGCACGACCTTGTCGGCGTAGCGGTTGTAAGCCACGACGGCCGGGATGGCGGCGAACAGCCCCATAGCGGTCGCGACCAGCGCCTCGGAGATGCCGGGCGCGACCATCGCGATCGTGGCCGTCTGTACACCGGCGAGTTCACGGAACGAGTTCATGATGCCGATTACGGTACCGAACAGGCCGACATAGGGGCTGGTGGAACCGATGGTTGCGAGCGTGGCGAGGCTCTGTTCGAGGCGGTCGACCTCGCGCATCTGCGACACGCGCATGGCCCGCTGGCATTCGTCGACCATCTTCGCCGCGCTGACGTCGCCCTGCTGCTTGATGCGTGAAAACTCGCGGAAGCCGGATTCGAAAATACTGGCCATGCCGATGCTGCCGTCCTTGCGGCGCGCGGAGTTCTGGTACAGCGTCTGCAGGTCGCCCCCCGACCAGAAGGCGCTCTCGAATTCGTCCGAGGCATCCTTCGTGCGATTGAGCAGGCGGCGCTTCGTGAAGATGATGCTCCAGGAGACCAGCGAGGCGATCAGCAGGAGCAGCATCACGAGCTGCACCGCGATGCTCGCGTTCATCACCAGGGCGATCAGGGACATGTCGGTCGTCATAGTGGCGTTCCTTCGAAAAAATCGGGCGGTATCCGCACCGGCCGCAGCGTGTCCGCGTCCAGGAAGGCCGCGCGCGTGCGCCCCCTGACCAGCAGGTCGCCGCTGCTGCGGAAGATGAGCTGTTCCAGCTCGAAGCTCGCGCGCGCGCGGCTGACCAGGCCGGCCGTGACGCGCAGTTCGTCGTTGAAACGGGCCGGCAGCAGGAACTCGGCCCGCGTGTCGACGACGACGAAGACGCGCCGCTGCTCCCGCATCAGCACGTCCTGTTCGACACCGAGTGCCCGCAACCATTCCGTGCGCGCGCGCTCCATGAAACGGAAGTAGTTGGCGTAATAGACCAGCCCCTGCGCGTCGGTGTCCTCGTAGTACACGCGCACGGGCCATTCGAACGGCAGGTTCTCGCTCAGGGTCGGCAAGTTCGGGCCTTCAGGGCTTGTCGAACAACGGCAGTTCCGGCGCAGCATCCCTGGCCGGCGGCGCCAGGCCGAAATGCAGGTAGGCGTTGCGGGTCGCGACGCGACCGCGCGCCGTGCGCATCATGAAGCCCTGCTGGATCAGGTAGGGCTCGATCACGTCCTCGATCGTGCCGCGCTCCTCGCCGAGCGCGGCGGCCAGGCTCTCGATGCCTACCGGGCCGCCGTCGAATTTCTCGATGATGGTCTGCAGCAGGCGGCGGTCCATGGCGTCGAAGCCGTGCGGGTCGACCTCGAGCAGGTCCATCGCGCTCCGCGCGATGCCGGCGGTGACGACGCCGTCACCCTCGACCTCCGCGAAATCGCGCACGCGGCGCAGCAGCCGGTTGACGATGCGCGGCGTGCCGCGGGCGCGGCTCGCGATCTCGCGGGCGCCGTCCGCCTCGATGGGCAGCCCGAGTATGTCGGCCGCGCGCCCCGCGATCGCCTCCAGTTCCGCCTCGGAGTAGAACTCGAGGCGCTGCACGATGCCGAAGCGGTCACGCAGCGGCGAGGTCAGCAGCCCTGCCCGCGTCGTGGCACCGACCAGCGTGAACGGCGGCAGGTCGAGCTTGATGGAGCGCGCCGCCGGGCCCTCGCCGATCATGATGTCGAGCTGGAAATCCTCCATCGCCGGGTACAGGACCTCCTCGACGACGGGGCTCAGGCGATGGATCTCGTCGACGAACAGCACGTCGTTCGGCTCGAGATTCGTCAGGATCGCGGCGAGGTCGCCCGGGCGCTCCAGCACCGGGCCCGAGGTCTGGCGGAGGTTGACCTGCATCTCGTTGGCGACGATGTGTGCCAGGGTTGTCTTGCCGAGCCCGGGCGGGCCGAATATCAGCACGTGGTCGAGCGCCTCGGTACGGTTGCGGGCGGCGGTGATGAAGATCCGCATCTGCTGCCGGACGCTCGGCTGGCCAACGTATTCGTCCAGCGTGCGCGGCCGGATCGCGCGGTCGAAGCTGCGGTCCTCGTCGCGCTGCACGGCGCTGGTCAGTCGATCGTGTTCGATGGCAGACATGTCTCGCCCGACTACCTTATCCAACTGCCTGGCGCAGTGCCTGGCGAATGATGTCTTCCGAGCTCATGCCCTCGGTCTGCATGCTGCCCAGGAGGCGCTTGATTTCGGCCGGCTTGTAGCCAAGCGCGGCGAGCGCGTCGAATGCCTCCGTCCGCGCATCGCCGATGCCAGCCGGACGGTTGATCGCCGCGAGGCCCGCGGCCGACTTCTTCAGCCGGTCGCGCATCTCGATGATCAGGCGCTCGGCGGTCTTCCTGCCGACGCCCGGGATTTTCGTCAGCATGGCGGTGTCTTCCTGCTGCACGCAGCGCGTGAAGTCGCCGACGCTCATCGCCGACAGTACCGACAGCGCCATTTTGGCGCCGACGCCGCTGACCTTGAGGAGCGAGCGGAACAGGAGCTTCTCGTCCTCGGTCGAGAAGCCGAACAGCGTCTGCGCATCCTCGCGCACCAGCAGGTGCGTGTACAGGCGCACGTCCGTGCCCAGCGCGGGCAGCTCGAGGAATGTCGACATCGGCGTTTCGATCTCGTACCCCACGCCGCCGCAGTCGACGATGATCTGCGGCGGCTGCTTGTGCGCCAGCTTGCCGGCGAGCATGCCAATCATCGGACGCGCATCGGACCATCGATCGACGGCATCAGCGGCGCCTCAACCGGCACCGGCGACGCCCGCGAGTCGCCGGCTCATGCGGCGCCGGTGGGCATGACACAGTGCCGCCGCGAGCGCGTCCGCGGCATCCGGCGACGGCGGGCCGTCCAGCGCGAGCAGCGACGTCACCATGTGCTGCACCTGCTCCTTGCTGGCCGAGCCGTTGCCTACGATGGCCTGCTTGATCTCCCGCGGCGCGTATTCGTGCACTTCGGCGTGGCCGCTGAACGTGGCGCACAGCGCCGCGGCCCGCGCGTGGCCCAGCTTGAGCGCACTTGCGGCATTGCGATGGACGAATACGCTCTCGATGACGACGATTTCGGGCCGGTATTCGAGCACGATCTCGCCGATCGAGCGGTAGATCAGCTGCAGGCGCTCCGGGAAGCTGCCCGCCAGGCTCAGCACCGAGCCGCTCGCGACGTAGCGGGCCTCGCGGCCGCCGTCCTCGATGACGCCGAAGCCCGTCTGTCGTGAACCCGGATCTATGCCCAGGATGCGCACAGCGCCGGAAGTAGTAGCGGTCATGGCTGCGCCGTGTTCATCGCCGCCTCATAGCTGCTCGAGGACGTCGTCCGGGATGTCGGCATTGCTGTAGACGTTCTGCACGTCGTCAAGGTCCTCCAGCATCTCGAGCAGCCTGACCATCGAGCCGGCCTCGTCGAGGCCCAGTTCCGCGGTGGTCTGGGCGCGCATGGTCAGTTCCGCGTTCTCGGGTTCGAGGCCCGCCCTGCGCATCGCGTCGCGCACCTGTTCGAACTCGGTCGGGTCGGTGACGACTTCGATCGACCGGTCGGCATCGACGATGACGTCTTCGGCGCCGGCTTCAATGGCCGCTTCCATGATCGAGTCCTCGTCGCT
>JBFJUJ010000197.1:0-5055 GCA_041624755.1 Woeseia sp. | reverse complement strand
CGCAGGTTGTCGATGCCGTAGTTGGCGAGCACCGGCCCGAAGTCCGGGTCGACGAACAGGCCGGCGGCGAAGGAGACGATCAGGTAGCCGTGCGCGACGCGGCCCTCGAAGAACGGGTTCTTCGCCGCAGCCTTCTCGTCCGTGTGCGCGTAGAACTGATCGCCGGTGAATTTCGCAAAACGGTCGATGTCGCGCAGCGTGACCTTGCGTGCGTCGGTGTTCACCGTGTCCCCGAGCTCTAGTTCCTCGAAGGTCTTGCGGAACGGATGGCGCTCGCCGACGCGGGCGGTGGCGCCTCGTATCCAGCGCTCCCCGATGACCGACAGGGTTTGCGGCGAGCCCTGCAGCGCGGTGCGCTGCATGTAGTGCAGCACGCCGCGGATGCCGCCGAGTTCCTCGCCGCCGCCGGCGCGCCCGGGGCCACCGTGGACCATGTGCGGCAGCGGCGAACCGTGGCCGGTCGATTCCTTTGCGCAGTGGCGGTTCAGGATCAGCATGCGGCCGTGCCACGCGGCGCAGCCCAGCACGAGTTCGCGCGCGACGTCGTTGTCCCCGGTAACGATCGAGCCCGCGAGGCTGCCGTTGCCAAGGCGCGCGAGTTCGACTGCCTCGTCCAGCGTCTCGTAGGGCAATACGGTCGCCACCGGCCCGAAGGCCTCGACCGAGTGCACGCGCGCCGCCGTCAGCGGGCGGTCGCAGCGTAGCAGCGTCGGCATGAAGAACGCGCCCTTGTCGGCGTCCGCGCCGGTCACGTCGAAGTCGTCGCGATTGCCGTAGACGACGGTCGATTCATCCTCGAGTTCCCCGACCCGTTCGCGCACCTCGTCGCGCTGCCCCAGGCTCGCGAGCGCGCCCATGTCGACGTCCTCGTTGCCGGGATGGCCGATGCGTACCTTGCCGAGCTCGGCCGACAGCGCCCGCACGAGGTCGGCGGCCAGCGCGGACGGCGCGATGATGCGGCGTATCGCGGTGCATTTCTGGCCGGCCTTGCTGACCATCTCGCGCACGACTTCCTGCACGTAGAGATCGAATTCCGGCGTGTCCGGCTTCGCGTCGGGGCCGAGGATAGAGGCATTCAGCGAATCCGTCTCGGCCGTGAAGCGCACGGATTCCGCAATGACCCGCGGGTGCTGCTGCAATGTTTCCGCGGTGTGCTTGGACCCGGTGAAGGCGACGACGTCCTGCGAAGTGAGATGATCGAACAGGTCGCCGACGCCGCCGCAGATGAGCTGCAGCGCGCCGCCGGGCAGGATGCCCGACTCGATGATGTGCCGGACGACCAGCTCGGTCAGGTAGGCCGTGCTGGACGCCGGCTTGACGATCGCCGGCACGCCGGCGAGCAGCGTCGGCGCGAGTTTCTCGAGCATTCCCCAGACCGGGAAATTGAACGCATTGATGTGCACCGCGGCGCCGGGCAGCGGCGTGCAGACGTGCTGGCCGACGAACGTGCCGTTGCGCGACAGCATCTCGGGCGGCCCGTCGAGGAATACCTTGCCGTTCGGCATCTCGCGGCGTCCCTTGCTGGAGTAGACGAACATCGTCGAGATGCCGCCGTCGATGTCGATCCAGCCGTCCTTCTTCGTTGCGCCGGTTTCGGTCGACAGCGCGTAGAAAGCGGCCTTTTGCGCGTTCAGGTGCTTCGCGAGTGCTTTCAGCATCAGCGCGCGCTCGTGGAACGTGAAGCGGCGCAGTGCCGGGCCGCCGACCTTCCGGGCGTGGTCGAGCGCGGCGCCGAAGTCGATCCCCTCGCTGGTGATCTCGGCGACGGCGGCGCCGCTGACCGCCGAGCGCAGCACCTTGCCGTCGCCATCGCCGGCCCGCCAGCGTCCTTCCACGTAATTTTCGAGCTTGCTCATCAGGTTCCTCCGCCGCCGGTCAGGCAGCGTGCCTGCCGGGCAGGGCAGCATAAACCATGACTTCGAGATACAGAAATCGACGCCGATCCCGATTGCCGGTATCGTTTTGTCGTGTCGGGTGCAGCCTGCCCGTCGCTACACTGCCGGGAGCCGGCCCGGACGATTCACGAGGGCGGCACCGATCCGATGCAAAACGATGAACCGCGGAAAATTTCGATGCCGGCGTCAACTGACGGAGTGTTCCCTGATCGCTGCCTATCGCCTTCATGCCGCGCTGCGGCGGCGCAGCGCCTGGCGTTCATTCGAGCGGCAGCTGCCGCTGCCACCGTCGCTGCACGGCGGCGCGCTGCGTCCACCGCGGCACGGCAATCCTCGCGATCGCTCGCGAGTTCTCCGGGCTAGCGCCGCGCCCCATGTCCGTCACAGCCGCCACGCGTAAACTGGTCGACGAGTTCCGCGCCCGGCCGACGCCGCGGGCGGGGACGCTGATCACGACGGTGTTCGGCGATTCCATCGCGCCGCGCGGTGGCTCGGTCTGGATCGGCAGCCTCATTCGCGCGCTCGCGGAGTTCGGCGTCAGCGAGCGGCTGGTGCGCACGTCGATGTTCCGCCTGACGCGCGACGGCTGGTTCGACGTCGAGCAGCTCGGCCGCCGCAGCTACTACAGGCTGACCGAATCCGGCGCGGCGCGCTTCGAGCAGGCGACGCACCGCATCTATGGCGAGCCGCGGCAGCACTGGGACGGCCGCTGGACGCTCGCGCTGACGGCCGGGCTGACCGCGACCGGGAAGGAGCGCGCGCGCAAGGAGCTCGGCTGGCTGGGCTTCGGCGCGCTGACGGCCAACCTGTTGGTGCACCCCGCGCCCGACCGGCAGGATTTCGCGACGCTGCTCAAGCGCATCGACCCGGACGGCGAGATCGTGGTCTTCGATGGCGGTACCGCCACGCCGTCACAGGACCAGGCGCTCTCCGCGCTGGCGGCGGCGAGCTGGGACCTCGCCGACCTGGACGCGCGCTACGACCGCTTCACGCGACGCTTCCGGCCCGTGTACGCGGCGCTCCGCAAGGCGAGGCGGCAGGAGCCGCGGCTCGCCTTCCTGGTGCGCACGCTGCTGATCCACGAGTACCGCAAGATCCTGCTGCGCGACCCGCTGCTGCCCTCGGAACTGCTGCCCGCCGACTGGCACGGCACCGGCGCCTACCAGCTCTGCCGCAACCTGTACCGCGCGGTCTGCGAGGCCGCCGACGTCTTTCTCGGCGAGGCCATGGAGACGGCGGACGGTCCGCTGCCGCCCCCCGAGCCCGCCTACTACCAGCGATTCGGAGGATTGTCGCAATGACCGACGACGCAAAGCTCGAGCTGGCGCGGGCCTGCGCCGAGACGATGTACGCGAACGACCGGGCCTCGCAGTCCCTGGGAATAGAGGTCGCCGTGACGGCGCCCGGTGCGGCAGAGGCCGTCATGACCGTCACCGAGACGATGCTGAACGGCCACGACATCTGTCACGGCGGCCTCGTGTTCGCGCTGGCCGATACCGCATTCGCGTTCGCCTGCAACGCCTACGACAACGTCACCGTCGCCGGCGGCGGCAGCATCGACTTCCTGCGACCGTCGCGCCTCGGCGACCGCCTGACGGCGACCGCCCGCGAGAGGCAGCGCGGGCTGCGCGCCGGCGTCTACGACGTGACCGTGCGCAACCAGGACGGGCGGGACGTTGCGCTGTTCCGCGGCCGCGCCGTGCCGACCGGTGCGCGGCTGCTCGGGAAGGGCTCCTGACGTGATACAGAAATCATTGTCAAAATGCCAAAAATGTGACACATTAACCGGCTGACCGCAGAGGTCCACGGAGGATTGGCGATGTACACGCAGGGGCTCGACCAGAAGGCGGAGCGCACCGGGCGCGCGGCCGGCGCGGAGTCCGCCGAGCGGCTCGCAGCGTTCCAGGCGCGCATCGATGCCGAGGAGAAGATCGAGCCGAAGGACTGGATGCCCGAGGCGTATCGCCGCACGCTGATCCGGCAGATCTCGCAGCACGCGCATTCCGAGATCATCGGCATGCAGCCCGAGGGCAACTGGCTGACGCGCGCGCCGACGCTCAAGCGCAAGGCCATCCTGATCGCCAAGGTGCAGGACGAGGCGGGACACGGCCATTACCTCTACGGCTCGGCCGAGACGCTCGGCACGACCCGCGAGGAGATGATCGGCGACCTGCTCTGCGGCAAGGCCAAGTACTCCAGCATCTTCAATTACCCGACGCTCACCTGGGCGGACATCGGCGCGATCGGCTGGCTCGTCGACGGCGCGGCGATCATGAACCAGGTGCCGCTGTGCCGCTGCTCCTACGGGCCTTACGCGCGCGCCATGGTGCGCATCTGCAAGGAAGAGAGTTTTCACCAGCGCCAGGGCTTCGACATCATGCTGACGCTCAGCCGCGGCACCGCCGAGCAGAAAGCCATGGCGCAGGATGCGCTCGATCGATGGTGGTGGCCGTCGCTGATGATGTTCGGGCCCTCGGACCGCGACTCGACGCACTCGGCGCAGTCGATGGCCTGGAAGATCAAGCGTTTCTCCAACGATGAGCTGCGGCAGAAGTTCGTCGACGTGACCGTGCCGCAGGCCGAGTTCCTGGGCTTGCGGGTGCCGGACGACGACCTCGAGTTCGACGCCGACACAGGGCACTACCGCTTCGGCGAGATCGACTGGCAGGAATTCGTCGAGGTGCTGAAGGGCAACGGGCCCTGCAACCGGCAGCGCCTCGAGACGCGCCGGCGGGCGCACGCGGAGGGTGCGTGGGTGCGTGAGGCGGCCCGCGCGCACGCGGCGAAGCGCGCCGCCGCGGCTGCCTGAAGCCGGGACCGGCGAGGACAGGACGATGCCGAACGAAGACTGGCCGCTCTACGAGGTATTCATCCGCTCCAAAGCGGGTTTGTCGCACCGCCACGCCGGCAGCGTGCACGCCGCCGACGCAGAGATGGCGATCGACCATGCGCGTGACGTGTTCACGCGTCGCAGCGAGGGCGTCAGCATCTGGGTCGTCCGCTCGAGCGATCTCGTCGCGTCGGATCCCGCCGAGTCGGCGGAGCTGTTCGAGCCGGCGGCCGACAAGATCTACCGGCATCCGACCTTCTACGACATCCCCGACGGCGTGGAGAACCTGTGAGCGCGCCCGCCGACAACGTCGTGACCGAACTCGACTCG
>JBFJUJ010000196.1:0-5143 GCA_041624755.1 Woeseia sp. | reverse complement strand
GAATTCGAGCAGTACGAGCGGTCGGACGCGCCGAAGCGGATCTCGTCATGACAGGCGGTGCATTCCTCGCCGGCGAGATCCATGTGCTTCGCAATAAACGCCGGATCCCTGTGGCTCTCAGGCTTGCGCATGTCGAGGAGCGCGAGGAAATAGTCGGGTATACGGCCGCGCTTCGTGATCAGAGGCACGGAATGGCAGTTCGTGCAGTTGACGGTGATCGGCCTGCCCTCCGCGTTCTGCAGGCGCCCGCTGTGGCAGCGGAAACAGCCCGGATCGAGCTTGTGCCCGTTGTGGTCAGGGAATGAGCGCCACGACACCTCGTCGTCGAGAAAGCGGCTGCGGACCATGAGATTGGTCATGAACTCCTGGCGCTCCTCGAGGAATTCCTGCGCGTCGCTCCAGGACTCGGGGTCCCGTTCCGCGATCTCGGGGAAGTCTTCCTGGTACTTCTGCCAGGCCTTGCGGACGAGATCCATGGCTTCTTCCTCGGTCTCGAAATCCTCCTCGAGGAGTTCGATGACCCGGGCCTTGATGAAAGGCAGATTCGGGTTCAGTCGGCCGTCTGCCAGTGCGGCGTCGACCACTTCCTCCGGGTTGCGGAACGGATGCCCGGCCCGGTTGTGGCAGTCGGTGCAGTCCATGGTCTGCTTCTCGGCCTGCTCGATCTCCTCCGCGGTGAGCGGCGAGCGGACGTTGTTGTAGACGTTCTTGGTGCCGTCCGGATACGTAGCCTCCACCCAGCGAATATTGAGGTTCTGCGGATCGTCGGAGATGAAGCGGACTGCGCCGCTCGCGTGCCAGTTCACGCCCCGGCGCTTCTCCTCGTCGAAATCGCGCCCGTTCAGACGCACCGTGAGCGTCAGGTCTTTCTCCGAGTTTCGCCTGTCCGTAGCGAACAGCTTTTTCGTGTGGACGATGTTGTGCCGGTGTACATGCGCCGTGTGACAGCCCTCACAGGAATCCTTGGCACCGCCGAAGGAGGTCGACCGCAGCGGACGTTCGTAGCCGACGACGAAATTCCATGCATGGACGATGTGACCCGACTTCTCCGCCAATGAGGCAAACGTGGAGAGCCTGCCGATATGGCACTCGATGCAGGCAACCTGGGCGTGATGCCCAAGCTGATGCGCATACGGTTCTTCGGGATGCACGCCGTGGCACGAGTCGGCACAGAAGGCATCGCTGTTCGAGTACTCCCAGCCGACTACGCTGGCCGCGCCCAGGACGAGGAACGCGGCAATGAAGGCCACACCCCCGAGAATGATGACGCGCCAGTTAAACGTAATCTTCATCGCTCACCTTTCTGTGCAGTTCCTGATTCCGGTCGAAAAGCGATGCCGGTTGGCCGGACACCTCGGGGCGGATGCATGCGCGCGCGCTTTCGCTGGAGTGTATACGATAGAGAGCGGGCGCATTAAACCCATTAGGGGTTTTTACGTATTGCTCCTGTACCGGTCTTGTAGTGGAGCTACCGGTCTTGCCGTGGAGCGAAGGGAATGGGGATATTCGGTGCCTGCCGCTCCCGCCGGGAGGGTATGTCCGTACAGCGAGTGTCGCCGGGCGGAGAATGTCAGCGGGGCCGCGCGCGGAGCCGCCGCGTGTGACCGGGCCTGTCACGCCGCCGTGGCGATCAGCCTGTCCTGCGGCTCCGCGGAATGAGCTGCGTCCGTCGCCGACGGCGAAGCGCGAGTACGGCGCCGGCCAGCACGACAAGAGCCAGCAGCGTGAGCGGCAGGTGATGGCTGCCGAGCAACAGGTGGCGGGCGGAGTCGGCGAACGTCGTGTCGCCGCCGGGCGCGTGCGCCAGCGCCGGGCCGGCGGCGGTGCACAGCGCAAGGAGTGCCGTGGAGCGCTTCATGGTGTACGCCTCATGGTTCAAGTCCCTTGGCTGACGCCGCGTAGCCAGGTTCGGTGTCCGCCAGGTCGCAGCGGCTTTCCCTGCAGCGGCACGAAGTGCCGGGCCCGTCATCACGACGTCGGCCGGCGCCAAACTCGCCATTCCCGCAAGCGTAGCCAGCGCAAGACTGGAGCAGAATAGGCGTTATTACGTACAGCCGCTCAGCGGCGGCGACCTCTACAATCGATGCTGTCCTTTTGCGTCCCGCGCGCGACTCCAGGAGGGCCCCATGTGCCTCGCCGTTCCCATGCAGGTCCGGAAGATCGACGGCTTCAACTGCGTCTGCGAGGCGCGCGGCATCGAGCGCGAAGTCAGCCTGTTCATGCTGCAGGGCGAGGACGTAGTGCCCGGCGACCACGTGCTGGTGCACGTCGGCTACGCAATCCAGAAGGTATCGCAGGACGACGCGGCCGATGCCTGGGAGCTCTTCGACCAGATGCTGGCGGCCGAATCCCCGGCTTCCTGACCGGGCGGGCGAGGAACGAGCGATGTGTGATACCTGCGGCTGCAACGTGACCACCGGCAACGCGCACCTGCTCGCCGCGGGCGGAGCGCTCTCCAGGACCACGGCCGGCAGCGAGTCGGTGGAAGTTCTCGACGGGCTGCTGCGCGCCAACGATCACCAGGCGGCGCACAACCGCGAGCATTTCGAGCGCCACGGCGTCCTCGCCGTGAACCTGATGTCGTCGCCGGGCGCAGGCAAGACCACCCTGCTCGAGACCACGATCGACGCGTTGCGCGGTGAGTTTGCCTGCGCCGTGATCGAAGGCGACCTCGAAACGGAAAACGACGCCCTGCGCATCCGCAAGAAGGGCGTGCCGGCGATACAGATCTCGACCGGCAGCGCCTGCCACCTCGACGCTCACATGGTGCACGACGCGCTGCACCAGCTCGATCTCGACGCCGTCGACCTGCTGTTCATCGAGAATGTCGGCAACCTCGTGTGCCCGGCCAGCTTCGATCTCGGGCAGCACTACAACGTGGCGCTGCTGTCGACGCCGGAAGGCGACGACAAGCCGGCCAAGTACCCCGTGATGTTCCGCGCCGCCGATCTCGTTGTGGTTTCGAAGGCGGACCTGCTGCCTGTGCTGGACGACTTCGATACGGGCGCGGCCGAGCGCCGCCTGCGGCAGCTCGCGAGCGAGGCGCCGCTCCTGTCGCTGTCGGCGCGCAGCGGGAGCGGTACCGATGCCTGGATCGCGTGGCTGCGCGGTGCCGTCGCTGCATTGCGCGCGCCGGCGCGCGGCACGGCCGCCGGCGACGGCGCTGCCGCTCGTCACGCCTGACTGCCATGGCCACCGCGACGAGCGCATCCGACTGGCTCGAGCGGCTGCGGGCGCTGCCGCTGTCGAGACCCGTGCGCATCATGAACGTCTGCGGCGGGCACGAGCGTTCGATTTCGCTTGCCGGCCTGCGGACGGCGATCCCCGCGAACATCGAGCTGGTGCCCGGCCCGGGCTGCCCGGTCTGCATCTGTCCCGAAGAGGACGTGTACGAGGCGATCCAGCTCGCGCTCAAAGAAGACATCACGCTGGTCGCCTTCGGCGACATGCTGCGCGTGCCGGTCAACGTGCCCCGCCGCGAGCCGCGCTCGCTCGAGCAGGCGCGCGCCGCCGGCGCCGACATCCGGCCGGTGGCGTCCCCGACGGATGCCGTGCGGATTGCACGCGATGACCCGAATCGCCGCGTCGTTTTCTTCGCCGCCGGCTTCGAGACGACGACGGCGCCGGTCGCGGCGATGCTCGCCGAAGGCGTGCCGGACAACCTGCTCGTGCTGCTGTCGGGACGACTGACCTGGCCGGCAGTGGCGATGCTGCTCGAGTCCGAGACGCCGGGCTTCGACGCGCTGATTGCGCCCGGCCACGTGTCGACGGTGATGGGCCCGGAGGAATGGGAGTTCGTCGTCGAGCGTCACGGCATTCCGGCGGCGGTCGCCGGCTTCCGGCCGGATACCCTGTTGCAGGCGATGGTCTCGGTGCTGCGCCAGCTCGAGAGCGGCCGGCCCTTCCTCGACAACTGTTACCCGGAGGTCGTGCGCCCCGGCGGAAACCCGGAGGCGCGCCGGCAGCTCGAGCAGACGATGCGCGTCGTCGACGCCAACTGGCGCGGCGTCGGCGTCATCCCGGCCTCCGGTTTCGCGCTCGCCGATGCCTACGCCGCCCACGATGCGCGGCGCGTGTTCCGGTCCTATGCCGACGACTCGCGCAAGCGCGTCGGCGAGATGCCGCCGGGCTGCGATTGCGCGCGCGTCGTGCTCGGCAAGATTTACCCCAACGAGTGCCGTCTCTACGGCGTCGCGTGTACGCCGCGTAAACCGATCGGACCCTGCATGGTGTCGGACGAGGGCGCGTGCAGGATCTGGTGGTCCTCGGGCTATCGTTCCCCGGCACACGGCGACAACGAAAACGAGGGCCGGCAGCGCAGGCAAGCGCTTGGCTGAGGCGGCTGACAGCCTGCCGCTTGCGGACGCCGGCGCCCGGGCCGACGCCGAAGCGCAGAGAATTATCGTCGGCGGGCGCGTCCAGGGCGTCGGGTATCGCCCATTCGTCTACTGCCTGGCAATGGTGCACGGCATTTCCGGTCACGTCCGCAACCGGGTCGGCGAGGTCGAGGTGCTGGCCTGCGGCCGCCCGGGCAATCTCGAGACGTTCCGCCGGGACCTCGTCGAGCGCGCGCCGCCGCTCGCGCGTCCGTCGATCATCAGCGCCGAGCCCGCGCAACCGTTCGGATCCGGACGCTTCAAGATCCTGGCGAGCTTCGCCGATGCCGACGCCCGCATCTTCATTCCACCCGACCTGTTCCTCTGTGACGACTGCCGTCGTGAGCTGCACGACCCGGCCGATCGGCGCTACGCCTACCCGTTCATCAACTGCACGCAGTGCGGGCCGCGCTACACGCTGATCGAGGCCTTGCCCTACGACCGGCCGAACACCAGCATGACCGACTTCCCGCTGTGCCCGGCCTGCGAAGACGAGTATCTCGATCCGGCCGACCGGCGGTTCCACGCCGAGCCGCTGGCATGCCCCGATTGCGGACCGACGCTGCGCTACGAGGCGCCCGGCCCGGCCCCGGCGACGGCGCCGCTGGACAGCGCGCTGGCCTGCCTCAAGCGCGGTGGCATCGTCGCCGTCAAGGGCGTGGGCGGCTATCACCTGCTGTGCGACGCAAGACGCACGGACAGCGTCGCGACGCTGCGCCGGCGCAAGCGCCGGCCCGACAAGCCGCTTGCGATCATGTTCCCCCTCG
>JBFJUJ010000195.1:0-5196 GCA_041624755.1 Woeseia sp. | reverse complement strand
GCCGACATGTTCGCCAGAGAAGCCAAGACCCGCATGCCGACACGCGCGGACGCCCTGCCGGGGCGCGAGCGAGCCATGCCCGTTCCCGCGGCGCATTTCGTCAACGGCAAGCCGCTGGAGGGACCCTTCCCGAAGGGACTGGAGCAGGCCGTCTTCGGCATGGGCTGTTTCTGGGGCGCCGAACGCCTGTTCTGGGAACTGCCCGGCGTCTACACGACGGCCGTGGGCTATGCCGGCGGCTTCACGCCGAACGCCGACTACCGCGAAGTGTGCAGCGGCCGCACGGGACATGCCGAGGTCGTGCTCGTCGTTTTCGACCCGGACGAGGTGAGCTACGACGAGTTGCTCCGACACTTCTTCGAGGAGCACGATCCGACCCAGGGCATGCGCCAGGGCAACGATATCGGCTCGCAATATCGCTCTGCGATCTACACGTTCGACGATGCCCAGGCCGAGGCGGCGCGCCGTGCCGCCGCCGCCTACCAGGAGAAGCTGACCGAGCAGGGGTTCGGCGCGATCACGACCGAAATCGCACCGCACGGGGAATTCTATTACGCCGAGGACTATCACCAGCAGTACCTGGCGAAGAACCCGGGCGGCTACTGCGGCATCGGCGGCACCGGCGTCAGCTGCCCGGTCGGCACCGGCGTGTCGGGCGGCGCCGGCTGACGCCGTGCCCGAGCTGCCGGACATCGACCTGTATGTCGGCAGCCTGGGCGAGCGCATCGCGGGCAGCCGCCTCACGGCTCTGCGCCTGCGCAATCCCTTCCTGCTGCGCAGCGTCGAGCCGCGCCCGGCGGCGCTCGAGGGCCGCCGGGTCGAAGCGCTGCGACGGATCGGCAAACGCATCGCGATCGGCTTCGGGGACGACTACTGGCTGGTCCTGCACCTGATGATCGCAGGGCGGCTGCGCTGGTACGACGCGCCGCCCGCGCTCGCGAGCCGCAACGACCTGGCGGCATTCGATTTCTCGACAGGCTCCGTGAAACTGACCGAGGCGGGCAGCAAGAAGCGCGCCTCGCTGTACGTCGTGCACGGCGAGGCGGCGCTCGCGGCCCACGATCCCGGCGGTCTCGAGCCGCTGGCCTGCAGCTTCGAGGAATTCGCGGCGCGCCTGACCGCGGAGAACCGCACGCTCAAGCGCGCGCTCACCAGTCCGCGCACGTTCAGCGGCATCGGCAACGCCTATTCCGACGAGATCCTGCACGCCGCGCGGCTCTCCCCGGTCACGCTCACCCGGCGGCTCGCGGACGACGAGCAGCGGCGCCTGTACGCGGCAATGCAGCAGGTGCTGAGCGACTGGCGCGAGCGCCTGCAGCGCGAATTCGCCGGGCGTTTTCCCGACAAGGTCACCGCGTTCCGCCCCGGCATGGCCGTGCACGGCCGCTACGGCAAGCCCTGTCCCGACTGCGGCAGCCCGGTGCAGCGCATCCGCTACAAGCAGAACGAGACCAACTACTGCGCGCGCTGCCAGACCGGCGGACGCATCTACGCGGACCGCGCGCTGTCGCGGCTGCTCAAGGACGACTGGCCGGACAGGCTCGAGGCGTGACGGCGCGGATGTGCGGCAGCCTGCCGATACCGGTAGTATCCTGAGCCGGCCGGGCCAGGCGTGCGCGCCGCAGGCGCCGGCCAGCGATTTCCTGCCGAACGATCACATAGGACAGACGCTTGACGAGCAAGACCGCACGTAAGGCAAAGACACCCGCGACCCGGAGTCGCCCACGCAGGCCCGGCCGCCGCCAGGCCGAGGACGCGGTACGCACGCTGCTGCGCTGGGCGGGCGAGGATCCCGAACGCGAGGGGCTGGTCGACACGCCGGCGCGGGTCGCGCGCGCCTACGAGGACTGGTTCAGCGGATACCGGGAAGATCCGGTCGGCTACCTGAAGCGCACCTTCGAGGAGGTCGAGGGCTACGACGAGATGATCGTCCTGCGCGACATCACCTTCGAATCGCACTGCGAGCATCACATGGCGCCGATCATCGGCCGGGCGCACGTCGGCTACCTGCCGAACAACAAGGTCGTCGGTATCAGCAAGCTCGCGCGCGTCGTGCAGACCTTCGCCCGGCGCTTCCAGGTGCAGGAGAAGATGACCGCGCAGATCGCGAACTGCATCCAGGACGTGCTCAAGCCCAAGGGCGTCGGCGTCGTCATCAACGCCGCGCACCAGTGCATGACCACGCGCGGCGTGCACAAGCCCGGGGTCTCGATGGTGACCAGCCAGATGCTCGGCCTGTTCCGCAAGGATGCCCGCACCCGCGCCGAGTTTCTCACCATGATCGGCCCGCCCGACTGACGGGACGACGGTGCGCACCCCCACGCACGGCCGGCGTCGGCCGCGGTCCGCGGCGCGCGGCGCGCTGCTGTTGCTGGTCGCCGCTGCGGCGGCGTACCTCGCGCTGTGGCCGGTGCCGATCGAGCCGCAGGCGTGGCAGCCCCCTGAGGACCGCGGTCACATCGATCCGTTCGGCGACGACCAGCGACTGCGGCACGCCGTGCCGCTCGATATCGGCGGCTTCGAGGGCCCGGAAGACGCCGCAGTCGGCCCCGACGGCAGGCTGTATTTCTCGACCGCGGACGGCGCGCTGCTGCGGCTCGAGCCGGGCAGCGGCGAGACGTCGGTCTTCGCGCGTACCGGCGGGCGTCCGCTCGGCATCGAATTCGATGCGGCGGGCCGGCTGCTGGTCGCTAACGCGGAGCTCGGCCTGCAGCGCGTCACGCCGGATGGCCAGGTCGAGCTGCTGCTGGAAGCAGTGGGCGGCGATCCCCTGGTCTACGCGGACGACGTGGCCGCGGCCGCGGACGGGCGCATTTTCCTGAGCGATGCCACGACGCGCTTCGCGCCGGCGCGCCACGGCGGCAGCTACGCCGCGAGCCTGCTCGACATCATGGAACACGGCGAGAGCGGCCGCGTGATCGAGTTCACGCCGTCGGGCGGCCGCGCCCGCGTCTTCGCCGACGGCCTCGCCTTTGCGAACGGCGTTGCGGTCAGCGCCGATCAGCGCTTCCTGCTGGTGGCCGAGACCGCCGCCTACCGCATCTGGCGCTACCCGCTGGCGGGCGGCGAGCGCGAACTCGTCATCGACAATCTCCCGGACTTCCCGGACAACCTGGAGAACGGCCTGCAGGGCCGCATCTGGGTCGGGCTGGTCGCCCCGCGCAATGCGCTGCTGGACCATCTGGCGGGCAGGCCGTTCCTGCGCGGCGTCGTTCAGCGCCTGCCGAACGCCCTGCGACCGGCCGCCGCGCCGCACAGCCACGTCATCGCGATCGATGTCGACGGGCAGGTGCTGATGAACCTCGGCGACAGTGCGGCGGGGCTGCCGGCGCTGACCGGTGCCGTCGAGACGGCGGAGGCCATCTACCTGACGAGCCTGTTCGGCGACGCGGTTGGCCGGCTGGACAAGGTGCGCCTGCTCACGCCCTAGCCGCCCGTCAGGACGGCCGCTGGCGCCGTCAGTCGAGTCCGAGCACCTCGACACCCTGCTCGAATACGATGTCGACCGGGATGCGGGCCGCCGTCAGGCGTTCCAGGTCGGCTTGCAGCCCGGAACGGATCAGGCCGGTCGTTTCGGTCAGCGCGCGAGCGCCGTCGTAGTCGCCGTCGCCCTGCAGCGTCAGCAAGCGCTCGGACAGGGCCGCCATGGCCTCCTCCATGCGCTCGAAGTCCACGCGGTAGGTGCCGGTCTCCGCATCGCGCACGAACGCCCCGCGATCCGCGAAGAAGTTGAAGCGCACCATGTTCGCCTTGCCGTGGGCGCTGCTCGCTCCGAAACGCACCGAGCGGAAAATCCCGGCCATGAATGTCACGTAATTGTCGCGCAGGTCGGCCTCGCCGAGTTCGCCGGCCTCGTGCAGGCGGGTGATCATGTACAGCCCGAGTATGTCCGCCTTGCCCTCCTCCAGGCTCGACGCCAGGTCCTTCAGGGCGGCTCGCACCGTCCCCTCGCCGTCCACGAGGTTCTTGATGCCGAGACCGTGCGCCACCTCGTGGAACATCGTATTGGCGAAGAACGCATCGAAGGTGACGTGCCGGCGCTGCGCCGGGTCGATCAGCACGCCGGCGATCGGCTCCAGGATGCCCTCGAACTTGGCGCGCATCGCGTTCTTGAGCTGCAGCCGACGGGTTCCCTTCGCGAGCTGCACGGCCTCGTCGTTCGGCAGGTTGATCGCGATCGTCTTCGAGCCCGCGTTGCTGTCGCCGGCGTAGTAGACGACGTCGTAGGCATTCAGGTCCGAATCGGTACCGGGGGTCTCCGCCTTGTAAGGCTCGGGCACGGGCAGGCCGCGCTGCAGCTCGGGAAGGAACGCGGCGAAGCGCGCCAGGCGCTTGCTCCATTCCATGTCCTTGACGAGCACGTAGGCCTCGTAGGCGGCGCGGTAGCCGAACAGCCTGTCCTCGTAGGTCTCGATCGGACCGATGACGAGTTCCACCGGGTTGGTCTTGACGTCCATCCACGCCATGTCGCTTTCGAAAAACAGGTCCGTCACCAGCGCGTCGGCCCGCAGCTCGAGGTAGCTCGCGAAGCCCTCGTGTTCGGCCAGCTTCGCGGCCTGCTTGAGCAGCACGGCGGCGCGCGCGAGTTCCGGGCCGTAGACCTCGTGGTAGGGGACGAGGGTCAGCGCGCCCGACTCGTCGCGGCGCACCAGCGAGTACAGGCCGTCCTTGCCGGGCTGCTGCCAGGCCTCGAACTCCGCCCGCGTCATGTCGGCCGGGTACAGGTTCGCACCGAGCGGCTTGGGCCCGAAACCGGCCATGAACGGCTGGTTGTCGGCCAGCCGGTCCCAGGGTCCGTAGTTGATGGCGGCGAAAGCGCGGGTCGCCTCGTCGTCGATGGCGGCGAGCCAGGTTTCCCAGTCGTCGCGGAACGCCTGCCGCCAGAACAGCCCGTCCATGATCGTCGAGGCCTCGATCAGCTTCACGATCATCCGGCGCTGCCGGTCCGTCAGCCCCGACAGGTCGGCGCGCAGCGCATAGCTCCTGTAGATCTCGGGCCGCGGCGGCACCAGGGCGGCCGAGTCAGCGGCGGCGGCCGGCTGCTCGCCGCGCTCGTCCGCGCCGACCCGGGCGGCGTCCCGTTCGCCGCAGGCGGCGACGGCCGCGGCCAGTGACACGGCCGTGACGATGAGGACGCCGGCGCGACGGACGGCAGATCGATTGCGGGTCGTTCGACTCGTGTGTGCTCGACTCATG
>JBFJUJ010000194.1:0-5200 GCA_041624755.1 Woeseia sp. | reverse complement strand
CCTGATCGTCGAGTACACGGCGGGCGGCGATCGGGCGCCGGTCGTCCTCGCCGGCAAGGGCATCACCTTCGACACCGGCGGCATCTCGCTGAAGGACAACGACGGCATGTGGATGATGAAGGGCGATCTCGGTGGCGCGGGTGTCGTGACCGGGACCGTCCTGGCGGCGGCGCGGCGTGGCGCACCGATCAACGTCGTGGCGCTGGCCGCGCTGGCCGAGAACATGCCGTCGGGCACCGCAACGCGGCCCGGAGACATCCTGACGTCGATGTCCGGCATTACCATCGAGGTCGGATCCACGGACGCCGAGGGCCGACTCGTCCTCGCCGACGCGGTGCACTACGGCCAGGTGACCTACGAGCCGGGCGTGCTGATCGACGTCGCGACCCTGACCGGGTCGGTCGGACGTGCGCTGGGCGACGACTATGCCGGGGTTTTCGGCCGTCACGACTCGCTGATCGGCGAGCTGCTGGCGGCCGCGGACGCCGCCGGCGAGCCGGCCTGGCGCCTGCCAATGGACAAGACGCACTTCGAGCAGATCGAGTCGAAATTCGCCGATATCGTCAACTCAGGCGTGGGCGACCCCGGCGCCAGTGTCGGCGCGGCCTTCATCGGCTCGTTCGTCGACGAAGAGCAGCCCTGGGCGCACTTCGACATCGCGGGCGTGGACTACCTGGAGGAGGACCGGGCGACGATCCCGGCAGGCTACTCGGGCTGGGGCGTGCGAACGCTGGACGAATACCTGCGCCGTCACCAACAGCGTTGAGGGTCACTCAGCGACCGGGTCCCTCGTCCAGCGCGTTGTGGCAGGCCGCGCAGTTCGCGAGGAACTCGGCGTAGATCTCGGCTTTCTCGTTGACGTCCGTTACCGCCGTCGCGTTCGCCGCAAGCTGGTGGATGCGGCGAGCCATGCCGAGCGTCGCCTCGTCGTGTGCCTCGGCGCCGAGATCCTCCGGCTTCATCGGCGACTCGAACAGCAGGTTGCCGCCACGGCTCCACGAGAGGTCCGACGGCCCGATGAGGCCCTCCCACATCCGGTCGGCGGCCCACTGGTGGCGCTGCATGTGCGGCCGCGCTTTCTCCTTGTCCGACGGCCGCCTGACGTCCGCGAATTCGACCGGGATGTTATTGGCCAGGTGGCAGCCGCCGCAGGCAAGGCCCAGGCGGCTCGTCGCGGTCGCCGCGGAGTCCAGGTCTTCGGCATCGAGCGTGTCGCGCGCGGCCGCGCGCATCGCGTCGACGTGCTCTCCCCAGCTCTCGGGCAGGCCGGCAGGAGCATCGTGCTCGAGCAGCCAGCGCGCGGGTTTCCGGGTGTCCTCGAGCTTGCCCGCGATAACGGCGCTCTGGATCTTGATGACCGCTTCGTAGTGGTCGTGCATGTGCTCGAGCATGCTGCCGTCCTGAGCGCTCGCCATGGTCGCGGCGCCGAGGGCCCAAAGCGCGCAGCCCGCGCAAATATTTGTGATCATTAATTTTTTCATCGTTCAAGTGTCCGATGTGGCCCCATAGGTGGGAATACGCGGATTTACCTATCGGGCGGCCAGGCGCAGCCATTACCGGGGCCATCTGCAGCAGACCGAGCGGCTCGGCCGGCGGAGTGGCGGTAAAGGCACGCGAGCGGGCACACTGACGAAGCGGCGAAACGAGCGGCCCGGGCAACCGCCGGAGAGGCTACGAGTTCGGGCCAGGCGGAGAACGAGCCATCCGCCCCGGACATCGAGGTGATATGGACAAGCAGGGCACGCACATTGACCTGGCGCCCGATCTGCGTATCTCCCGGGTCATTACCGGGTTGTGGCAGATCGCCGACATGGAGCGGGACGAGCGGTCGCTGGACCTGGACCGCGCCGCGCGCAGCATGAAAGCGTACACCGAGGCCGGCCTGACGACCTTCGACATGGCCGACCATTACGGCTCCGCCGAGGAGATCGCCGGGATATTCACGCGGCGCTACGCCGACGGCGACGACGTGCAGTTGCTCACGAAGTGGGTCCCGAAACCGGGCGGCTCGTCGCGGGATACCGTGCGCCAGGCCGTGCAACGCGCCCTCGACCGCCTGCAGGCGGACCGGCTGGACCTGCTGCAGTACCACGCGTGGAACTACGCCGACCCCGGCTACCTCGACGACCTGCTCTGCCTGCGGGAGCTGCGGGAGGAAGGACTGGTCCGGCACCTGGGGCTCACCAATTTCGATACGGCTCACCTGCGCGTCGTGCTGGAGACCGGTATCGACGTCGTCTCCAACCAGGTGTGTTACTCGCTGCTCGATCAGCGGGCGAGCGGCGACATGAGCCGGCTCTGCGAGGAGAGGGGCGTAAGACTGCTGGCCTTCGGCACGCTGGCCGGCGGATTCCTGACCGAGCGCTGGCTGGATCGGCCCGAACCGTCCATGGACGCCCTGTCGACCTGGTCGCAGATGAAATACAAGCGGTACATCGACGCGGCCGGCGGCTGGGCGCCGTTCCAGCGCCTGCTTGCGGTCATCAGGCAGGCGGCGGACCGGCACCGCGTGTCCATGGCGAACGTCGCCAGCCGCTTCATCCTGGAACAGCCGGCGGTCGGCGGCATAATCATCGGCGCCCGCCTGGGTGAGAGCGAGCACATCGGCAACAACGTGGAACTGTCGAGCTTCGCGCTCGACGACGAGGACCGGGACGCGATCCGGGCGGCGATCGGCGAGCTTGCGCCGATACCCGGCGACTGCGGCGACGAATACCGGAAACCGCCGTTCCTGACGGCATCGGGCGACCTGAGCCACCACCTCGAGGCCCTGCCCGCTCCTTATGCGACCAGCGCAGGAGCGGGCGGCCGCACGCTTGCCCTGAGCGGCACGACCTGGGAGGACCTTGCCGGTTATTCCCGGGCGGTGAGGATCCGCGATCGCATCGTCGTGTCCGGCACCACGGCCACGCACGGCGACCGGGTGATCGGCGGGCAGGACCCCACGGCCCAGGCCGACTTCGTCATCGACAAGATCGAGGGCGCGCTGCAGTCGCTGGGCAGCAGCCTCGAGGACGTCGTCCGCACCCGCGTCTTCGTCCGCGACATCGACGACTGGGAAGCGGTCGCCCGGGCGCACGGCCGGCGCTTCGGCCACGTCCGGCCGGCCAATACACTGGTCAGGGCGGAACTGGTCGGGCCGCAGTACCTCGTCGAGATGGAAGCGGAGGCGATCGTCGGCGGCGGGTAGGCGCGCCGTATACTGCCGGGCATGAGAGTACTCGTACTGCTCGACGACGCCTGGCATCCTGCCGAGCTCGTGCGAACCGGGCTCATGCGCCTGGAGCGCTTCGGCTTCGAGTTCGACTGGCTGGATACGGCGGCTCACTGGTCCGCCGAGCGCATGGCCGCGTATCCGCTGGTGATCCTCGCGAAGGCCGATCACGTCTCGTCGGCCGACGAGACGTCGTGGATGTCGGCGAGCGTGCAACGGAGTTTCGTGCGCCACGTCGAATCCGGACACGGGCTGCTGGTCCTGCATTCCGGGGCCGCGGCCTGCGTCAACGAATCCTTGCTGTGCGACCTGGCAGGAGCGCGCTTCCTCGGGCACCCCGCTCAGTGCGCCGTCACCGTCACGCCGCATCGGCCGCATCGACTCGCCGCTGGCTGCCGGTCGTTCACGGTGATCGACGAGCAGTATGCGATGGACTTCGTCGACGACGGCGCCGACGTCTTCGCAGCGTCGACGTCGGAACACGGCAGGCAGCCGGCCGGCTGGACGCTGGCCAGGGGACAGGGACGCGTCTGCGTGCTCACGCCCGGCCACAATCCCGACGTGTGGGCGCACCCCGACTACCGGCGGCTGCTGCTCAATGCCTTGCGCTGGTGCGGGAGAGCGAGCGTCGGAGCGCCGGCCTAGAGCGTCGACTCGAGCCGCGTGTTGACCGGCAGCACCGCGACCGAGGCGTTGTTCGGCAGGCACAGGATCGTCGCCACGATGTGTGCGATCGTCTTCGTCGACAGCCGGCCCGCGGCCGGGGTCACGCCGGCGAGGCCGGCGATCAGGTCGGTGTCGACCGCGCCGGGGCACAGCGCCGTCGCGCGCACGCCGTCCTCGTAGCCGAACTGGCGCGCGGCGTGGGTCATCGCGACCAGCGCGTGCTTCGACATCGTGTAGCCGATCGAGCAGGTATTGTCGCGGAAGCGCAGCCCGTCGGTGGAGGCGACGTTGACGATGCGGCCGCTGCCGCAGCGTTTCAGCGCAGGCATCGCGAGGCGCGTCAGCCGGAACGGGCCCTTGACGTTAACATCCCACAGCTCGTCGAGGTCGGCCTCGCTGCCTTCCTCGTAGTTCACCATGCGGAAGATGCCGGCATTGTTGACGAGCGCATGCAGCTCGCCGAAACGCTCGAGCGTGTTCTCGAGCCAGCTCTCCGCGGTCGCCGGATCGGTCGCGTCGAAGTGCTCGATCGAAAGCCCTCCGCCGGCGCGATCGGCGAAGGTCTTCGCCGCGGCCTCGACGTCGCGCACGCCGAGCGAGACGCGATAGCCGTCGGCGATCAGCCGCATCGCAATCGCCTTGCCGATGCCGCGCGACGCGCCGGAGATCATCGCCACGCGGCCCTTGACGTCGAGAAGGTCGCCGTCGTCGCTCACAGGTCGCTACTCCGTCGGCTCGAGGGTTTGTCGGAAAACGCTGATGTCGCCATGCCGCGGATTGTATCTCGTTTCCGGGCGGTGACCGGCGGCGCGTCGTCCGGACGTCCGGCCTGCCGCAGTGCCACGACGATACCAGGCACCGCAAACAAGACCCCCGGCGCGAGGCCGGGGGCTTTGCAGGCGCCTCGAGAGCTCGCCCGGTGATCGTGCAGGATCCCTACTGGCGCGTGGCGATGAACCCGAAACCATTCACGGCGTCCTGGTAGAGGCCGACGATGTCACCCGAGTTGGTGATGCCTTCGGGAAAGGTAAAGTCCGATCCCGGAAATGCAAACAGGTCACTCGCATCGACAGCGACGGCCTCGCAGTTCGTGTCGGGGGCATCGATGACGAAGCCCTTCGTCTGACCGGTGAACGGGTCGGTCGTGAAACCGACGACCTTGCCCGCGTCATTGATCCCGCGGGCCGCCGTCCGCTGCCCGTTGACCTGGAACAGGATGACCGTACCGTCCTTTTCCCGTACCCAGCCGTATCGCCCGAGAGGCGTCGCGCCCCCGCAGGGGTCGACCTCGAATCTCGCATCGCCGACGACGTCACCCTT
>JBFJUJ010000193.1:0-5245 GCA_041624755.1 Woeseia sp. | reverse complement strand
GCCGCTCACGTATTTCGAGTTCGCGACGCTCGCGGCGCTGGTCGCGTTTTCGACGGCGCGAGTCGATGTCTGGATCCTCGAGATCGGCCTCGGCGGCCGGCTGGACGCCGTCAATGCGGTAGATCCCGACGGCGCCGTCATCACCAACGTCGCGCTGGATCACTGTGACTGGCTCGGTGACGATGTCGAGTCCATCGCGCGGGAGAAGGCCGGCATCATGCGTGCCGCGATCCCGGTCGTGTACGGCGCCTCGCCGGCTCCGCAGGCGGTGATCGACTGCGCGCGCGATCTCGGCGCCGACCTGCGGCTGGCCGGGCAGGATTACCGTTTTTCGGCCGACGACGGCCGCTGGCGCTTCGAGGGCCGCGAGGCGACACTCGACTCGCTGCCCCGACCCGCGCTGGCCGGGCGCTTTCAGCTCGCCAACGCCGCGGCGGCGCTGGCGCTCTACGAGGCGCTCGAAGGCAGGCGCGGTCTGGCCGCGGCGGACCCCGGGCAGGCGCTCGGCGCGCTGGTCCTGCCCGGGCGCCTGCAGCGCGTGGACACCGATCGGCGCTGGCTGCTGGATGCGGCACACAATCCCGCGGCCGCGGCGGCACTGGCCGCCGAACTGCCGGCATTCGACGCGCCCGGCGGGCTGACCGCCGTGCTCGGTGTGCTCGCGGACAAGGACCTGGACGGCATGCTCGCGCCATTGCTGCCGCTCGTCGATCGCTGGATCGCCGTGCCGGCCGACAGCCCGCGTGCGGTGCCGGCACGGCAGCTCGCCGAACGCATCGCCGAAGCCGCATCGAAGCCCTGCCGGGTCGCCGACGACGTCGCCGCCGGGCTGGCCGAGGCGGCGCGCATCTCGCCCGCCGATGCGCTGATCGTCGTCAGCGGCTCGTTCTACACGATCGGCCCCGCACTCGCCCTGCTGGAGCCTGTGGCAGCGAGCGCGCTGGGCTATACTCGCGGCGCAAGCTGACGGGAGCCGGTCGCCAATCGATGGAGCGCGCAGTCAAAGAACGAACCGTCGGCGCCGTCGTGCTGATGGTGTTCATCGTCCTCGTGGTACCGGTGTTCCTCGACGGCCCGGATCCCGAGCCGGCCGTGGTGTCGGAGACCGTGACCCTTCCCGGCCAGAACGGCCAGCCGCGCAAGCGCCAGACCATCGTGCTGGAGCGGGACCGCAGGGAACCGGTGCCGGTTCCCGGTGCCGCCGACACCGGGCGCGACGACACGGCGCCGCCGGCCGCGACCGGCGCCGCGACGGCAGCGCCGATGCCGCCGGCGGGGGAGCCCGCCGCGCGCGCCGCCGCGACGCCGCCGGAGCCGGCCGGGGCAGAGGCGACCGCTGACGCCGGCGCCGAGTCCCCGCCGCAATCGGAAGCGCCGGCCGGCGCGGCCGCGCGCTCCGCGACCGGCATGTGGGCGGTACAGCTCGGCAGTTTTTCCAACAAGGACAATGCCGAGCGCCTGGCGAGTGCGCTGCGCGACAAGGGGTATGCGGCGTTCCTGAGCCGGCTGCAGGGCGCGGACGGGGCGCTGCACCGGGTTCGCGTCGGGCCGCAGAAGGACCGCGACAGCGCCGAGGCCATGGCCGCCCGCCTCGCGAGCGAGGGACACCGCGGCCAGGTCGTGCCGCATCCGTGACGCGACAGGCGACAGCGACCGCAAGCTGCGTTCTGCCGGCCCGGATACGTCACCGATACCTGCGAAAAGTCGGTCAGGCCATTGAGCGCGCGGCGGTTTTTCGCCGCTCGGCGATGCTGTCCGGTATTCCGCGCGCGACGAATAAGCGCCCTGCACTCGATGAACCGGCGAGAGCCCGCGCAATCGGTGACGTATCCGGGCTAGAATCGGCGCCTTTCCCGGCCTGCCCGGGTACGCCCTGAGCCGCCGCACCCGATGCCAGTCGCCGATATCGTCATTGCTCTCGCCGTCGTCATCTCCGTCATCGTCGGCTTCGTCCGCGGCTTCGTGCGCGAAGCCATGTCGATCGCGTCGCTGCTGATCGCGATCTGGGCCGCGTTCAACATCGGTCCGCATCTCGGGACGGTCAGCGACGACTGGCTGAGCTCGTCGGCTGCGCAGCTCTGGTTCGGACGTATCCTCGTGTTCGTCGTCGTGCTGGCGATCGGCGGGGTCCTGGGCTGGGGGATTACGAAGCTCGTGCGGCTGTCCGTCCTGAGCGGCATGGACCGGGGACTGGGGATGATGTTCGGCTTCTGCCGCGGTATCGTGCTGGTGGCCGTCGCCATCATCGGCGGGCAGTACGCGAGCCTCGACCAGGACGACTGGTGGCGTAACTCGCGCTTCATACCGTACATCGAGGAGGTGTCGGACTGGCTCCGGATCATGGCGCCGAAGGGCGTGGAGATGCTGGCGCCGCCGGGGTCGCCGGCGGAGCTGCCGGTCGACGTGACGCGTATCCTTACGTGGAGTGAATGAGTTCTAGCTATGTGCGGAATCGTTGGAATGGTCGCGGCGCGGCCGGTCAACCAGGCAATCTACGACGCACTGACGGTGCTGCAGCACCGTGGCCAGGACGCCGCCGGCATTGCGACCTGCGGCAGCGACGGGCTGCGCGTGCGCAAGAGTAACGGGCTCGTACGCGACGTGTTCTACCAGCGCCACATGCTGCGGCTGACGGGCAACGTCGGCATGGGGCACGTTCGCTACCCGACCGCGGGTGGCTCGCAATCGGCCGAAGCGCAGCCTTTCTACGTCAACTCGCCGTACGGGATCTGCCTGGCACACAACGGCAACCTGACGAATTACGACGAGCTCGCCGAGTTGCTGACCCGCGAGGACCGCCGTCACCTGAACACCGGGTCCGATTCCGAGGTGCTGCTGAACGTCTTCGCCCACGAGCTCCAGTGCCGCACGGCAGGCCGCGCGGCCCCGGCGCAGATCTTCGATGCGGTCGAGGCCGTGCACCGGCGCTGCAGCGGCGGCTATGCCGTCGTCGCGATGATCATCGGCCACGGCATCGTCGCCTTCCGCGATCCGTTCGGCATCCGGCCGCTCGTGCTCGGCAAACGCGAGAGCGGCCAGGGCACCGACTACATGATCGCCTCGGAAAGCGTCGCGCTCGACGTGCTCGGCTTCGAGCGCATGCGCGACGTTCTTCCCGGCGAGGCCATCTACATCGAGGAGGGCGGTGTCCTGCACAGCCGCGCGTATTCCGGCGACACGCGCCACACGCCGTGTATCTTCGAATTCGTCTATTTCGCCCGCCCGGACTCGATCATCGACAACCTCTCGGTGTACAAGACGCGGCTGCGTATGGGCGAGCAGCTTGCCGGCCAGATCGTGCGCGAATGGCGCGACCACGACATCGACGTCGTCATCCCGATCCCCGACACCAGCCGCACCGCCGCGGTGCAGGTCGCGCATCACCTCGGTACGAAATACCGCGAAGGTTTCATCAAGAATCGCTATGTCGGCCGCACCTTCATCATGCCGGGCCAGGCCGAGCGGGCGAAATCGGTGCGGTACAAGCTGAACGCGATCTCGCTCGAGTTCCGCAACAAGAACGTTCTGCTGGTCGACGATTCCATCGTGCGCGGCACGACCTCGCGCCAGATCATCCAGATGGCGCGTGAGGCAGGCGCCCGCAAGGTGTACTTCGCCTCGGCGGCGCCGCCGGTCCGCTACCCGAATGTCTACGGCATCGACATGCCGGCCGCCAGCGAACTGATTGCCAACGGTCGCGAGGTGGATGAAATCTGCGGTCTGATCGGCGCCGACCGCCTCATCTACCAGGACCTGAACGGCCTGATCCGCTCGGTTCGCCACGACAATTCGCATATCACGGAGTTCGACACGTCGTGCTTCTCGGGCGAGTACGTTACGGGCGACGTCACCCCCGACTACCTGCGCGCGCTGGCAGAGCGGCGCAACGACCACGCGAAGGCACGGGCCGCTGCGCTGTTCGGCGGCGAGCCCGACACGGCCGAGGAGGCCGGCGCTCGCGGCACCGGGGATTCGACCACCGCCGTCGGTATGTGAGGTCGCCGGTGGCGGGCGCACCGCCGCGGTGCCCGGGTCACAAAATGGGGACTGCAGCTTGGCCGCATCTGGTCGAATTGGTGGATAATCGGCCGTCATGGAAACGCGGGTCATGATCATCGACGGCCATGCCGACTTCCGGCGCCTGCTGACGTACCACGTCAGCGCGCACTGGCCGGATGCGATCATCACCGATTTCGATCCGGAGTCCAACGGTAACCTGCCCGACGCCTTCTCCGGCGCCGGCAATGACCTGATCCTGCTCGGCGACCGGCAGGGCGAACGCGCCGGCCTCGACGTGCTGAAGCAGTTCTCGCGCATCAAGGGATTCCCGCCCGTCATCTATTTCGGCGAGGACAGCGCCGAGGCGCGTTCGGCTGCGCTGCGCGCGGGCGCGGACGGCATCCTGCCGCGCAGCCAGGTTCGTCACACGGCCCTGACGGTCCTGCTGAGCGACGTACTGCGCGCCCGGCAGACCTCGACGTCCACGACCTCGCTGTTCGTGGGTGATCTGCGGACCGGCATCAACCCCTTGATCAAGGGCTACCAGCTCGAGCGGCGGATCTCGTCGAACGCGCATTCCGGCGTCTATCTTGCCGTGCGCGAGGATTCCGGCGAAAAGGTCGTGCTCAAGGTGCTGCGCCACGATCCCGAGCGTAATGACGGGCTCGGCGCCTTCGATCGCTTCCTGCAGGAATACGAACTCATCGCGGACATCCACCACCCGAACGTCGTGCGTATCCACGACCTCGGTGTCAGCGACGATCACGCGCACATCGCCATGGAGTATCTCTCGGGGGGCGACCTCAAGGCGCGCATCGAGGCCGGCATCCAGCCGCCGCAGGCTGCCGCGTATGCGCGCCAGATCGGCAGCGCGCTGGCGGAGATCCACAAGGTAGGCATCACCCACCGGGACCTGAAGCCCGGCAACATCATGCTGCGTGACGATGACAGCATCGCGCTCATCGACTTCGGCCTCGCGAAGCAGATGCGCATCAAGCAGGAGATCACCGACAGCGGTGAGATCTTCGGCACGCCGTACTACATGAGCCCGGAGCAGGGACGCGGCAAGGAAGTCGATCACCGCAGCGACATCTACAGCCTCGGCGTCATTTTCTACGAGATGCTGACCGGCGAGAAGCCGTATCGCGCGGATAACGCGATGGGCATCATCTTCAAGCACAGCGAAGAGCCGATCCCGCTGCTGCCGCCCCGGCTTGCCGTCTACCAGTCGGTCTTGAACCTGATG
>JBFJUJ010000192.1:0-5293 GCA_041624755.1 Woeseia sp. | reverse complement strand
TCCCGGAGAACGCGAGCGACCTGTTCACCTACAACTGCAATGCGAGCGACGCGATAACCAGCGACAACACGATCCAGGCCAGCAGCAGCTTCGGCGAATTCGACAACGTGACCTGGCGAGTCGGCGTCGAGTACGACCTGAACGGCAGTGTCATGTCCTACCTGACCGCATCGACCGGCTACCTGTCGGGCTCCGCGAGCACGACGACGACGACGGACGAGCAGGAATCCCAGGTGATCGAACTCGGCGTGCGCAGCGTCCTGCTCGACAACACGCTGCAGCTGAACGGCGCCGTGCACTTCACCGAGTACACGAACCTGCTGACGCAGCGCCAGCGCCCCGACCCGAACACCGGCATCGTCCTGACGTTCTCGGACAACGGCGGCGACATCGAGGCCTGGGGCATCGAGCTGGACGCGGTCTGGGTACCGTTCGACGAGCTGACGGTGTCCGGCACGCTCGCCTGGCTCGACTCCGAGTTCGGCACCTTCGGCCAGAGCAACCCCTACCAGCTCTACCGCGGCGCGGTCCAGGAATTCGTCGACCAGTCGGGCGAGACGACACCGTGGTCGCCGGAGCTCACGCTGGGCGGCAGCGTCGCCTACCTGTTCAGCCTCGGCGACAAGGGGTCGCTGACGCCCTACGTCCAGTTCTACTACTCGGACGGCTACAACACCTCGAACCTGCTGGCGACGGACCCGTCGCACGACCAGGACTCGTACACGAAGACCGATGCGCGGCTGATCTGGGATTCTCCCGAGGAGAAATATTCCATCGAGGCCTTCATCGAGAACATCGAGGACTCTGACGTGCTGGCTCGCGGCAACAACAACAGCGACGACATCGTGCAGACGTCCTACCTGTATCCGCGGAACTACGGCGTACGCTTCAAGGCGCGTTTCTAGCGCGTAGTTCATGCCCGTAACCCGTCGCAGGTTCCTGCAGGCGAGCGCCGCGGCGACGGCCGGCACGCTCTGGCGTGACGTGCCGGCCGCCGCGCCGGTCCGCGACGCGGGCTGGCGGCCCCGCCAGCTCGAGCGCCGGCCGAACATCGTCATCGTCGTGCTGGACGACGTCGGCTTCGCCGACCTCGGCTGCTACGGCGCCGATGTCGATACGGGCTGCATCGACCGGCTCGCCGCCGGCGGCACGCGCTTCAACAATTTTCACGTCACGGCGCTGTGTGCACCGACGCGCGCCTGCCTGCTGACCGGGCGCAACGCGCACGCCGTCGGCGTCGGCAACATCGCCGAATGGGGCCGCGCCGACCATCCCGGCTACCGCGGCTGGATCCGCCAGGATGCGATGACCCTCGCGGAGATGCTGAAGCCCGCCGGCTACTCGACGATTGCGGCCGGCAAGTGGCACCTGTCCTCGCTCGCCGACCAGAACGGCAGCGGGCCGTTCGAACACTGGCCCGTGCGCCGCGGCTTCGATCACTGGTACGGCTTCCACGGCAACGCCATCGATCACTGGCACCCGGAGATGTTCGAGAACACGTCGGCCGCCTACCCCGACAAGAACGACGACTACCACCTGAGCGCCGATCTCGCCGACCGCTCCATCCGCTACGTCGCCGATCATCTCGCCGCGGCGCCGGGTGCGCCGTTCTTCCTTTACCTCGCGTTCGGCGCGATGCACTTTCCGCTGCACGCGCCGGCCGACGACATCCGCCGCCACCGCGGCCGCTACGACCGCGGCTGGGACGATGTCCGGGCCGAGCGATTCAGGCGCCAGCAGGAGCTCGGTATCGTGCCGGAGGGCACGCGGCTCGCGCCTCGCAATCCCGACGTGCCGGCCTGGTCGGAGCTGACGGACGACCAGCGCCGCCTCGCCGCGCGCGGCCAGGAAGTCTACGCCGCGTTCCTCGAGCACACCGACCGGCAGCTCGCGCGCCTCGTCGATTTCCTGGGCAAAGAAGGGCAGCTCGACGACACGATCCTGATGGTGCTGTCGGACAACGGCGCTGCCTACGGCGGCCCGATCGAGGGTCGCCTGGACGTGCGCCGCGACGCCTACCTCGGGTCGGCGCCGATCGGGGAGTTCCTCGCCGATATCGACCTGATGGGCAGCGACGCCTCATACCCGGCCTATTCCCGCGGCTGGGCCCAGGTCGGCAACACGCCGCTCAAATGGTACAAGTCCGACACCCACGAGGGCGGCATCCGTGCGCCGCTCATCGTGAGCTGGCCCAACGGCGAACTGCCGGCCGGCGCCGTCCTGAGCCAGTATCATCACGTCATCGACGTGGTACCGACGCTGCTGGCGATGACCGGCCAGCCGCTGCCGGCCGAATTTCGCGGCCGGGCGCCGCTGCCGCTGCAGGGCACGAGCTTCGCGTACGCCTTCGACGAGCCGGCCGCGCCCACGCAGAAGAAACGCCAGTACTTCGAGACGCTGGGCGATCGCGCGGTGTGGGCCGATGGCTGGAAGGCCGTGGCCCGCCACCGGCCCGGCAGCGCCTGGGAGGACGACACCTGGGAGCTCTACCACGCCGAGCGCGATTTCTCGGAGACGAACGACCTGGCGGCCGAGTACCCGGAGCGTCTCGCCGCGCTCATCGCGCTGTGGCAGGCCGAGGCGGAGCGCTACGACGTCCTGCCGCTCGAGGACGACACGCTTGCCCTGTACCGCGCGTCCGTCCCGGCGCCGCGCGCGACCTATGTCTTCTACCCCGGCATGACCCGCCTCGACCGGCTCAGCGCCCCGGATATCTTCAGCTACGATTCGCGGCTGACCGCCCATGTGCGACTCGGCGACGAGCCGGCCAACGGCGTCATCGTCGCCGCCGGCGACTCGAGCTGCGGCTACGAGCTCTTCATGGACGACGGCTTCCTGGTCTTCGGCTACGTGTACACGCGCAACGACGTGTTCACGGGCCGGTCACGCGTGCGCGCGGCGGCGGCAGCCCGGGAACTCGGCCTCGACATCGCGAGGACCGGCGCCAGCGCCGGTATCGCAACGCTGACGGTCGACCGGGTGCCCGTGGGGCAGGTCGTGCTGCCCAGGATGTGGCCGATCTATGCCGCGAACGCCGGCCTGCGCTGCGGCGAGAACCGGCACGCGCCGATTACCCGCGCGTACGAGCCGCCCTATCGATTCGATCAGCGAATCGAGCGCGTCGTCGTCGACGTTGCCGTAGCCTGAGCGCCGGGCGGCGCTTCGTCAGAGCGTCCGCCGCGGCTCGCCGCACAGGTGCCGCAGCCGCGCGAACACGTCGACGCCCATTTGCCGCAGGATGTCGACGATGTCGATCGGCACCCAGTTCTCGGCGATCAGGCCGTCCTCTACGCGGTAGAAGTCCATGACGCGCATGCCGATGCGCCTGCCGGTCGGGCCGAGGCCGAGCCAGTCAGGCCCGGTATGTGTCGCGACGACCGACGGCCAGCCGCCGGTGGTGACGTAGGCGCCGTCACTGACGCGGGCGATGTGCGTGGCAACGGTGCGATCCGGGAACGCGCGCAGGAACGGAACCTGGTGATGGGCCTCGAAGCCCGCGAGCCCGCGCGCCGTGCCGATGCCGGACGGCCCGTACCACATGAAGTCCGGTGTCCAGTACTGCGCGTGCTGCATGCTGGCGAGGTCCCGGCCGTCGAACGAGAGCAGGCCGCGGTGCATGGCGCGGACGAGCTCGAGCGCCGCCGCCCCCGCTTCGGGATCTGCCCGGTCCAGCCGCACGCCGTCCTGCGACCGAGGCCCGCGCCACCGTCCCTCGCTGCCGAGGCTCGGCGCGATCGGCCAGCAGCCGGCCTGGTGCATCAGGTCGAGGACGTCGATCAGCACATGCGCCTCGACGATCCGGCCCCCGGCGACCCGGTTGATCTCGCAGCAGCGCAGGCTTACGACGCCGCGGGTGGCGGGGATGCCGAGCCAGTCGTTCGCGAACGTACCCGCAAGCTCGCTCATCGTGCAGACGAAGTCGGCGCCCTCGTAGTCGCCGCCGATGACGATCTGCTCGCGCCGCTCGGCGTCGGGCAGGGCGGCGCGAATCGGCCGCCAGAGACCGGCGGCAATGGCCGCGGCGCCGCGCTGCTCGTTGACCGGATGGAAGGCGTGGAGTGTCGCGGCATCCGCGTAGATGTCGTGAACCGCGCGATCGAGCTCGCCGACGGGCACGCTGAAAAGCGCGCGCAGGCCGCTCGCTACGGCTTTCTTGTTGGCCGCATGAGTGCGCGAGTCCGTCACCGCTATGCAGCCTTCGGCTTGTAACGTGCGACGCGCAGGTCCGCCTGCGCCTTGTGGCCGGCAAAGCCCTCCAGCGCGCAGAGCCGCGAGCAGTACTCGCCGATCGTCGCCGATGCCTCGGGCGTCACCCGCTGGTAGGTGCAGGTCTTGACGAACTTGCCGACCCAGAGGCCGCCCGTGTAGCGCGCCGCGAGTTTCGTCGGCAGCGTGTGATTCGTGCCGATGACCTTGTCGCCGTACGCGACGTTCGTTTCGGGGCCGAGGAACAGCGCGCCGTAGTTCGTCATGTTCTCGAGGAAATAGTCGGGATTGCGGGTCATGACCTGCACGTGCTCGCTCGCGATGCGGTCGGCCTCGGCGAGCATCTCTTCCTCGGTGTCGCAGAGGATGATCTGGCCGTAATCGCGCCAGGCCTGGCCGGCGACGTCCGCGGTCTCCAGGGTCTTCAGCTGCCTCTCGATCTGGCGCTGCGTCTCCTCGACGAGCTTCTTCGAATTCGTCAGCAGGATCGCCGGCGAGTTCGGGCCGTGCTCCGCCTGGCCGAGCAGGTCCGTCGCGGCCATCTCCCCGTCGCAGCTGTCGTCGGCGATGACCAGCGTCTCGGTCGGACCGGCGAACAGGTCGATGCCCACGCGGCCGTAGAGCTGGCGCTTGGCCTCCGCGACGTAGGCGTTGCCGGGACCGACGAGCATGTCGACCGGGGCGATGGACTCGGTGCCGAGCGCCATCGCGCCGACCGCCTGCACGCCGCCCAGGCAGTAGATCTCGTCGGCGCCGGCCAGGTGCATCGCCGTGACGATGGCATCGTTCGGTCCGCCGCTGTGCGGCGGCGCGCAGGCGATGACCCGCCTGACGCCCGCGACCTTGGCGGTCAGCACGCTCATGTGCGCGCTCGCGACCATCGGGTACTTGCCGCCCGGGATGTAGCAGCCGACGCTGTTCACCGGGATGTTCCTGTGGCCCAGCGTGACGCCCGGGAAGGTCTCCTCCTCGACGTCGACCAGCGCGGCCTTCTGGATCTCCGCGAACTTGCGGATCTGCGCCTGCGCAAACCGGATGTCGTCGATCGTCTGTTGCGGCAGGCGGGCGACGGCGGCCTCGATCTCCT
>JBFJUJ010000191.1:0-5364 GCA_041624755.1 Woeseia sp. | reverse complement strand
GGACAGGACGGCAGCGCCGTCTCGCTGGTCTGCGTCGACGAGCACAAGCTGCTCGGCGATATCGAGAAACTCCTGAAGACGTCGCTCAGGAAAGACGTCATCGCCGGCTACGAGCCGGACCCGCGCATCCGGCCGGAACCGATCCAGAACGGGCGCGGTCGGCGCGAGGCGCGCCCGCGCGGCGCCCCGCGTCGCAACCGGCCCGGCCAGCCCAGGGGCTCGCAGCGGCACCGCGGAACGGTTTGAGGGCAGCCGTCGCGTCGGGTCCTGCAGCCCGGATGCGGTAGCGCGCGCTGCGGTATGATGCACCGCACAGCTAAAGAAGCCGTGGCAGCAGGCAGCAGTACTGCCGGCAGAGCACGGTCGCCCGAGGGGGAATTCATGCATCGATTCGGACGTATCGTCGGCGTAGCACTGTGCCTCGCGCTGGCCGGCTGCACCAAGCCCCCGCCGCCGCCGCAGGAGCTCCTGTCGCAGGGCATGGCCGACGTGCTGATCGACACCGGTTTCTACGCCGAGGTCGCGATCGGCCGCATTCTCGGCCGACATTACGTGCCGGGCCAGGATAGCTGGACGATCATCACCTGCTACGACTTCACGCTGCCCGAAGGCGGTCAGGGCAACAACTGCGTCGACACCTTCGTCGCCCGCCGCCTGGACAACGGCAACTGGATGGTCGCGGTCACGATCAACGACGTCTACCGCTGGCGCGCCATCAGCCTGCGGCCGGGAACCGGCCCGGCGCGCCCGTCGAACGAGCCCGCCGAGCGCTGATCGGCCCGCTTCGCCCCCCGGCCCGCCCCTCGCGGCTGCGCCGGCGACCGGGCGCCCCGTCTCCCGCAGCGCTGTGCCACGGCGCAGCCGCGACCGCGGCAGGCCACTCGCCGCCGATCCCGGCAGACGGTGGAAATAATATATTTTATACTAACGGCCTTGCTGCGCAGGCGCGCCGCTGGCCCGGGCCCGTGCATCCCGGCCGGCGGTCCAGGAGACAGGCATGAGACTCGAAGGCATCTACGTGCCGATCATCACGGTGTTCGACGCTCTTCAGCGCATCGACTACGCGGCCTGGGGCGACGTGATCGACTGGCAGATCGACAACGGCACGCACGGCATCATCGTCGGTGGCTCAACCGGCGAATTCATGTCGCTGACCGAAGCCGAGCGCGTCGAGCAGTTCCGGTTCGCGAAAGAGCGCATCGACGGCCGGGTGCCGCTGATCGCCGGCGTCAACGACCTGCTGCCGCAGCGCAGCTACGATCTCGCCGCGGCGGCCCGGGATGCCGGCGCCGACGCGCTGCTGCTGGCGGCCCCGCCATACTCGCTGCCGAGCCAGAAAGAACTGGCGGCGCACTGCCTGAAGATCGACCGTATCGCCAACCTGCCGATCATCCTCTACAACTATCCCGGCCGCACCGGCACCAGCATGGAAGAGGAGTTCCTCGAGCGCGTCGCGCAGAGCAGCAATGTCGTTGCGATCAAGGAGTCGAGCGGCGATATCGACCGCATTCACATGATCGCCCGGGAGTATCCGCAGCTGCAGCTCTCCGCTGGCGCGGAGGACCAGGTGCTCGAGTTCTTCGCCTGGGGGGCGAGGAGCTGGGTGTCCGTCGTGGCGAATTTCTTCCCGCGGGAGTCCGTGCGCTTCTACGAGATCTGCGCGGTCGACGGCGACTTCGTGACCGGCCGCAGGATCATGAAGGCGCTATTGCCGCTCATGTACTGCCTCGAACGTGGCGGCAAGTTCCTGCAGAGCGTCAAGTACGCCTGCGAGATCGTGAACCGCCCCGGCGGTCCCTGCCGGCCGCCGATGCTGCCGATGAAAAAGGAGCTGCGCCGGGAGGTGTTCCAGATCGTCAAGACCGCCGAGACGACACTCCGCAATCTGTTGAACGAGAAAGGTTGAGCCATGCCGACGTTACTGAGCCACGACGAGTACAAAGCGATCGCCGCCGACCTGTCGTTCCCGGTGAACCCCTTCATCAACGGCAAGTTCGCCAGGCCGCATGCCGGCAAGACCATGGAGTCGATCAACCCGGCGACAGGCGAGCTGCTCGCGAAGGTAGCCGCCTGCGATGCCGCCGACGTCGACCACGCCGTCACGAAGGCGCGCGAGGCCTTCGACCGCGGCGACTGGTCGCGCATGCACCCCGCCGAGCGCAAGTCGGTGATGATCCAGCTCGTCAAGCTCATGGACCGCGACCGCTATGGGCTCGCGGTGCTCGAGAGCCTCGAAAGCGGCAAGCCGATCCGCGAGTGCCAGCTGACGGACCTGCCGGAGACCATCGAATGCCTCAAGTGGCACGCGGAGGCGGCGGACAAGATCTACGACCAGCTCTCGCCTTCCGGCGACAACGCCGTCGGCATGATCGTCCGCGAGCCGGCCGGCGTCGTCGGCTGCGTGCTGCCGTGGAACTTCCCGCTGCAGATGCTCGCCTGGAAGATCGGCCCGGCGCTTGCCGCCGGCAACTCCGTGATCGTCAAACCCGCCGAGCAGACCAGCATGAGCGCGTTGAGAATCGCCGAGCTGGCAATCGAGGCCGGTTTCCCCGCGGGCGTGCTCAACGTCCTGCCGGGCGAGGGACCGGACGTCGGCGAACCGCTCGGCCGCCACGACGGGGTCGACGTCGTCTCGTTCACCGGCTCGACGGAGATCGGCCGGCGCTTCCTCGAGTATTCCGCGCAGAGCAACCTGAAGCGCATCGTGCTCGAATGCGGCGGCAAGAACCCGGCCGTCGTGCTCGCCGACGCCGATCGTCTCGACCACGCCGCCCGCAGCATCGTCTATGCGGCGCTGTGGAACATGGGCCAGAACTGCACGGCCAATTCGCGCGTCATCGTCCACAGGGACGTCAAGGACGACCTGCTGGCGCGCATCGTCGAGCAGATGCGCGAATGGAAGACCGGCGACCCGCTGGACCCGACCAACCACCTGGGCGCGATCGTCAGCCGCGAGCAGTACGACAGGATCCTGAAATACATCGAGCTCGCGAAGAAGGAAGGGGCGAAGCTCGTCGCCGGCGGCAAGGCCATGAAAGCCGGCGACGGCCTGTTCATCGAGCCGACGCTGTTCGATGGCGTCACGCCGGACATGACCATCGCCAGGGAGGAAGTGTTCGGCCCGGTCTTCGTGATCATCGAGGTCGAATCCGATGCGCACGCCCTGGCGATCGCCAACGACAGCTGCTACGGCCTCCAGGCCTCGCTCTACACGTCGAACGTGCGCAACGCGCACCGCTTCGCGAAGGCGATCCAGGCAGGCACGGTCAGCGTCAACTGCTACGCCGAGGGCGACCGGACGACGCCCTTCGGCGGCTACAAGCTGTCCGGCTTCGGCGGCCGCGATAATTCGCTGCTGGCGCACGACCAGTACTGCGAGATCAAGACGATCTGGCTGGATATCGGCGACGACAGCCTCGACGCGATCGTCGGCAGCGATGACTGAACGGGCCGGCTCGAGCTCTCACGGTTCGCCGATTGCCGCAGCATCGGCCCCTGCCCGGCGCGCCTGCCGGGCAGGTTGCCGGAGTCGGCGCAGCCCGATGACTTCGTGCCGCGGATACGCCCTGGCCGCGCTCGCCGCCGTTCTCGCGGTCACTGCTGTCCGTGCCGAGACCATAGCGATCGTCGGCGCGACGGTCATCGACGGCAACGGCGGCGCTCCGCTACGCCGCGCAACGGTCGTGGTGGCCGGGGACCGCATCGCGGCGCTGGGTACGGAGGATCCCGTCGACGTGCCGGACGACGCGGTCATTGTCGAAGCGCGCGGCAAGTACCTGCTGCCCGGCTTTATCGACAGCAACGTGCACACGTCGATCTACGGTAACGCCAACCGGCGCGAGACCGTCGTCCGCTACGGTCAGCGCAACGAGGAGCTGATCCTCGAGTTCGCCCAGCGACAGTTGAAACACGGCGTCACGACAGTGCGCGACAGCTACGGCTCGCTGCTGCCCCTGGTCGCCGTCCGCGACCGCATTGCCGCAGGCGAGGCAACCGGCGCGCGCCTGCTCGTCGCCGGCAACATCATCGGCTGGGGCGGCCCGTTCTCTATCACGTTCTCGCTGATGCGGGAATCCGAGCTGACGCGCTTCCAGGCGGAATGGAACGACTCCATCGCCCAGGGCACCGGCGAGGAGATGCTCGACATGGGGCCGGATGAGGTCCGTGCGGCGATAAATGCCTACCTCGACAAGGGACCGGACTTCATAAAGTACGGCGGCACCAGCCATTTCCGTTTCCCGTCACTGATCGGCTTCGCGCCGCGCATCCAGGAGATCATCGTCGAGGAGACGCACAGGCGCGGGCTGATCGCGGAGACTCACGCGACCAGCCCGGAAGCGCTGCGCATCGCCGTCGAGGCGGGCATCGACCTGATCCAGCACCCGGAGATCCTGAGCGCGCCCTATCCCGACGACCTGCTGCAGATGATCGTGGACCGCGGCGTGCTGTGTGCGATGCGCTCGAACACGCTGGCCGGCGAGCCCTGGCGCGAGCATCTTGCGAACAAGCGGGAAGCGATGGACAAACTGCGCGATGCCCCGCCGCCGCGGACCAGCGCCGAGCGTCGCGAGCGCGAAGCCATGGTCGGCAGGCTCTACGAGCTGCAGCGTGACAACGCGATCCGGCTCATCGAGGCCGGCTGCCGGGTCACGATCGCGACCGACAACTACCAGGGCCGCGCGCCGGAGTTCCGCAAGGTACCGAAACCGATCATCCAGGAAGCGGGCATCGGCAGCATCCTGGCGATCGAGGGCCTGGTCGAGCTCGGCATGACGCCGGCCGAGGCGATCGTCGCCGCGACCAGGAACGGCGCGCTGGCCGCCGGGCGACTGGACGACCTGGGCACGATAGAAGTCGGCAAGATCGCCGACCTCGTGCTGCTCGGCGCGGACCCGCTGCGCGACATCGCGAATGTCCGCCGGCTCGAAGAGGTCATCGCGAACGGCCGCCGCATCGATATCGACAGCCTGCCGGAAGCGCCATTGTTCTACCGGCCGGAAGGCCCGTGAGCCGCGCGGTCCGGCAACCGGCAACCGTCGCCGCCGTCGGGCTGTTGCTGGCACTGGCGGCGCAGGCGCAGCATGACGGCGCGCGCTGCGACGCGCTCCCGGGCGACGCCGAGAAGCTGCGCTGCTTCCGCGCCGTCGTCCGGGAACTCGAGGATCGCCTTGCAGGCGACGCGACCGACGCAGACGATCGCCGGCGAAACCCTGCGACGCCGGCATCCGAGAGCGAACCGCCGGCAGCGCCGGACATCGCTGCCGGCGGGCCGGCAGCCGACGCGCCGCAATCGGGTGACCGGGCGCCTGCAGCCGCGAGCGAGGCCGGACCCCGGGCGGGTAGCGGTGACAACGTCGCTGTCGC
>JBFJUJ010000190.1:0-5365 GCA_041624755.1 Woeseia sp. | reverse complement strand
TGATGCCGTCGCCGTCCAGGATGACGACGGCGCCCGGCAGAGCCTCCAGGAGGCGCTCCAGACGTTCCGACAGTCGCTCCTTTTCCAGCAGCTCCCGGTGCCGCGCGCTGTGCGTCGCCTCGAGTTCCGCGGTCATCGCGGCCACTCGCGCCTCGAGTTCGCGATAGGAAGACTCGAGCACGGACGAATGCTCGTTGAATGCCCGAAAAGCATGCTCGAGAGCGGCGGCGTCGGTCAGGGCGCTGGCAGTCAATCCTCTGGCTCCGTAACGGCTGTCGCCATGGACGAAGCAAGATGTGTGCCAAGAACCAGGGTCATGTAAAACAACGACTTGGCGGCCGGTCCCGCGGCCGGCGAGCGTCGGTTTTCTGACGCCCGGCGGTCCTCCGACGCCGCGGACGAAGCCGTCAGGGGGTACCCGTAAGAGGCGATCAGGAGCTGCAAGGGGGCAGAGTGGTCTTTTCCGGCGAAGAGCCACTCTGACCCTCTTCTCGTCCGCGGCTAGGCGATGCCGTACTTGTTGATTTTTTCCAGCAGCGTCGTGCGCTGCATCGTAAGCTGGCGCGCAGCTTCGGCGACCACGCCGTTGGCCTTGGCCAGCGCCTGGGCGATCAGGTCGCGCTCGACGTCCTGCAGGTACTGCTTGAGATTGGCGGCCGCCGGCAACGCGACAGGCAGTTCGTCCGCCTCCTCCTCGTCCGGCCGCGGCGGACAGTCGCGGTAGCGGGCCGGCAGGTCCTCGAGACCGACCTCGCCCTGCGGATGCATGATGGCGAGCCGCTCGACGAGATTGCTGAGTTCGCGGATGTTGCCCGGCCACGGATAGCGTGCCAGCGCGGCGAGCGCGGCGGCCGACAGCCGCAGCTCGCCCTCGTGGCCCTGCTGGTGCATCAGCAGCAGTTCGTCGAGCAGGTCGGGCAGATCCGAGGCGCGCTTGCAGAGCGGCGGCATGACGATCGGGAACACGTTCAGCCGGTAGTAGAGGTCCTCCCGGAAGCCGCCCTCGGCGACCATCGCCGGCAAGTCGCGATGGGTCGCGGCGACGATGCGGACGTCGCTCGCGCGAGTGACGTTGCTGCCCACGCGCTCGTAGCTCCTCTCCTGCAGCACCCGCAGCAGCTTGACCTGCATCGGCAGGCTCATGTCCCCGATCTCATCCAGGAACAGCGTGCCGCCTTCGGCCAGCTCGAAGCGGCCGACGCGCGTGCTGACCGCACCGGTGAAGGCCCCCTTCTCGTGGCCGAACAGCTCGCTCTCCAGCAGTTCCGGCGGGATGGCGCCGCAGTTCACGGGGACGAAGGGCCGCTCCCCACGCGCCGACAGCTCGTGGATCGTGCGCGCGACGAGTTCCTTGCCGGTCCCCGATTCGCCGGTGACGAGCACGTTGGTGTCGTACTCGGCCACCCGTTCGATGAGTTCGCGGACGCGGCGAATACTGCGGGAGTTCCCGGTGATGCGTTGCTCGCGGCCGGCTGTGCGCTGCGCGCGCTCGAGAAAACGGCGCAGCTGGGCGCGGCGAATGGGCAGGTCGAGCCGCCAGGGCCCGCGGCTCGCGACCGGCAAGCCGACGTGGCCATCGTTGGACGCAACGAGCACGGGCATGTCCGGGCGTGCATCGAGAAGCTCGTCCAGTGCGCGGGCGAGGTCGCTGCCCGCGTTGGCGTCGCCCAGCACGACGGCGATACCGTCGGCGGCGTCGATGCCCTTCAGGGTCGCGGAATCCGCCGCGACCACCGGCTCGTAGTTGAGGTAGCGCAATCGATGCCCGAGCTCGGCCGCGCGGCTCTCGTCCGCCTCCATGACCAGGACCTTGGCCGGGCCCGTCCCTGCTGCCGCCATCGCCGCGACTCCCGTTGTCGAAGAAAAATGCCTGTCGGCAATTGGCGACGAGGATAGGGACGGCGCCCGCCGCGCATCGTGACTCGAATCACAATTTGCGGAACGGCCGTCAAAATTTCGGCGATATCTGGGATTCTATTTGACTTCTGGCATTATTCACGCCGGACGGGCACTTTATATGGTCTTTTTTATTTATTTGCGGACCGGATCCCCGGCAGCGTCAACGCCCCGCCACGGACCGGGCGCCATGCGCGCGATAGGCCTCCGTCGCCTTGCGGCCCTGCTGCAGTTTGCGCAGCTCGCCGGCGAGTTCGAGCCGCGCGCTGGCGGCGAGCCGCAGGATGCGATCCGTCGAGCGCTGCGCCGCGCGGAGCGCCGCGGCCCGTTCAGCGTCACGAAAATCCTGAAGCAGCGCATTGCGCTCGCGCATCAGGGCCTCGACCTCCGGCCAGCGGCTGCCGGCCGCGAGTTCCTCGATGCGCCGGTGCAGCTCCTCGAGGTAGCGAAGCGTCGCGCGATCGCGGACCTCCCCGCCGCTTGCCGGGCCGGCCACGGCGTCAGCCGCTCGCGGCCGCGACCGCCTGCCCGGCGAGCTCGTCGCCGATGGCATCCCAGGCTTCCTTGACCTGTCGCATCAGCCCGGCGACTTCCGTGAGCAGCGAGTCGTCGTTCTTCAGGTTGGCCTCGAGCAGGCGGCGCGTCATGTAGTCGTACAGCGCGTCGAAGTTCCCGCACATGGCCGAGTCGGCCTTGTGGTTCAGGCTGACCTGCAGGCCGTTGATGATGCTGATCGCGTCGCCGATGTGCCTGCCCTTCTCCGCGACCTCGTCGCGCTCGAGGTGACCGCGCGCAATGGCGATCTTCGCCAGCACCCGCTCCATCATCAGCTGCACCAGGCGGTGAGGTGATGCGCTTTCGACCGCATGCCGCAGGTCGACCTGCCGATATTCCTTCATCGCCGTCATGCCGCTATTGCTCATCATCGGATTCGGTCCTGTCGATTACGAATTGTCGAAGCTGCCCACGCTCGGCAGGCTGGCCAGTTGCTGGGTGAGGAAGTTGCTGGTCGATGTCAGCTGCGCGACCAGCGAATCGAGCGCATTGAACTGCCGCAGCAGCCGGGTCTCGAGCGATGCGAGCCGCTCGTTCAGCCTTTCCCGCTCCGCGGCGTAGCCCTCGATGGTCCGGTCGAGTCCTTCGGTGCGGGTCATGATCAGGCCGTCGTCGTCGAGGAAGCTGTCGACCAGGTCGAACAGCCGCACGGCGAAGCCCGAATCGCTCGCGAACAGCTGCCCGACGGCGGTGAAGTCGTTGCCCAGCGCCTCGTCCAGCTCTTCGTCGATGACGTTCATCTTGCCGTCGAGCTCGATCTCGATACCGATCTCCCGCAGCGTACCGAAAGTCGCGCCGGCTTCCTGGACTGCCTCGCTCATCTCGCGCCGCAGCTGGTCGCGAACGCTGCGCAGCGACGCATCGCCGAGCAGCGGGCCGGCGGTCTCGCTGTCGGCATCGAAGGCCGAGAGCTGGTCGAAGGTCGACACGAGCTGGTTGTAACTGTCGACGAAAGCGTTGATCGTCGCGCGTACGTCGCCGGTGTCGTTCGCGACGGTCAGGGTCTCGATGATGCCGGGGGCGGCCTGCACGAGGTCGACGGTCACGCCGTCGATGGCGTCGGTGATGCTGTTGCCGCTCGCGCCGACGTCGAGCCCGTCGATGCGGACGAGTGCATCCTGCGCCGCGACCGTCTCGGTCAGTGCGTTGAGGCCGTTGCCGGGATCGTACTCGAGCGCCGCGAGGCCACCGTCGCCACCGGACTGCGTCACGGTCATCGTCTGCGCCGCGCCGGTGTTCGAAGCGCTCAGGATCAGGTAGCTGCCGGCGTCGGCGTTTACCAGCGTCGCCGCGACCCCGGTGTTGTCGCCGGCCGCATTGATCGCGTCGCGGATACCGGCGAGCGTATTGTTCTCGCTGGTAATATCCACCGTGAACGGGTTGCCGCCGACGTCGATCTGCAGCGTGCCGGTGCCGACCACGGTATCCGCATCCGCGAACGCGCCGGAGGTCAGTCGCTGCGACGTGGCCAGGTTGACAACCTCGAACGAGTAGCTCGACGGCACCGCGCCACTACCGGTCTCCGCCGTGAAGATATCCTCGTTGGTCGAGGAGGCTTTACGGCTCAGGAACGTGTCGAGTTCCTTCATCGCCTCGAGCTGGTCGCGGAAGGCCGACAGGGACGACTTGAGCGACCCGAACGCCGACAGCCGCGATTGCGCGGATGCCTCGCCGCGCGCGATACGCAGCTCGCTGGGCTGGCCCTCGGCGGCTACCAGCTGAGTGACGAGACCGGCGATATCGAGTCCCGATCCGATTCCTGCTGAAATGATGCTGGCCATGGCGTTGCGTTTCGCTGTCTCTTCGTTGCTCGCTGACGGGCGATATAGCCGCCCGGTAACCGGCTTCCCGGTATGCCTGCAATATGCTTACAAGATCCGTGCCAGTCCGGCGCGGAGCTACCTGTGCACCGCCGCGGTCACACGAGTTCGTCGTACAGGCGCAGTTCCAGGGCCCCGTTCTCGCGCAGGTAGGGCGAGACCTTTTCCGGCGGAATCTGCCGGATGATCTCGCCCGTCTCGCGGTCCAGCACCTGTATGACCGAGCGCCCGCTGTCGAGATTGACCTCGAAACGCAGGTCGCGGCCGATACTCTGGCTGCTCATGTTCAGTTGCTCGGCGACCCGTTCCAGGTCCGGCTTCCTGATCTCGACCGGCAATGGCTTGCCGGTTTCCCTGTCCGCATTGCCGCCGCTTGCCGCTGCGACGGGCCTTGGCGACAGCTCGAGAACCCGGTATTGGCCGGTGCCGGATAGCGCCTGTGCTGCTGATTCCGACATGTCCTACTCCTTCAGAAAGACCGCGAAGGCAACGTCCCTGTCACCCCCGCGGAATTTTTTCTGGCTGCCCGTTCCTACTGCAGCAGACTCAGCGCGAGCTGCGGCTGGGCATTGGCCTGGGCCAGTACCGAGACGCCGGCCTGCTGCAGGATCTGCGCCTTGGTCAGCGCCGCCGTCTCCGCAGCGAAGTCCGCGTCCTGGATCCGGCCGCGCGACGCGGCGAGGTTCTCGCTGACGGTCTGCAGGTTGACGATCGTCGACTCGAAGCGGTTCTGGATAGCGCCCAGGTTGCCGCGCAGGCCGTTGACCGCGGTCAGGGCCGAGTCGATGCGGGCGATCGCGAAATTCGCGTTCGCGACCGTGTCGACGCCCACGCCGGCCAGCGTCGTGGCTGTTGCGGCCGTCTCGTCGATCGTCACCAGCGTGTCGAGACCCAGCGTGTTGGTCACGGCCGCCGTGGTTTCCGCCATCGTGATATCGCCGTTCGACGACAGGACCTGCAGCTGGCCGGTCGCATTGACGAACGCCGAGACGCCATCGATGTTGCCGTTGTTGATCGCATCGGCCGCTTCCTGCACCGTCGAGCCGGCAGCGACGTTGACGTCGCCGAGGTCGGTGCCGTTGTCGAAGTTGATG
>JBFJUJ010000189.1:0-5371 GCA_041624755.1 Woeseia sp. | reverse complement strand
AGGCAGGCGATCGCCGAGGCCCGCGAAGAGGGGCCGCGTCACCCGGTCAGGCAGTCGCTGTGGCAGAGTGACCTGGACGACCTGGAGCACTACGTCGCAGCGCTCGTGGACAGGGACGCGGCGGCAACGGAGAGCAACGAACAATGACAAATGACGACGGCGATCGGAGTGTGTCCATCGTCATGCCCGCCCGCAACGAGGCGGCGGTGATCGGCGAGGTTGTCGCGAGCGCGAAGCGCGCCTGTCCGCAGGCGGAGATCCTGGTCGTGGACGACGGCTCCGACGACGACACCGGCAGGCTGGCCGCCGAGGCCGGCGCGAAGGTGCTGCGGCACCCGGTCAGCCTCGGCAACGGCGCCGCCGTCAAGGCCGGCGCCCGCGCGGCGACCGGCGACGTGCTGGTGCTGATGGACGCAGACGGCCAGCACGACCCCGGCGACATCGCGCGGCTCCTCCAGCGGCTCGACGACGGCTTCGATATGGCCGTCGGTGCGCGCGATTCGGGTTCTCACGCCAATCTCGGCCGGCGCCTGGCAAACGGCGTCTACAACCGCTTCGCCTCGCGCATCAGCGGCCACGACATCGCCGACCTGACCTCCGGTTTCCGCGCGGCAAAGATCGAGCTGTTCCGGCGCTTCCTCTACCTGTTGCCGAACGGATTCTCCTACCCGACGACGATCACGATGGCCTTCCTGCGCGCCGGCTTCCCGATCGACTTCGTGCCGATCAAGGCGGCCAGGCGCATCGGCAAGAGCCACATCCGGCCGGTCGCGGACGGCGTGCGCTTCTTCCTGATCATCTTCAAGATCGCGACGCTGTACTCGCCGCTGAAGATCTTCGTGCCCGTGAGCGCGGCATTCTTCCTGACCGGCGTCGGCTACTACGCCTACACCTACGCCACCGCCGGACGCTTCACCAACATGAGCCTGCTGGTGCTGAGCGCCTCGGTCATCGTCTTCCTGATCGGCCTCATCTCGGAACAGATCACGGCGTTGACCTACAGCCGCAGCTGACGTCCCGTCGACGCCTTCGGGGACGCGATGCCGGCCGAGTTACTCATTATTACGCGGAACTTCCCGCCGCTCGTCGGCGGCATGGAGAAGCTGCTTGCCGAGGCCTTCCGCGCGCTCGCCGATGACTATCGCTGCACGGTGATCGGGCCGCGCGGCGCGGCGGCACGGGTGCCGGCCCCGCACCGCGCGATCGAATGCGACGAGTCGGGCGCCCCGAGTTTCCTGTGGCAGGCGGCGCGCGCGGCGCTGCGCGCGAGCCGCGAGACGGAGTTTTCGCTGGTCGTCGCCGGCAGCGGCCTGATCGGCCCGGTCTGCCTGCTGCTCAAGCTACGCCGCGGCCTGCGCTCGATGGTCTTCCTGCACGGCCTCGACATCGTCGTCGACAGCCTGCCGTACCGGCTGCTCTGGCTGCCCTGCCTGCGGCGCGCGGACTACGTCGTCGCCAACAGCGCGAACACCGCCGCGCTGGCACGTCGTCACGGCATCCGCGGCCCGTCGACGAGGACGATCAACCCGGGCGTCGAGGTCCCGGATTCAGCGCCGCAGACGATGCCGTTCCTCGAGACGCTGCGCGGCCGGCCGCTCATGCTGTCGGTCGGGCGCCTCGTCCGGCGCAAGGGCTTGCCCGAGTTCGTCGAGCGCTCACTGCCGGCGATCGTCGCTGCCTGTCCGGACGCCTGCCTGCTGGTGATCGGCGACGAGCCGGCGGGTGCGCTCAGGCGCGAGCGCGGCGTCCGCGCGCGCCTCGAAGACGCCGTCGCTCGACTGCAACTCGGCGACTCGGTAGTCTTCCACGGGCGTGGCAGCGACGCGGAGGTCCGCGCCGCATACGCTTCTGCCGACCTGTTCGTGTTCCCGCTGATCGAGGTTCACGGCGATGTCGAGGGCTTCGGCATGGTGGCCCTGGAAGCGGCTGCGCACGGCCTGCCTACGGTCGCGTTCGACTGCGGCGGGGTCGGCGACGCGATCGCCGTCGGACGTACGGGGTTCCTCGTCGAACCCGGGGACTACGAGCGCATGACCTCGACCATTTCTGAAGCCCTCGCAGGCGATGCGCGGGCGACCATGGCCGCGGACTGCCGGCGCTTCGCGCGCGAGCGCGACTGGTCGGCATTCGGCAGGCAACTCAGGGCATTCGTCGCTGACGCGATGGCGGGAAAGGAATGAACGGCGACGCGGGCGAGCGCGGTTACCAGCGCAATTTCTCGAGCCTTTACGGGGAAGCGAGCTACAACGCGGCGAATCGCGTTCGCAAGGCCGAGACGCTCCTCGCGATCCTGCGCGAGGAATGCGGCGGCGAGCTCGCCGACAAGCGCCTGCTCGACATCGGCGCGTCACTGGGATTCATCGCCGAGCACCTGGCGGCGCACGTTGGCCACGTGACCGGGCTCGACATCGATGGGGAGGCCATCGCGCACGCGCAGAAGCAATTCTCGCGCGACAACCTCGAGTTTCGCGTCGGCGACGCCATGGAGACGGGCTGTGGCGACGGCAGCATCGACATCGTCGTCTGTACGCACATCTACGAGCACGTGCCCGACGACACGCGCATGATGGCGGAGATCCGCCGCATCCTCGCGCCGGGCGGGCTGTGCTACTTCACGGCCGGCAACCGCTACCAGCTCATGGAGCCGCACTACCGGCTGCCGCTGCTGTCGGTCATGCCGCGCTCCTGGGCCGACCGCTACCTCAGGCTGCTCGGGCGCGGCGAGCGTTACTACGAGAAGCATCGCAGCTACGCGGGCCTGAAGGAGCTGGTACGCGGTTTCGACGTGAACGACTACACGCTGAAGGCCATACTGGAGCCCGAGCGCTACCGCACGTCCTACATGGTGCCGCCCGGATCGATCAAGCAGCGCCTAGCGAGTTTCATCGTGCGGCATTTCTACCGGTTCTGCCCGACCTACATCTGGGTGCTGCGCCCGGCGGGCCCGGCAACCGGCCAGGCCGCCTGAGCGGCGGCCCACCGCGGAGGGAATCCCTTGTCCGACGAACTTCAACACAGGCTCGAACGCGCGCCGGTCGTGCCGCTGGTGCAGGCCGACGAGCCTGCGGTCGCGGTGGCCGTGTCGCGCGCCCTCGCCGAGGGCGGGCTCACCGTCATCGAAGTGGTGCTGCGCACGGACAGGGCCCTCGACTGCCTCGAGGCAATCGCCGCGGAGCTGCCGGAGGTCATCGCCGGCGCCGGCACCGTGCTGTCCGCGGCGCAGGCCAGGGAGTCGCTGACGCGCGGAGGCCGCTTCGTCGTGTCGCCCGGCCTGGACCGAGACGTCGTCGCCGCCGCGCGCGACGGCGGCGTGCCTGTCTACCCGGGCGTGGTGACGGCGACCGAGCTGCAGGCCGCCTGGAACCTCGGGCTCAGGGCGGTGAAGTTCTTCCCGGCGTCGCTGTCCGGCGGCGTGCCGGCGCTCAGGGCCTTCGGCAGCGTGTTCCGCGACATGCGCTTCATGCCGACCGGCGGCGTGACACCGGACAATCTCGCCGACTACCTGGCCCTGCCGCAGGTGCTGGCCTGTGGCGGCAGCTGGCTGACGCCGTCGAACGCGATCGCGAACGGCGACTTCGCCACCGTCACGCGGCTGGCGCAGGAGGCGCTGGCGATCGCCGCCGCGGCGAGGCCGGCCCGCTGAACGTCACGGACGCGATCCCCGGGAGCGGCGCATGTCGCCGCTGATCGGGCCCGATCAGCATTTCGCGATCTGGGCGGTGCTGTTCGGCATCGCCGGCTTCGGTTTCTGGTGCGAGCGCTACCCGTTCGGCCGCCGCTACTCGGGCGTCATGCTGCTGATCACGCTGGCGATCGTGCTGTCGAACCTGCGCATCATCCCGACGTCGGCGCCGGCCTACGACATCGTCTGGCAGTACCTCGTGCCGCTCGCGATACCGCTATTGCTGTTCCAGGCGGACCTGAAGCGCATCTTCCGCGAAGCGGGCAGGACGCTGATCGCGTTCATCATCGGCAGCGCCGCCGTCGTCGCCGGCGTGCTGGTCGGCATCAGCCTGATCGACCTCGGCGCGGAGGAGTCGAAGCTCGCCGGCATCTTCACCGGCACCTACATCGGCGGCTCGCTGAACTTCGCCGCGGTGGCCGAGGCGACCCGCTTCGAGGACGACACCGTGCTGACGGCCGCGGTCGCCGCGGACAACGTCATGACCAACCTGCACCTGCTGATCATCGTGTTCCTCCCGGGCGTCGCCGCGTTCGCGCGGCGCTTCCCGAACCGGCACGGGCGCGGACCGGCGGCGCCCGTCGCAGGCGACTCGGGGCCGGTGCACACCGTGCCGAATCTCGACGTCGCCGGGCTGCTCGGAGCACTCGCGCTCGCGTTCGGGCTCGCGGCGATCGGCACCGGCGGCGCCGCGGCGCTCGGCCGGCCCGAATACGCGATCCTGCTGACGACGGCGCTGGCGCTGGTCATCGCCACGTTTGGCCAGAAGCTGGTCGCCGGCCTGTCCGGCTACACCGAGGCCGGCAATATCCTCATGTTCGTGTTCCTCGCGACGATCGGCGCGAGCGCCGACATCTGGCTGCTGATCGAGATCGCGCCGGTGCTGTTCCTGTTCGCGACGATCATCGTCGGCGTGCACCTGCTGCTGATCTTCGGCATCGGCCGGCTGCTGAAGCTCGACCTCGCCGAGATCTGCATCGCCTCGGCTGTCTGCGTCGGCGGCCCTGCGTCGGCGCCGGCCATCGCCTCGGCGAAGGGCTGGCACGACCTCGTGCTGCCGGGCGTGCTGGCCGGTTCCTTCGGCTACGCGAGCGGCAGCTTCATCGGCATCGCGGTGTTCGAGCTGCTGCGCTGAGGGCGAGCCCGGCCGCCAGCCCGCCGTCCTGGTTCCGGCTGGCATGCGTCACGGCCGTAGCTGCCACGTCCGCGGCGCTGGCGGGCGCGCCGCGGGCTGCTAGAATGCCCGCTCGAATTTCCCGAGCCGCGTTTCGCCCTCTCCGGTGAATCCCGGTGCCGAAGATCATCATCCCGGAGCCCCCATGCAGAAGACAGCGATGCAGTATTTCGATCGCGCGATGACCCAGTTGCGCGATCTCGGCCTGGTCCCCGCGGAGAGCGAGGAGGCGCCCGTCATTGCGCTACTCAACCGCCTGACCGACCTCGACGAGGCCAACGTCACAGCGATAGCCAGGACGCTCAGCCAGGCGTCGCTGTTCAACGAAGTGGTGCGCGAGCAGGTCAGCTCGATGACGCTCGGTGAGCGATACGAGAAGATCACTGCAGCGTTCGACTCGATCCGCAAAGACGCGAAATCGATGGTGGAGCAGGTCGAGGACGGCAAGATCGACACCTTCGAGCGTATCGGCAACATCTGGATGAAGGCAACGCGCGGCGACATCGCGCACCGCT
>JBFJUJ010000188.1:0-5382 GCA_041624755.1 Woeseia sp. | reverse complement strand
GGCGACCTGGTGGTCGAGCGACCCGGCGGCTGGATGTGGAACCGCGAAAACCGCCGCAAGCCGCGCATCGTGATCGGACCGGGCACACAGGTCGTCGGCGAGCTGCGCCTCGAACGCGAGGTCGAGCTGTTCATAAGCGACACGGCCAGCGTCGGTGGCGTATCCGGCAAGATGAGCCTGGAGGACGCGATACCGTTCAGCGGCAAGCGACCCTGACAGGGGCCACGAAAAGCCGCGGCGCCGCATCCCCGATCACGGTTCGCTTTCGGGACGGCGGGCCGTAGAATAGCGGCTGTGCGACGCGCAGCCCTGCAACTTCAGCTGTTCCCGAGCGACGATCCGGTGCCCCCGTCCGGACCGGGCGATCTGCCCGGCCTTGCCGTCCGTGAGAGCGCCCGCGCCAGGCGCCTGTCGATCAAGGTCTTTCCCCGGGGACGCGTCGAAGTCGTGGTGCCGAGGCGGACCCGTCCTCGCGACATCGAACGTTTCGTCAGCGAGAATCGCAACTGGATACGGCGGACGCTGGATGAAATGTGCGGCGGGCAGCCGCCCGAGGCCTTCGCGCTGCCGGAGCGCGTCAAGCTTGCCGCGCTGGGCCGCGGCTTCGATATCGAGTACGAGCGTCGCGCCGGCATGCGCGGGGTACGCTGGCGGCTCGTCGGCGACACTCTGCGGCTGTCGGGCGCAACCGGCGACGAGCAGCTGTGCGTCGCGGCTCTGAAGCGCTGGCTCGCGTCCCTCGCCAGGCAGGAATTCGCCCCGCGGCTCGAGGCGCTGTCGGTGCAGACCGGCATCCCTTACGGCCGCATGCAGGTGCGCGCGCAGCGCAGCTGCTGGGGCAGCCGCAGCTGCAGTGGCACCGTCAGCCTGAACCTGTGCCTGCTTTTCGTAAGGCCCGAACTGCTGCGCTACCTGCTGCTGCATGAACTCTGTCACGGCCGGCACATGAACCACTCGAGGCGCTTCTGGGCGCTCGTCGGGCGCTTCGAGCCGGAGTACCGGAGCCTCGATCGCGAGCTCGGCGAGTCCTGGCGCGCGGTGCCGGTATGGCTGGGGATGGTCTGAGGGCTCGTCGGAATCCCCGCGGTCGGCGGCGCCTCAGCCCTGGTCGAGCAACTCGCGCAGGTTGATGACCGCAGCGTTGGCGCGCGCCAGGTAATTCGCCATCACGAGGGAATGATTCGCGAACAGCCCGAAGCCGCCGCCGTTCAGCACGATGGGCGAGCGCAGCGACTGCAGGCTTGCCTCCAGCTCCCGGATGATCTGCCGGACACTCGCCGTCGCGTTCTTGTCGGCCAGCACCTGCGCAAAATCGAGCTCTGCGGCACGGAAGAAGTGCACCAGCGCCCAGGCATTGCCGCGCGACTCGAAGAACACGTCGTCTACGTCGAACCAGGAGGTTCGCACGTCGACGCTGTCCGGTTGCGGGGCGTTCGCCTCGGCCGCCGCGTCACCCGCGAGATCGGTATTGATCACCGACGTGGCAACGCTGTCGCCGAGACGGCGGGTCAGGCTGCCCAGTCTCTTCTCGACCTGCGCGAGCCATTCGCGCAGGTTGTCGGCGCGCGCGAAGAACTGCGCCGGTTCGCTGCCGCCGCTCAGGCGGTCACGATAGCGGGTGAAGCCGGCGATCGCGGCGCGGTACTCGGACTCGCTGCGCGGCAGGATCCAGGAATCATGATCGAAGTGGAACTTCGGGTCGGCGGAGGCGACGTCGGGATCTTCCTTCGACTGCGACTGGCTGCGGCTGTAATCGTTGCGGATCACGCGCGACAGGTCGCGGACCTGCTGCAGCACACCGAACTCCCAGTTCGGCATGTTGTCGAGGAATACGCTGGGCGGCATGACGTCGTTGCTCAGGTACCCGCCCGGCTTGTCGAGCAGGGTCTCGGCGACGCGGATCAGCGTATCCGTGGTAGCGAAACCGACGACGCTGGTTTCGCCGGACGCCTTGGTATTCACCCAGAAGACGTCGGGCGTGCGCGACCAGTACCAGCCGACCAGGCAGACGAGCAGCAGCACCGCGGCGACGCCGTAAAGCGTTGCGCGCTGCCAGGCAGGCCGCCGCTTCGCCGGCCGGCCGTCGCTGCTCTTCGTTTTGGGTTTCAACACCGCTCGCTGGTCCTCGTCTGGCTGTCGCTGTCAGTGGGCGGCCGCGCCGCGGGCGACACAGTCTACCAGCTTCGGCAGCACCGTCCCGGCGGGCGCGGCGAGACAGTAATCGCACTCCGATGACAGCGGCGTCGCTTCCGGATTGATCTCGACGAGCACGGCGCCGCCGCGCGCCGCCTGGCCCGCGAGGCCGGCCGCGGGCCAGACCTGCGACGACGTACCGATCGACAGGAACAGGTCGCAGTCGCCGCAGGCGGCGTCCGCAGCCTCCACCGCGCGTGGCGGGATGCCCTCGCCGAACCACACGACGCCGGGCCGCAGCAGGGCACCGCAGCGGTGGCAGCAGGGCAACTCGTCCCACTCGGGAACGGGTGGCTGCGTCCCGCAGCCGGCACTGCAGACATCGGCGAACAGGTTGCCATGGAACTCGATGACGTCGCGGCTACCGGCCCGCTGGTGGAGACCGTCGACGTTCTGCGTGATCAGCGTCAGCCGCGGCACACAGTCGGCCAGGCGCGCCACCGCCAGGTGGGCCGGGTTCGGCTCGGCCGCCGCCACGAGACCGCGGCGCCAGCGATACCAGCGCCAGACCAGCCCGGGATCCGCGCTGAACGCCTCGGGGGTCGCCAGGTCGGTCGGCTCGTAGCGCGCCCAGAGCCCCGTCCGGGCATCCCGGAACGTCGGCACGCCGCTCTCGGCGGAGATGCCGGAACCGGTCAGCACGACGACGTGTCGGCTGCCCGCGAGGGCCTCGACCAGCCCGGGCGGGATGGCCGTTTGCGGCGTCACGCGGCCTTGTCTGCGCTCGCCAGTTGCCGCAGCACGTAGTGCAGGATGCCGCCGTGCTCGAAGTAGTCGCGCTCCTTCGGCGTGTCGATGCGCACCAGCGCCTCGAACTCCACGGGATCGCCTTCGTCCGGCGTCGCCGTCACTTTCACGGCCTTAGCCGAGGCGTCTTCGTGTCCCTCGATGTCGTAGGTCTCCTTGCCGGTCAGCCCCAGCGACTCGGCGCTGTCGCCGTCCCGGAACTGCAGCGGCAGCACGCCCATGCCGATCAGGTTCGAGCGATGGATGCGCTCGAAGCTGCGCGCGATCACGGCCTCGACCCCGAGCAGCAGCGTGCCCTTGGCCGCCCAGTCGCGCGACGAGCCCGTGCCGTACTCGGTGCCGGCGATGACGATCAGCGGCGTGCCTTCCTTGCGATAACGCAGCGAGGCGTCGTAGATCGTCATCTGCTCGTCGCTCGGCTGGTGCCTCGTCCAGCCGCCCTCGGTCCCGGGCGCGAGCTGATTGCGCAGCCGGATGTTGGCGAAGGTGCCGCGCATCATGACCTCGTGATTGCCGCGCCGCGAGCCGTAGGAGTTGAAATCCGCGGGCTTGACGCCCTGTTCCTGCAGGTACTTCGCCGCCGGGCTGTCCTTCGCGATCGAGCCGGCGGGGGAGATGTGATCCGTCGTCACGGAATCGCCGAGCAGGGCCAGGACCCGGGCGCCGCGAACCTCCCGGACCGGCGGCGTGTCGAGCGTCATGTCCTCGAAGTAGGGCGGGTTCTTGACGTATGTCGAGTCCGCATCCCAGGTGTAGATCTCGCCCTTCGGCACGGCGAGGCCGTTCCAGTTGCTGTCGCCGTCGAAGACGCTCTCGTAGCTGGATTTGAACATGGCGGAATTGATGGTGCCGCCGATCTCCTCCTGGATCTCCTTCGCGGACGGCCAGATGTCGCGCAGGTAGACGGGCTTGCCGTCCTTGTCCTCCCCGAGGGCGTCGTCGAGCAGGTTGACGTCCATCGAGCCGGCCAGCGCGTAAGCTACGACCAGCGGCGGCGATGCAAGGAAGTTCATCTGCACGAGCGGGTGGATGCGCCCCTCGAAATTGCGGTTCCCCGACAGCACGCTGCAGCCGACGATGTCGGCCTCCTTGACCGCCTTCTCGATTTGCTCCTTGAGCGGGCCCGAATTGCCGATGCAGGTCGTGCAGCCGTAGCCGACCGTGTAGAAGCCGAGTGCGTTCAGGTCGTCGATCAGGTTCGCCTTGGCGAGGTAGTCGGTGACGACCTTGGAGCCGGGTGCGAGGCTCGTCTTGACCCAGGGCTTTGTGCGCAGGCCTTTCGCGTGCGCGTTCCGCGCCAGCAGGCCGGCGGCGATCATGACCGCCGGGTTGGACGTGTTGGTGCAGCTCGTAATGGCCGCGATCAGCACGGCGCCGTCCCTGAGTTCGAAGGATTGCCCGTCGGCCTCGACGCCGGCACTTCCGCCGCGCTTGCGGTCGGCGATGGCTTTCCCCAGGTGCTTGCGGTAGGTCTTGTCGGCGACCGACAGCGCGATACGGTCCTGCGGGCGCTTCGGGCCGGCGATGCTCGGCTCAACCGTGCCCATGTCGAGCTCCAGCAGATCGCTGTAGAGGGCGTCCGGCTCGCCGTCCTCGCGCCACAGGCCCTGCTCGCGGGCATACGCCTCGACGAGCCGGATGTGCGCGGGATCGCGCCCCGACAGCTCGAGATAGCGCAGGGTCTCGCCGTCGATCGGGAAGATCGCGCAGGTGCTGCCGAACTCGGGCGACATGTTGCCGAGCGTCGCGCGATCGGCGAGCGGCAGCTGCGCGAGGCCGTCGCCGAAGAATTCCACGAACTTGCCGACTACGCCGCGTTCGCGGAGCATCTCGGTGACGGTGAGCACCAGGTCGGTGGCGGTCGTGCCTTCGCTCAGCTCTCCGGACAGCTTGAAGCCGACGACGTGCGGGATGAGCATCGTGATCGGCTGCCCGAGCATCGCGGCCTCGGCCTCGATGCCGCCGACGCCCCAGCCGAGGACGCCGAGACCGTTGATCATCGTCGTGTGCGAATCGGTGCCGACGACGGTGTCGGGATACAGGCGACGGACGCCCCCCTTCTCGGTGTCGAAGACGACGCGTCCGAGGTACTCCAGGTTGACCTGGTGCACGATCCCCGTGTTCGGCGGCACGACGCGGAAGTTCTTGAAAGCCGTCTGTCCCCAGCGCAGGAACGAGTAGCGCTCCTTGTTGCGGTTGAATTCGATCTTGTTGTTGAGATCGAGTGAATCGCTGGAGCCGTAGCGGTCCACCTGCACCGAGTGGTCGATGACGAGCTCCGCCGGCGACAGCGGATTGATCGTGTCGGCGCTGCCGCCCAGCTTGACGACGGCGTCGCGCATGGCGGCCAGATCGACGACGGCCGGCACGCCGGTGAAATCCTGCAGGATCACGCGGCTCGGCGTGAACGAGATCTCGGTGCTGGGCTCGGCTTTCGGATCC
>JBFJUJ010000187.1:0-5397 GCA_041624755.1 Woeseia sp. | reverse complement strand
GACATGCCGAACAGCATGCGGCTGAATGCCATGACGAAGATCGGCAGGGAGCTCTCGAGCAGGGCGACCAGCGAGACCGAGGGCCCGACGTCGGTGGCGCGCTGCGAGCCGAGCACGGCGACCAGTTCCAGCAGCTGCACCGCGGCGAACAGCAGGCCGAAGCGACGGCAGAGGCCTGTCGTGCGCCGACGCAGCGTCGAACGGGCTCCGAGCATCAGGAGGACCGCGGCAAAGGCAGCGCCGGAGAACAGCGAGACCGCGGTTTCGAAGCCTGCAACCTTAAGCACCCATGCCTGCATGACCATCGTCAGGGAGATGAAGGAAACCGACGCGCCGAGGAAGGCTGCCACCCGCCAGGTCAGCGTGCCCAGCTGGAATGCCAGCAGTACTGCGACGCCGGACACGGAGAGTCCGATCGCGACGTAGTGACGGGCCTCGAGCACCTCGCCCAGCAGCGCGAATGCCAGCACCGGCACGAGGAGTACGCTCAGGGTGTTGAAGATCTCCGCGTTCGACGCGTCGTTCAGCGCGAACAGGGCTTTGAAATAGAACCAGACGTGCAGCAGGTAACACAGGCCGGCAAGAGCGGCGACTGCGGCAACCTCGAGGCTCAGGTCATCGAGTGCTCCGAGGCCGCCGAAGGCAGCGAACGGCAGGATGCAGAAGATGCCGGCGACCAGCACGCCGTCGACCGGTTCGCGGAAGATGCCCCGCCCGACGAAGCACACGTCGATGACACAGGACAGCCCCCAGGCGGCGGCCGCGATCAATCCGATGGCGATCCAGCTGTCCCACAGCTCCATGGCTTCGTTCCCGACGTCGCGTCGATCGTTGCTGACTATCGATATGCACCGGAAAACGGACGGCGCGGGCTCATGGTGCCGACGCGGGAGGGGCGCATCGCCCCTGTCAGCACGTTGGCAGCGAACGCTGCCACGGTCCGGGCCTCAGCCCGGGCGGGAGACGCGCTCGCCGTCGCGGTAGTCGAGGAAATCGAGATTGACGCCGGTGTCGGTAACCGTGCCGCGGCAGCCCAGGTCCCTGGCGCGGACGACGGCGCCCTTGCCGAAGCGGTCGATCAGTCGATCGACGGTCGTCTCGAGGACGCGCGGCCGCAGCTCCTCGAACAGGTCCGCCTGCACGGCCGGCGGCCGCCAGTCGAGGTCGAACGCCGCCATGCCGACGAGGCGGAACGGGCCCGGGTGATCGAACTCGTCGAGCAGCGCCGTGGCGGCGGCGAAAAACGCCGTGGCGGTGTCCTCCGGCCGCGCGAGATGCCGCTGCCGCGTCAGCACGTCGAAGCCCGTCGTCTTGAGCTTCACGCGGATGCCGCGTGCCACGTAGCCCTTGGCGCGGACGCGTCGGGCGATGCGATCGGCGGCGCGCCGCAGGTGCAGCTCGATATCGACCCGCCGCGAGACGTCCCGGCTCAGCGTGCGATCCGAGCCGATGCTCTTCGCCGTGCGACCGCGCTCGACGCGCCGCGGATCGGCGGCGTGCGCGAGGCGGTAGAAATGCGATCCCATCGATCCCAGGCGCCGCCTGAGTTCGCACTCGTCGGCGCCGGCGATGTCGCCGATCGTCCTGAGGCCGAGACGCTCGAGCCGCGGCCGGGTTTTCCTGCCGACGCCCCAGAGGCGGGAGACCGGCAGCGGCGCCAGCCACTCGACCGCCCTGCCCGGCGGCACGATCGTCAGTCCGTCGGGCTTGGCATGCGCACTGGCAACTTTCGCAACGTACTTCGTGCCGGAGATGCCGACCGAAATGCACAGCCCGGTGGCGTCGAACACGGCGTCCTTGATACGGCGGCCGATCGTCGCCGGCGCGCCGAAGATGTGCCCGGCGCCGGTCATGTCGACGAACGCCTCGTCGAGCGACAGCGGTTCCACCGCGGGCGAGAAGTCGCCGAGGACGTCCATCACCTGCCGGGAGACGGCCTCGTAGCGCTCGTGGCGCGGCGACACCATGACGGCGTCCGGGCAGCGCCGCCGCGCCTCGGCCACCGGCATCGCGCTGCCGACGCCGTATCGCCTTGCCTCGTAGCTGGCGGTCAGCACGACGCCGCGCCAGCTCCGCGGTCCGACGAGGACGGGCCGGCCGCGCAGCGACGGGTCGTCGAGCTGCTCCACCGCGGCGTAGAACGCGTCCATGTCGGCGTGGACGATGACTCGGGGCCAGACATCCATGCAGTGCAGCCTACCCCGGTACTGTATATAAATACAGTCGCCCGCTCCGCCGCTGCGGCCGGCGGGAGGGCCGGGGCGGTTCAAGGTCCCGGCGGGGCGGCGTGGCGGGGCGGATGCTCCCGCGGGCTGCGATGAGGGAATTCCCGCCCTGCCCTCGCTGGTACGGGAAACGGGCCAGTCGATGCGCCTGAATCCCGGGAGACGAAAATGCAGGCCAGGGTATCCGTCGGTGTTCTGCTGATCATGGTCACCGCGCTGGCAGCGGGTCAGCGCGAGGTAGTCGGTTTCGCATCGGAGCATGGCAGAGCCGGCGCCGCGATGCGGTCCGGCGAACACGCCGTTGTGTATCGCCTGGACGAAGCGAGAGAGGATTTCCGGCAGGTCTGCGCACTGCTCGACCAGGGCTTCGTCCGGCCATCCGGGATGGATTCGCTGCTGGCCGAGCACGGGCACGGCCTTTCTCGCAACGTGCTGCACCACATCCGCAGTCGCGCTGCGTTCCTGACCGAGCTCAGTGCGTCACAGCGGACGTACTGCGACGCGCTACCGGATGCGCAACGCCGGGACCTGTGCTACACGCAGCATCCGGCGGCTTTCATGGCGCATGTGCTCGAGTCCTTCGCCCAGGCGATCGAGGGGCGGCGCTGGGCCGACACGCCATTCGGCAGCGCAGACGTCAGGCGCTGGCAGCGCGCGGGTGGCAGGAGCCGGCCGGGCGAGCTGATGCTGCGGCGATGCCTGGCCACGCTGTTGATGTAGCGCTCCGGCATGTAGCCACTAGGCGTAGCGAGCAGCGCCCGGGCATGGCCCGGCGGACGCTCACTTCGGAGAATCGAGCTGCCGCGGCCGTGCGTACTTCCCGGTGAACTCGACGAGGTTTTCGATGGTCTCGAGTTCCGGGTTGTCGATCTCCGCGTCGCCGTCGCTCTCGACGCAGGCGTCAGCGGCCCGCCGGTAAATCTCGCTGACCGGGCATTTCGATCGCTTCGCCAAACGGCGCATGCACGAGGCGCCTGCGGCAGGCGCCGCGGCCTCATTTCACGACCGTCAGCTCACGCAGCAGGCGCTCGGCGCCGTATACCTTCTTCAGTGCTTCCAGCATGATCGCCGAATCCACGCCCACCGTGCGGTTCAGGGATGGATCGAACCAGTAGGAACCGGCGATCGAATGGATGTTGCCGTCGAATGCGAGGCCGACGAGGGCGCTGTCGGCCGCGATGATCGGGCTGCCGGAGTTACCGCCGGTGATATCGGTGGTCGCCACGAAGTTGAACGGCGTTTCCGGGTCGAGTTCCTCGCGCGCCCGCAGCCAGGAGTCCGGGACCAGGAACGGGCGCTCGCCGGTCGCGCGTTCGAACAGGCGCCGGGTGCGGGTGAACGGCTCGACCGTTTCGCCGCGCTCCTGCCAGCCCTCGACAGCTCCGAAGGTCACGCGCAGCGTGAACGTCGCGTCGGGGTAGATGTCGGTGCCGTAAATCGCGAATCGCGCATCCGCGATCATCTCCTCGCCGCGGGCGATCGGGGCCTCGACGAGGTCCTCGTAGCGCTTGCGGAGTGCGCGCGCGTCGCCGTCGATCGCCAGCGCAAGCTGGATCATCGGGTCGTCGCTCGCCTCGACGGCTTCGACGCCCCCTTCCCAGAGCTGCTGCCGGATTTCCGGATCGTCGAGGCGGCTGCCCTCGACCAGCCCCGCCGCCATTTCCTTCGGCGAGGCATTGCCGAGAACCATCTTGACGTACTTGCTGTCGGGACCGAGGTACTCGCGGAGTTTCTCGAGCGAGAACGTCATGGTCAGCTTGTCGTATTCCTTGTCGACAGGGCGCTCCGCGAACAGCCGCGCCTCGACCCGCGGCAGCGCCGCGTCCGTGTAGGCACGGAGCCGCGCCTCGTTCGGCTTCTGCCGCTCGGCGGTGCCGCGAACGATCGTGCGCGCATAGCCGAACAGATCGCTGTTGAAGCCTGCCGCGCCCTCGATGAACAGGTGCTCTTCGAACATGTTGCGATGTGCCTGCACCGCGTCGTCGATCAGCGCCCACGCCTCGCCGTATCGCCCGGCGAGTCGCGGGTCGGCCGCGACCGCTTCACGCAGCTCCCGCTCCTGCGCTGCCTTCTGCGCCATCATTTCGTCGTTCAGCAGCGCCTTCAGCTCGTTGCGGCGTACCTTGAGCCCGTTCTCGATGCCGAGGATGCGCTGCTGCACGGCGCGCGCCGCGGCGTCGCTCGTATCCTGCCAGGCGAGCATGCGGCCGCGCAGTTCCGCGTAGCGGATGAGCCAGAGCGGGTACACGACATCACGCAGCAGCTTGAGCTGCGACAGCGTGAGCTGTCGCGACGTCGAACCCGGGTGGCCGGTGATGAAGACCGGCTCGCCGGCCCGCGGGCCGCTGTCCCGCCACGAGAAGTAGTGCGGCGTCACCGCGGGCTTGCCGCCTTCGTAGGCGCGCAGGAAAGACATGTCGAAGGACCAGCGTGGAAAGTTGAAATTGTCCGGATCGCCGCCGAATGCGGCGATGTCGAGCTCCGGCGCCAGTACGAGGCGGACGTCGCCGTAGCGCCTGTACCGGTAAATGAAATACTGGCCGCCGTTGTACAGGGATACGGCCTCGCAGCGCAGTTCCCCGTCGGCTTCCTCTTCGCAATCGGACTCGAGACGCGTCAGCGCCGCCTTGCGCGCCTCGTTGGCTTCCGCGTCGGGCAGGTCCGCGGCCGCACCCTGCACGTCGTCGGTGACCTCGTCGAAGCCCACGAGCACGGAGACCTGCTGCCCCGGGCACTGCATTTCCTCGTCGCTCGACTCCGCAAAGAAGCCTTCGTTCGACAGGTTGCGCTCGTCGGTGCTGAGATTGCGCACACAGCTCCAGACGCAGTGATTGTTCGTCAGGATCAGGCCGTCCGGGGATGCGAAGGAACCGGTGCAGCCGTTTTCGAGCCGTGTCGTCGCGAGTTGTGCCGCACGCAGCCAGTCGTCGGTCACGTCGACGCCGTAGCGGTTCGCCACGACGTCGGCGGGGAAGTTGTCGATGGTCCACATGCCCTCGTCGGCAAGGACGGCGACGGGCACCGAGACGAGCACGGCAATGCCGGCGCACAGCCTGGCGAGTACAGCGAGTGTCGGCGGCTTCATTATCGGGTCCTGGTGAGGCGTTTTCGACAGGCGCGAATTCCACCAGACGCCGCCGCACATTACAAATCGTTGCCGCGGAAACTGTCG
>JBFJUJ010000186.1:0-5407 GCA_041624755.1 Woeseia sp. | reverse complement strand
CAGGTTTGCGACCGCGGCTGCCCGCGTCGTGCCGTAGCTCTCGCCGAGCAGGAAGCGCGGCGAGTTCCAGCGGCCCTGCTCCGTGACCCAGGTGCGGATGAATTCGGCCATCGACTGCGCATCGGGTTCCAGGCCCCAGTATTCCTTGTCCTCACGGTCGCCGAGCGCGCGCGAGAAGCCGGTGCCCACCGGATCGACGAAGACGAGATCGGTGACGTCGAGGATCGTCTCGGTAGCGGGCCGGACGTCGAACGGAGGCGCGCCGGGATGCCCGGCATCGCTCGGCACCACGACGCGCTTCGGGCCGAATGTGCCCATGTGCAGCCACAGCGATGCCGATCCCGGGCCGCCATTCCAGACGAAGGTGACGGGCCGCCCGGCGGCCGCATCGTCGCGGGTATAGGCGAAGCTGAATATCGACGCCTGCGGCTTGCCGTTCTTGTCGCGCAGGTAGGTTTCGCCGGCGGTCGCGGTGTAGCGCAGCGCCTGGCCGTTGAAGGTGCCGCGGTGCTCGGTAACGAAGCGCTGCGGCTCGGGAATGGCCTCGGCGTCGTCGCCCGCCCCGGCCTTTTCTTCGGCACCGCGCGCCGCGCACAGCACGGCAAGCAGCGATAGCATCACCAGCGGCCGGATGGCAGATTTGCTCGTCATACTGTTCCTCGCTGAGAGGGGGCGGCCCCGCGGGCCGGCAGTCGCCGTCCCCGGTCGAGGGTGGGCCGCTCTCGGCGGACCGCGGAAAAACCCGTCACGACGCCTGCCGCAGCCGCCCGAAATAGTCGCTCGCGGCCTCGCGCACCTTCGGCGCCAGCAGCAGGCTGGACACCATCGTCGGGATCGCCATGGTCGCGTACATGCCGTCGATCAGCCCGATGACCGCGCGCAGCGAGGCCATGGCGCCGGCCACGATCAGCAGCGTGTAGAACCAGATGTACAGGGTCTCGTAGCGCGTGCCGAACACGAAGCCGGTGCACTTGGCGCCGTAATAGCTGAAGGTCAGGACCGTGCTCAGGCTCAGGAAAAATACCATGACGACGAGCAGGTAGGCGCCGATACCGGGGAAGGCGCGCTCGTAGGCCTCGCTCGTCAGCGTGACGCCGATCGCGTCGCCCTGCCAGACCCCCGTGACCAGGATGGCGAGCGCCGTGCAGGTACAGACGACCAGCGTGTCGATGAACGGGCCGACCATGGCGACGACCCCCTCGCGGATCGGTTCCCGCGTGCGCGCCGCGCCGTGGGCCAGGGCCTCGGTGCCGATGCCGGCCTCGTTGGAAAAAGCGCCGCGCTGGACGCCTATCAGGATCACGGTGCCGAGCGCGCCGCCGGCGACCGACTGGCCGCGGAAGGCGTCGTCGATAATCAGGGCAAGTGCGCCGGGGATCGCGGGCAGGTTCTTCAGCAGCAGCACGAGCGTCATCAGCAGGTAGAACACGACCATGAACGGGACGACGCGGCTCGTCACGGCGGCGATACGTTGGATGCGACCGATGACGACGGCGAACACCAGGGCGCTCAGCATCACCCCGAGGATGAAATCGAACAGCAGGTGGTCGTCCGCGGCGGTCAGCCCGGCCGGGACCGCGACGACATCGCGGATGACCTGTACCAGCTGGTTGATCTGGAAGATGGGCAGCGTGCCGAACAGCGCCGCGACGGCAAACAGCCAGGCGAGCGGCAGCCAGCGTCGGCCCAGGCCCTCGCGGATTACATACATCGGGCCGCCCTGCAGATGCCCGGCGTCGTCGCGACCGCGGAACATCACTGCGAGCGAGGCCGTGTAGAACTTCGTCGCGATGCCGACGACCGCCGTGATCCACATCCAGAAGATCGCGCCGGGGCCGCCCACCGTGATCGCGACCGCGACGCCGGTGATGTTACCGAGCCCCAGCGTGCCGGACAGCGCCGTGGCGAGCGCCTTGAAATGCGTGATGTCGCCCTCGTCGCCCGAATCCTTGTCGTATTTGCCGGTCAGGATCTCGAAGCCGTGGCCGAAGTGGCGGTAGGGCGCACCCCTGGAGTGCAGCACGAAGAACAGGCCGCCGCCGACCAGCAGCACGACGAGCGGCGTACCCCACATGAACGAGGCGAACGAGTTCAGCGCGAAGCCGATGAATTCCATGTGTGCTGCCGCGGACCACAGAAGCACAGCACCCTACCCCGCTCGCGCGGGGCGTTGCAATGCGCCGGCGCGCCGGCCGCCTTTCAGGCGTTGACGACGTCCAGCAGCACGTAGCGCAACAGCACCTCGTAGCTGCTCACCTCAAGCGCGAGTCCCGGCGGCAGCTCGAGCGTGTGGATGGGCGCGTCGTCGAGCTCGCGGATTTCCTGGTACAGCCTCTCGTCGTGGCGATAGACCTTGTACTTGACGTCGCGATGCGCGCCGTATTTCAGCAATACCCGGCTCTCGGTCCAGTCCTGAAGCACTTCTGCAGCCATCTTGGGCGGCTCCCCTTGTCGAATCAGTTGCGGTGTTGCTGCAGGTTCCTCTGCAAAGCCCGTGCCAGCCGCAAGAAGCCGCGCAACACGGCGCCTGGCGCCCCCCCCGGCCGCCCGTCGGGCGCTCGCCCGTGTACCGTAGCTGTCACTTTTGGACGAATATTCGCCGAAAAGCGACAGCCGTTTGACATATGCCGGCCGCCGTCCGGGCGCGGCCCTTATGCCGAAATGATGGGTCCGTACAATTGTGCGGCCTGCGACCGCCCCTTAAGCTGCGGGCATGACGCCCGGCCATCGCGTGACGATGCTGACCTACCCGGACGCCCAGATGCTCGACATCACCGGGCCCCTGGAGGTGTTCGCACGCACGGGCCGCTGGCTGAAGGACAACGACTACTGCGACTTCGTCCCGTACACGCTGGATCTCGTCGCCGCCGGTGCCGGCCCGGTGCGCTGCTCGTCCGGGCTCGAAATCGTCGCCAACCGGAGCCTCGGCGACGTCGAGGCCACCGATACACTGCTGGTGAGCGGCGGCCTGGGCTACGAGAAGGCCGCCGACGATCCCGCGATTATCGACTGGCTCGTACGCATCGCGCGCGCCACACCGCGGGTGGCGTCGATCTGCACCGGCGCGCTGCTGCTGGCGCGGGCCGGGCTGCTCGACGGCCGACGCGCCACGACCCACTGGGCCTATTGCGACGAACTCGGCCGCTCCGGCGCGGATATTCGCGTCGACGCCGACGCGATCTACGTACGCGATGACAACATCATGACCTCGGCCGGCGTCACTTCCGGCATCGACATGGCGCTGGCGATGATCGAGGAAGACTGGGGCCAGCCGGTCGCGGTCGCGATCGCGCGCCAGCTCGTGATGTACCTGAAAAGGCCCGGCGGGCAGTCGCAGTTCAGCGAACAGCTCAGGGCGCAGGCCGCCGACTCCGATCGACTGCAGCGCCTGCAGCTCTGGATCCTGGAAAACCTCGAGCGTCCGCTGCCGGTGCCGGAGCTCGCGCGGCGCGTGTCCATGAGCGAGCGGTCCTTCTCGCGCCGCTTCCACGCCGCGGTCGGCACTTCCCCCGCCAAGTACGTCGAGCGCTGCCGGGTGCAGGCGGCGCGCGCCCGGCTGGAGCAGACCTCGCATTCGCTGGAGCGCATCGCCGCGAGCTGCGGCTTCCGCTCCAGCGAGATCCTGCGGCGCGCGTTTCTCCGCGAGCTGGGCATCTCGCCGACGGCCTACCGGGAGCGCTTCCGCAGCGCGCGCTGAGACCCGCCGCCCGCCCGGCGCGGTTACCCCCGCTCCCGGCACGGGGTCTCCGACGGGCGCTGTACAATCCTGCCCCATGCCCTTCCTGATCCTCGGACTCGCGATCGTCGCCCTGCTGTTCGGACCCGGCATCTGGGTCCGGCGCGTCATGGCGCGCTATGCCGAGCCGGCCGATCGCTATGGCGGCACCGGCGCGGAACTCGCCCGCCACCTGCTGGATCGCTGCGGCCTGCAGGCGGTCAGGGTCGAGCCGACCGAGGCGGGCGACCACTACGATCCGCAGGACAAGGCGGTGAGGCTGTCCGAGGCCAATTTCAGCCAGCGGTCGCTGACGGCCATCACCGTGGCCGCGCACGAGGTGGGGCACGCTATCCAGGACGCCGAGGGCTACCGGCCGCTGCGCTACCGGACCCGGCTGGTCCGCGCGGCGCAGGGCGCCGAGCGCCTGGGGGCTGCCGTGCTGATGATCTCGCCGTTCCTCGGCGCGCTGACGCGTGCGCCCTCGCTCGGCATCCTGCTGTTCCTCGGGGGACTGCTGACGCTCGGCACCAGCGTGCTCGTGCACGGCATCACGCTGCCGACCGAGGTCAACGCGAGCTTCGGCCGCGCGCTGCCGCTCCTGGAGCGCGAACGCATCCTGAAGCCCGTCGACCGGCCCCATGCGCGGCGCATCCTGATGGCGGCGGCCATGACCTACGTCGCGGTATCGCTGATGAGCCTCTTGAATGTGGCCCGCTGGATCGCCATCTTGAGGCGTTGATGCGTTGAAACCGGGACGAGGCGCGAAAATCAGGCATTTTCCGGTGGTTTGGCGGCCGGCCCGCTGATATTATCCGCGCCCGACGGCCGAATGACTCGCCTATTGCGAGCCGGGTTTGGCGGATTTTCCTCCCTGTCGGCGCCGAATGCTTGGAACCCGTGGCGGCAACCAGGACCCGATGATTCGAGTCCGCGCAGCGTGCTATGACACTGTGCGGCGCTCCTGTGTAATGCCAGGGCTGCACGACAACGTACACGGAACAGACGAAGAACTGACATGAGAGACCTGAGTATCTACCGCAACATCGGCATCTTCGCCCACGTAGACGCGGGCAAGACGACGACCACGGAACGCATCCTGAAGCTCACCGGCAAGATCCACAAGATCGGCGAAGTGCACGACGGCGCCGCGACGACGGACTTCATGGAGCAGGAGCAGGAGCGCGGCATCACGATCCAGTCGGCCGCCACCAGTTGCGAATGGGACGGCCACCGCCTGAACATTATCGACACCCCGGGACACGTGGACTTCACGATCGAGGTGTACCGCTCGTTGAAAGTTCTCGACGGCGGCGTCGGCGTTTTCTGTGGATCCGGTGGCGTCGAGCCGCAGTCCGAGACCAACTGGCGCTACGCCAACGATTCCGAGGTGGCGCGCATCATCTTCGTCAACAAGCTCGACCGCCTGGGCGCCGATTTCTACCGCGTGGTCAAGCAGATCGAGGACGTGCTCGGCGCCAACCCGCTGGTGATGACGCTGCCGATCGGCTACGAGGACGAGTTCAAGGGCGTCGTCGACCTGCTGACCCGCAAGGCTTGGGTGTGGGACGAATCCGGCGACCCGACCCAGTACGAAATCCAGGAGCCGCCGGCCGAGATGGCGGCGCAGATCGAGGAGTACCGCGAAAAGCTGATCGAAACCGCGCTCGAGCAGGACGACGAGCTGTTGAT
>JBFJUJ010000185.1:0-5420 GCA_041624755.1 Woeseia sp. | reverse complement strand
GCGAGCGTCCCCTGCGGTTCGCCCGGTGTCGCGCAGGCGCCGAGGGCGAGGCAGCCGCCGGCGAGCAGCGCCGCGCGGAAGGCCGGAGACAGTTCGCGCCGCCTCATTGCCCGCCCGTCTTGGCCTGCGCCTGCGATGCGCGGTCGTAGCTGTCGGCCAGCGCGAAGCGCGCCTTGTCGCGGAAATTCTCGAGGCGGCCGCGGAGCGCGATCAGCACCTCGACCGCGACGACTTCCAGCAGGTGGCCCTGGCGCGCCATCGCCCGGTCGATCCGTTCGACCGACTGCCCTACCTGCCCGCGCAGCCGGGCAATGAGCGGTTCGTAGCCGACGTAGCTGTGCGTCGCCGCCTGGCGGGAGCGGACGTAGGCGTCGTACTGCTCCCGGACGTGCGCCATCGCCTCACCGAGATCGCCCAGGTTCCGGTCGAAGGTCGCGAGGCGCTCGTGGTACTCGGTCTCCAGACGGAAGGCGAGCACACCCTTCAGGCGCTCGAGGCGTTGCAGCGAGGATGCGACACCGGGATCGCCGCCGTCGGCGGCGCCGAGCGCGGCCTCGAGCGCCTCGATGCGGCGCAGCATGGCCTGCTCCTCGCGCGTGGCGAGGAAATCCGGCCGCGGCGTCGTGAGCATGTGGTCGCGGCGCTTGACCAGCATCCGGTGCTGCTCGGTGCGCAGCCTGAGGCGCGAGTCCAGCTCGCGGAACTCCTCGTCGACGTCGGGCAGCAGCGGGTCGTAGTGCGCCGCGCGGATCCCGACCATCTCGTCGAAGGCGTCGAACCCCGCTTCCCAGGCCTTGAGCTTGCGTCGCAGGTCGGCGAGGTCGAGATAATTCTGCAGCCCGGTCTGGAAGTCGTGGGACGCGAGCAACTGCATCAGGTAGTAGGTCTCGGGCGTCTCCGGCAGCGAGCGCAGGCGGATGACCCAGTTCTTGTCCTTGCGGATCTCCTCGCGCACCAGCGCCTCGAGGAACCTGCCCTCGCGTATGCTCTCGATCGAGGCGTTCAGTTTCTCGACCTCGGCGCCGAAGGCATCGAGCGCCTGCCCGTAGTGGACGGCGGCGCGGCCGTGGACGTCGAGCTTGCCGTAGGCGTAGGGCAGCGCGAGCAGCGCTTCCTGCGTCGCCGGGTCGGTGACCTCGCGCCCGGCCAGCATCTTCCACGGGACCACGGCGCGTTCCGCGTTCTCGGCGGACAGGTTCGCCCATCCCAGGCTCAGTAGCGCCTGGTTGGAGAACGGGCCGTCGAGACGGACGCGGTTCAGGAACGGAATCGCGCGGTCGTAGTCGCCTTCCTCGAGGTGGATCGTGCCGAGCACGAGGTTTGACTTGTCGCGAATGGCCAGCTCGGCGTCGTCGCCGCCGCCGGCCGGCTGACCGGCGCGGTCGAGCTGCTCGAGCGCCGCGTCGCGCTGGCCGTCCTCGAGGAAGGCAATACCCAGGTTGTAGGCGGCGAAACCGCCGAACTCGGACGAATCTTCGAGCTCCGCGAAGATGCCGATCGCGTCGCCCGGCCTGCCGACGGCAAGGTAGATGTTAGCGCGCAGGAATTCGATGTCGTCGCGTATCGCCGCGGGAACCCGGCCCTCGATGCGCTCCAGGGCGCGCAGCGCGTCGGCCATCTGGCTTTTCTGGAAGTGGATGCGCGCGAGTCGGTAGGCCGCATCGTTGCGCACGAGCTCGTCGACGGCGCCCTCGAGCACGGCGCGGATCGCGCGGCCGGCGCGGTGGTGCATGCGGTAGCGCAGCTCGAAATCGCCGAGTGCGAACTCGGCATCGTCGATGTGGTAGTGGAGGCTGTCGAGCTCCGGCTCGTCGACGCCCGAGTGCTGCTTGACCTCGGTGTCGAGCCGCTCCAGCGCCGCGAAAAAGTCGCCCTGGTGGGCGAAGTACAGCGCCTCGCCGAAATACAGGTCCCTGAGCTCGTCAGCGGGCGCCCGGGGCGCCGCCAGCAAAGCGCACAGCAGGAGCCCGCCGGCGGTGAGCGGTGCCGCACGCATGGCCTACCAGTCCCCGATCCTTATTCCGCTCGCTCCCAGGCCCGGACCCGCCAGGGTAACGCCGAGTGCTTTCGGCTTGACGTCCTTGGTGAACGTGAAGCTGTCGGACGCCTCGAAATCCTTACCGTTGTCGTGCTTGCCGAGCACCGTGACGCGCAGCCGGTGGTCGCCGGTAACGACGTTGCCGGTGTAGATGCGCTGCACGCCGCCTTTGCGCAGAGCTTCGAGCTCCTGGAAGCTGTAGATGTGGTGCGTGGCCAGCTCGTCGTCGATCTCGATCTTCAGCGAGTCGAGGCGGAAATCCTCGCCCTCGTCGACGGCGACGAACAGCGAAAGCTGGGTGTTCGACGGGTACAGCAGGCGCTCCTCTAGGTTGTTGAGCTCGGAGGCGATGCTCAGCACGTCGGACTTGATCTCCTGCACCTGCCCGTCGAGGCTCCTGAGCTCGTCGCCCGAGATCTCCTGCGCGCCGAGCGGCAGTGCCGATGCGGCGAGCAACAGCGCCAGGACGGTCGTGCGTTTCATCCACATCTCGAGAATCCCCTTGATTACATAATCTTGCGCTTGCCGCCGGCGCAAGCGAGTCTTCCGACGGCGGCGCGGACCGGGGTCAAGTGTTGAGGAATTCGACAGGCTTATCTGTGAACCACGACACAAATCGCCCGTACCCCGGAACGGGGCGCGAGACGCGCGCCGCGGCGAGCCCGGGCGGATCAGCCGGACGAGTTCAGGCGTGCGGAGGTAATCAGGGCTTCGGCTTCCGCGCGATGCTTGTCGAAATAGTGCGGATCGGCGGCCAGGTAGAGCAGCAGGTACAGCCTGTCATCGACGACTACCGCGCCGGCAAGCCCGCGATAGTCGGGGCCGTCGCTGACGGCGACGTCGAGGTCGAACATGACGCCGCGATGTTCGCCGAAACGCTGCGGCCGCAGGCCCGATGTGCCGACGGCGGCGGCGCCCTCGCCGAACTGCTTGGCGAGCGACGACTCCGTCAGCTCCTCGAGCTCGTTCGCCAGCATGCCGGCGCGGAACACGGGCAGCGCGGCGTCCTTGCGGGGATTCTCGAACAGCGTCTCGCCGTCGCGGACGCCGCCGATCAGGAGCAGCCGGTCCAGCAGCGGCCCGTCCTTGGTCCATTCCTCGGAGCCCTTGCGCAGGTAGCCGGTCGACATGGCCGGCGCGCGGTTCCACGCGGCGGCGGGCGCGAGCGTCAGGTCGCCGACGCCGACGACGCCCGGGGCAACGAGGCTGTAGCCCGTCGTCGCGCAGCCGGCCAGGCCGGCAACGAGGGCGGTGATTGCGACTGCGACGCACAGGCGTATTGACCTCACGACATGTCCTCCAGGTAGAACTCGATCATGGCGCGATCCGTCGCATCGGGACGCGCCTCGAGGTAGCGGCGGAAATGCGCCGCGGCCTGCGACGCCTCACCGCTCTTGAGATAGAGGTAGCCCAGGTTGCGAAAAGCCTCCGGCGGCGCCCGGCCGGTGTCGAGCGATCGCCGGTAGGCGTCGATCGCGCTCGCCTCGTCGCCTGCTGCGCCGCGCTGGCGGTACATCTCGCCGTAATAGTAGTGGATCAGCGCCGGGTCGATGCCCATGTCCGCGTGGCGCGTGAGCAGCGCCTCGCTGCGGCCGAAACGGTTCGTATCGATCTGGTCCTCCATCAGCGTGAGGTAGGAGCGCTCGAGCACGTCGAGGTGCTCGCGGACGCTCGGTTCGAAGTCCTCTCGCGGTCCCCAGGTCGTCGTGATCCAGGCCTCGAGCCCGGCGGCCCGCTCGGCCGCGTCCGGGTGCGTCGCGCCGAAGATGCCCGGCTGCTCGCGCTTGACCTCCGCCGCCTCCTCCTCGGCAATCACGTTCCGCCAGATCCGGTAGGCGGCGTGCGGATCGTAGCCGGCATCGGCGACCAGGCGCGTGCCGAGGAAATCGGCCTCCGTCTCCTGCTCGCGGCTGAACGACAGCGCGGACAGCAGCGCCGTGAGCTGCCCGACCGGCACGCTGACGCCGGTGACGATGGCCACGCCGATGTCGAAGATCGACCCGGCCGCGCTGTTGCGCTTGATGCTGCGCAGGCGCTCTAGCGTGTGCAGGCGCGTGTAGTGCGCGATCTCGTGGCCGACGACCGCGGCCACCTCGTCGCTCGAGCCGCTGCGCAGCAGGAGCCCGGTCCAGATCTGCATGACGCCGGTCGGTGTCATCGACGCGTTGAAGCCCGGGTTGCGGATCAGGTAGACCCGGAAATCCCGGCAGTACTCGGCCGCCACGCGACAGACGATCGCGGCGACGTAGTTGTTCAGGTCCGGGTCGTCGACCCGCAGCGCGGACCGCCGGATCGCCTTCTCGTACTCCTCGACCTCCATCCACAGCCCCTGTTCGTCGGGGCCCTGCTCCGGCTCGTAGCCGGGCGGGATGCGGTGATCGATGTCGGTTTGTGCCGCGGCCGGCAGTGCGCAGACCACCGCGACGACGGCAGCAACGATGCAGGGAAAGATACCGCGCACGTCAGTTGCTGGTCGGTCCGTCGCCGGTCGGCATGTCCCTGAACAGCGTCTCGACGGCCGCGCCGGCGCCGGCGGGGTCGCGCAGCTCGCCGCTGCCCGCCGTGACGACGTTGAACCAGACGACGTCGCCGGTCCTCAAGTCCACGAGCGAGGCGAAGCCGTATTCCCCGCCCGTGGATACCGCGGCGCCGGCTACCGCCGCCAGTACCGCGAAGGCGACGCGACCACCGGACGCCTGCTCGTCGCGGTAGAACACGAACAGCCCGTAGTCCGCGCCGTGGTCCTCGGCGATCGCCGCAACGCCCGGGCCCAGGGACCAGTCGAAGGACTCCTGTTTCGTCGGCAGCTTCCGGTAGCCGAAGTGATGGATCAGCACGGAATAGCCGACCACCTCGTGCAGCTTGCTGTAGCGGACCTGTGCCGGCGTCATGTCGGTATCGTCCAGCATCACGAGCGCGGTGCCGCTCCGCGCCGCATGGTCCCGCAGCGCCGCAGCGAAGTTGTCCTGCGCGGCCCGGGTCCACTCGGCATGCGGCTCCGGCATTCCGCCCGCGGTGATCAGGTAGTAGCGGATGTCCGGCGGCATCAGCAGGATGCGCGCGTTCTCGCCGATAGACTCGAGGCGATCGACCTGGCGGACGTTCTGGCTCGTGGCGCAGCCGGAGAGCAGCGCGGCAACGACGAGCACCGCGAGCCACAGCCCGCGGGCGTCGGTCCGGGTAGTCGGGAGTGCTTGCAGGTCCGTCATCGGCATGGCGCAGTCTCTCGCTGGCTGTCTCGCCACCGCGCGGCGCAGGCGCGCCGGATGTAACGCGGTCACCCGATCATAGCGGCGGGAGCCGGGACGCTCAATCGCCCCGTGCGGCTCAGCGTCGGGTCGCGCGGATGAAGCGCCTGACCTCGTCCTCCGTCGGCGGCGAG
>JBFJUJ010000184.1:0-5424 GCA_041624755.1 Woeseia sp. | reverse complement strand
GTGACCTTTTCGTAGCGTCGATTGAGATGGCATTCAGGGGCCCGGGGGACGAAGCGGCGCCAGTATAGCGCAGCGTTTCTGCAGGTAACGGCGAGGGCTTCACAGTTGAGGCCCGGTGTCACCGCGGCCCAGCGCCGGACGCGCATACCCCGGGTACGGCGCTCGCCGGGGTTCGTCGCGCGTCGCGAAGCTGGCACTTCTCGAACGGAGAGTTCGCGCGCCTGCCCGCTGTGTCAGTCGCGGACGAACGAACAAGGCCTCGGTCAGGAAAAAGACGCGAGGCGTCTGTATTGGCTGCTAACCCTCGTAGGCGGCCTCGAGCGCGGCGATGTCGAACTTCACCATCTGCATCATGGCGTGCATGGCACGCTGCCTCCTGTCCTTGTCGTCGTCGAGCATCATCCCGAAGAAGACCTCGGGGACGATCTGCCAGTACAGGCCGTACCTGTCCTTGAGCCAGCCGCACTGGATCGGCTCGCCGCCGTCGGCGGTCAGCGCCTCCCAGTAGCGGTCGACCTCGGCCTGGTCACGGCAGCTCACCGATATCGACGCAGAGAAGTTGAAAGGCTGTCCCGGACCGCCGTTCATCGCCTGGTACGGCTGACCGGCGAGCGTGAAGCCCACCAGGATGACGTCGCCCGCTTTGCCGCCGGGCCAGTCGTCGTCGCTCCTGGCGGCGTAGTCGATCTTCGAACCGGGAAAAAGGGACACGTAGAACTCGGCCGCCTGTTCCGCCGTTCCGTCGTACCAGAGGCAGGTCGCCGTCTTCTTGTCGCTGCTCATGACAAACCCCCAGAGGATTCTTCTTCTTCGGCTGTCGCCCGACTCGGCTTGCGTAACGCCGGACTCCCTTGTTCTTCAATCTGATACTAGCAGTGGTGCCGATGCCAGGTCGCGGTCGGCCGGTTCGTTCGCCGGTCGCAGGCCCCTGGCGACCGGCGGGTGTCGCGTTGGGGCCGGCGGCTGTTCATCGGCTGCCGACGCCGATCTCGAGCACCTTGGCGCCACGGACGTTGCCGGCGCGCAGCTCGGTAAGCGCGCGATTCGCCTCGGCGAGCGGAAACACCTCGACCTCCGGCCGGATGCCGGCAGCGGCGGCGAGCCCGAGGAATCCCGCGATGTCGTCCGCCGTGACGTTGGCGACGGTCTTCAATTCTTTCTCCCGCCACAGGTGACGGGCGTAATCGATGCCCGCCATCAGTTCCTTGTCGTCGTCCTCCTTGCGGATGGCGTTGATGACCAGCCGCCCGCCGGGGCGCAGCGCATTCAGCGCGGCCAGCACCGGGCGCCACGCCGGCGTCGTGTCGATGATGGCGACAGGCGGCAGCGGCGGCGCCTCGTCGGTCCCGCCGGCCCAGTCCGCGCCAAGTTCGCGGGCGAATGCCTGCGACTCCTCGCCGCGGGCGAACACCTGCACCGGGCTGTCGGGATAGAGATGGCGGGCGAGCTTCAGCACGAGATGCGCCGAGCCGCCGAAACCGGTCAGGCCGAGGACATCGCCGTTCGCGATGCCGGCGAGCTTGAGCGCGCGGTAGCCGACGCCGCCCGCGCACAGGAGCGGCGCGGCCTCGGTATCCGAGAAGACCTCCGGGATCGGGTAGGCATAGCGCTCGCCGACCGTCATGTACTCGGCGTAGCCGCCGTTGACGTCGCGCCCGGTGGCGCGGAATTCGTCGCTGAGGTTCTCTGCAACGCTGCCATCCGAGTGATGGATCCAGCCGACGCCGACGCGGTCGCCGATCGCGTAGCGCTCCGCGCCCGCGCCGAGCGCGGCCACCCGGCCGACGACTTCGTGGCCGGGAACGACCGGCAGCACCGCCGGCGGCGTGCGCCCCTCGATCTCGTCGAGCTCGGTGTGGCAGACGCCGCAGGCGGCGACGCGGACCAGGATCTCGCCCGGCCCGGGCTCGGGCCGCGGCAGCTCGGCCGGGGAGAGCGGATCGACGCCCGGCCGCATCGGGGCGATTCGTTCCAGCAGCATCGCTTTCATCGGGACTCCGGCGGACGGCAAGAGAACTGGAGCACTATGCGGTGTGGACCTGGCTGCGTCGATACGCAGTGCCCGAAAGCCACGCTGACGCGTGTCAGTTGCGCACCAGGCGCAGGAATTCGAAGAGCCGCTCGCGTGCCAGGATCCACAGCATTCCCACGTACACAAGCACGCCGAGCAGGATACCCAGCGCCAGGTTCGGGAGCACCGCGACACCCGCGCCTGCCATGCCGCCGACGGCGAGGCTGACGAGCGCGAACATGAGGATCGCGCTGCCGGCGAAGGGCAGCAGCTCGTAGAGGTAAGTCCCGAGCGACACACCCGTCACGGGCAGCGCACGGACGAGGCACACGAGGTAATAGAGCGGATACAGCCACAGCCAGACGAGACACACGTCGATCACGTCGCCGCGCTGCGCGGCGAAGGCGAAGGCCGGCGCGAAAAGCAACAGCGCCAGCACGCCGTTCTGCAGGGCGAGTTCGGCGCGCCCGAGCGAGAACAGCACGGTCGGCGTGACCGTGTTGATGAGCCTCAGCGGGACGACCAGCGCCAGCAGCGTCAGCGGCAGCGCGGTCGATGCCCACTTGTCGTCGAGGAACAGGTCGATGACCAGCGGCGCTATCGCCGCCAGGCCGAAGAAAAACGGGAACGAGACCAGCGCGAGATTGCGCACCGCGGTGCGGAGCGCTCGCGCGACTTCGTCGCGGTCCTGCTGGATCTTCGAGAACGCCGAGAACCCGACCTCGTTCAGGAAGCCGACGACGCGCTTCATCGGCAGCGAGGCGAGCTGCATCGCGACGGCGTAGATGCCGAGCGCGTCCTTGCCGAGAAATTTGCCGACGAAGAAGATGTCGGCCTGCGAGTAGACGAGCCAGGTCAGGCGATCGAGCGTGACCAGTCCGCCGAAGCCGAACTCGCGGCGGATGCCGCGCAGGTCGAAATCCGGCACATACAGCCTGCGGTGCGCGAGCCAGTAGCCCGTCGACTGCACCGCGGTCAGGCAGAGGATCCCGCCGACCAGCGACCAGACTCCGAAGCCGGTCGCGGCCATCGCGAAGGTCAGCACGGCCCCGCTCACGGCTGCGACGAACTCGACGGCGGACTTCTGCTTGAAGCGCAGCTCGCGCTGGATCAGCGCCAGCGGCAGCGCACCCAGCGCCGCCAGCGGGATGGTCACTCCCAGTACGCGGATCAGCAGGACGAGTTCCGTCTCGTCGAAAAAGCCCGCCACCAGCGGCGCGGCCAGCCAGGCGAAGCCGTACAGGACCACACCGGCGACGAGGACGGCAGCGAACAGTTTGCGGACCTGTCGCTCCGCGAGATCCTGCTTCTGGATCAGGGCGGCCGTCAGACCGATGCCCTCGAAGGCGGCGAAGATGCCGATGAACATCCAGCCGAGCGCCATCAGGCCGTAGTCGGCGGGATCCAGCAGGCGGATCACGAGGATCGTGATGACCCAGGTGAAGAGCTGTGACGCGAAACGGCCGAGCGCCGACCAGTGCAGCGACGCCATCACGGCGTGCCGGAAACCGCGCCCGGCCGGCGTGACCGGCGTCATCGCGCGCCCAACCCGGCCAACGCGCCGGCGCGCGACGATGACGGGGCTGTCCGGCAGGATTCGAACGAAAGGCGCATGGCAGGCGGCGGCTCCCGGTCAGGAAGCTGACCGTCTGTGCATTGTCCAGCGGAAACAGGTATTTACAATAGCGGCGCAGCCGCGGCGTGGAACCGGCTCACAGTAACGGGGCGCCGCCAGACGCGGGGCTTCGAGTCGGTGCCGATCGCCGTCCTCCGGGCCGGCGAATCAGCCGGCGCTCGGATGCGGGTAGGCGTCACTGTCGTCCTCGCCGGGACGCTCGACGAGGCAGGCGAAGTCTTTCTCGACCAGCAGCGTGAGTCGGTCATTGCTGCCTATCGGCTGCTCGGACTCGATCGACACCTGCTCGCTCGCCGCCCAGCGCGAGACGATCGCGGCCGGCACGATGACGTCGATACGCGCGTCTGCAAACCGCGCCGTGATGCGCGACGCCTCCGCGTCCGACCGCAGGCAGTAGCGCAGCTCGCTGTCGCCGCCGAACGCGATGCGCTCGCAGACTTCCCCGGAGTCCGCGAGCGACGCGACCTCCGCTCGCGTCAGGCGCAGCCTGAGCGAGTTACCACGGATTCTGAGTTTCACACGATCCTCCTGCCTCGACGCCGGCGGCAGACCCGCCCTGCCCCGATTATGTCGCCAATGCCGGTACGATTCAGCCGCCTGGATTCGACCGCGGGTGACGGCGACCCCCAAAACGGTCAAAATGCGGGTCGGTCCGGACACGAATCGCCGGCTGCCGGGCCCGAGGCCGGCACCGCGGGAAGGCCATGCCGAAGCAACGAGCGCCCGCCATCGGTGAGGAACAGGCACGCCTCCAGGCGTTGCGCCGGTATGACATCCTCGACACCGCGCCGGAATCCAACTACGACGACGTGACCCGCCTCGCGGCCGACATCTGCGATACGCCCATCGCACTGATCACGTTCGTCGACTCGGATCGCCAGTGGTTCAAGAGCCGCCGGGGCCTGAGCTACCGGCAGACGCAGCGCGAGATCGCTTTCTGCTCGCAGGCGATCGCAGGGACGGACGTCATGCTCGTGCCCGATGCGACCAGCGACGAGCGCTTCCGGGACAACCCGCTGGTCACCGGGCCGCCGCACATCGTCTTCTACGCCGGCGCACCGCTGGTCACGACGGACGGTTTCCGCATCGGCACGGTCTGCGTCATCGACCACCGTCCGCGCACACTGGCCGAAGAGCAAGTCGACGCGCTGCGTGCGCTCGCGAGCCAGGTAATGGCCAACCTCGAGCTGCGCCGCTCGCTTGCGCTGGTCGAGCTGACGCGTGCGTCGCTGGCGAACGAGGTCGAAAACCGCAGCATCGCCGAGTCCGAGCGGCAGCTTTCCGATTCCTTCATGCGCGCGACCATCGACGCGATGGTGGACCACATCGCCATCATCGACCGCCGCGGCAACATCGTTCACGTCAACCGCGCCTGGGAGACGTTCGCCGCGGCGAACTGTCCCGCCGGGCTGGTCGCCGATACCGGGCCCGGCGTCAACTACCTCGACATCTGCGACCGGGCCGCCGCCGACGGGTCCGCGGAAGCCGCCGAGGTCGCCCGGGCGCTGCGCCGCGTGCTCGAAAGCGAGCAATCGGACGGATTCAACCTCGAGTACCCGTGCCATTCGCCGGAAGAGCAGCGCTGGTTCATCGTTCAGCTCAGCGCGTTCAGCACGGGCGCGGACCGCTATGCCGTCGTCAATCATCACAACATCACGGAGCGACGCCTGGCCGCAGAAAAAGTCAGCAAGCTGAACACCGAGCTGGAGCGCCGTGTCGCGGAGCGGACGGCCGACCTGCAGCGTGCCTACACGACGCTGCACGCGAGCGAGGAGCG
>JBFJUJ010000183.1:0-5442 GCA_041624755.1 Woeseia sp. | reverse complement strand
GCCGTGTCGCACGGTTCGCTGGTCGTGACGATCAGCGAGCAGCCGCTCGTGAGCCAGCCCGTCGCGCCGTTCTCGGATGCCGGAGAAACCGTCGTCGTGCCGAGTTCCACCGTCGAGGTGACGCAGGAGGAATCCAGCATGTTCCTGTTCGAGCCGGGAACCAGCCTCGACGAGATCGTACGCACGGTGAACCGCGTCGGTGCGGCCCCCGGCGATCTCGTCGCGATCCTCGAGGCGCTGAAGCAGGCGGGCGCACTGCGCGCCGAGCTCGTGGTGATCTGACGGTGCGACGCCGCGGACGACGACTGTGACGACGGCAATCACGGATTTCGGGCAGTTCGCGACCCTGCGAGCCGAGGCGCGGCGCGACGATCCGGCCGCGCTCCGCGAGGTGGCCTCGCAGTTCGAGGCCCTGTTCGTGCAGTCGCTGATGAAGAACATGCGCGGCGCGCGGCTGGCCGAGCCGATGTTCGGTTCGGAGCAGATGGACATGTACCAGGACATGTTCGACCAGCAGCTGTCGCTGGAAATGGCGAGCGGCCGCGGACTCGGTCTGGCCGAGATGCTCGTGCGCCAGCTCGGCGGCACCGCCGCGGCAGTCGACCGGCCGGCGGCGGGCGGCGAGAGCGGTCGCAGGGCGGCGCCGGCCTGGTCCGACCCGCAGGTCTTCGTCCGCGATGTCTGGCCGCACGCCGAGCGCGCGGGACGCGAACTGGGCGTCGCGCCGCGGGCGCTCGTCGCCCAGGCGGCGCTCGAGACCGGCTGGGGCCGGCAGGTACCCGGCGGGCCGGACGGTGGGAGCAGCCATAACCTGTTCGGCATCAAGGCGGGCCGCGGCTGGCAGGGCGACAGCGTCGCGCGTGCCACCCTCGAATTCGAAGACGGCGTCGCACGGCGCCGGGTCGAGCGGTTCCGCGCGTATCCCGATGTCGCGGCAGCCTTCGACGATTACGTGGCGCTGCTCGGCGGCAGCGAGCGCTACGCGCCGGCGCGCGGCCGGGCCGACGATACCGCCGCCTTCACGGCCGCGCTGCAGGCGGCAGGCTATGCGACCGACCCGCGCTATGCCGAAAAGCTCGATCGCGTACTCGCGGGCGACACGCTGCGGCAGGCGCTTACGGAGCTAAAGAATTCGCCGTCCCGGCCGATAGCATCGTCGCCAGCGTCCATCGGCGGCGACTGACACGTAAGGGATCCCGATGCCTGACCCGTTATCGACAGCATTGAGTGGCATGCTCGCGTTTCAGCGCGCGATGGAGATGACCGGCCACAACATCGCGAACGTCAATACTGACGGCTACAGCCGCCAGGTGGCGGACTTCGCGACGCGCGAGGGCCAGCAAGGCCCCGCTGGCTACATCGGCTCCGGCACGCAGATCGTCCGCATCCGGCGCATCTACGACGATATCCTCGGCAGCCAGCTCGCCGCCAGCAATTCGAGCTTTGCGCGCTTCGAGGCGATGAACGACCTCGCGGGACGCCTCGACACGCTGCTGGCCGACCCCGCCACCGGCCTGAATGCGCAGCTGCAGAGTTTTTTCAACACGGTGCAGGACGTCGCCAACGACCCGGCGTCGCTGCCGACGCGGCAGGCGCTGCTCGGCGAGGCGGACGGCCTCGTGCTGCGCTTCACCGAGCTCGACCGCCAGCTCTCTTCGATGAGCAGCGAGGTGGATCAGCGCATCACCGCGTCGGTCGCCGAGATCAACCGGCTCGCCGGCTCGATTGCCGAGCTCAATGACAAGATCGTCATCGGCGGCGCCCGCAGCGGCCAGCCGCCGAATGACCTGCTCGACCAGCGCGACCTGCTGGTGCGCGAGCTGTCGGCGCTGGTGTCGGTCAACACGGTGATGCAGGACGACGGCGCGATGAACGTGTTCATCGGCAACGGCCAGAGCCTCGTGCTCGGCACCCAGGCCCGCCAGCTCGGCACGCGCGCCAGCGAATTCGACCCGACGCGCGTCGAGATCACCGTCGAAGCGACGAGCCGCAGCACGCCGATCAGCAACGCACTGACCGGCGGCCGGCTCGGCGGGCTGCTCGATTTCCGCGGGCAGCTCCTCGACCCGGCGCGCCGGTCGCTGGGCGAGACGGCCCAGGCCCTGGCGCTGAGCTTCAACGAGCAGCATGCCTCGGGCCTCGACCTGTACGGCAATCTCGGCGGCGAGTTTTTCGCCGTCTCCGGGCCGAGCGTCCTGACCTCGAATCGCAATGCCGGCAGCGGCACGGCCACGGCAGGCATCGCGGACCCTGGCGGGCTGACGGGCAGCGATTACCTGCTGGCCTTCGACGGCGCCGCCTACAGCCTGGCGCGGGCCGATTCGGGCCAGGCCGTGACCATGACCGGCAGCGGCACCGCCGCCGACCCGTTCCTCGCGGACGGGCTCTCCATTGTCACCGGCGGCGCGCCGGCGGCAGGCGACCGGCTGCTGATCCGCCCGTCGGCCGACGCCACGGCGACGCTGACGCGCTCACTCGCCGACCCGCAGGCCATAGCGATGGCGGCTCCCACGCGCACCGCGGCTTCCCTCGGCAACATCGGCAACGCGACGATTTCCCCGAGCGAAGTCGTCGATCGTGACGACCCGGCGCTGCTCGCCACCGCGGTTATCCGCTTCACCGACGCCAGCACTTACACGATCAACGGCGCCGGCGCCTTTGCCTATACGAGCGGCGACCCGATCACCGTCAACGGCTCGCAGTTCGCCATCACGGGCACAGCCGCCGCCGGGGACGAGTTCACGCTGGAAGCCAATACCGGGGCCTCCGGGGACAACCGCAACGGACTGAAACTGGCCGACGTCCAGGCCGTCGGCATCCTCGATGGGGGTACCGTCAGCATCAACGAGAGCTACGGCCAGCTGGTCGGTAACATCGGCAGCGCGACGCGCCAGGTGCAGGCGAATTTCGAGGCGCAGGGTGTAGTCCTCGCCAATGCCGAGAATGCACAACTGTCGAAGTCGGGCGTCAATCTCGACGAGGAAGCGGCCAACCTGTTGCGTTACCAGCAGGCTTACCAGGCGGTGGCGCAGATCGTCAGCGTGACCAATACGCTGTTCGATACGCTGCTGGCGGCGACGCGGAGGTAGCCCATGCGCATCTCGACCGCAAGCGCCTTCCAGCGCGGACTCGACCTGATGCAGCGCCTGCAGTCGTCACTCGACCGCACGCAGCAACAGATCGCGAGCGGCCGCCGGATTCTCACGCCGTCGGACGACCCGATCGCCGCGGCGCGCACGCTGGAGCTGCGCGAGTCGCTGGGCCGCATCGGGCAGTTCGACCGCAACGGCGGCATCGCGCGCAACCGGCTGAACTACGAGGAGACTGCGCTCGTCAGCGTCAACGACGTGCTGCAGCGCGTGCGCGAGCTGGCGATCCAGGCAAACAACGATACGCAGTCGAACGAGACCCGGGCGCAGATCGCTGTCGAGCTGCGTGAGCGCGTCGACCAGCTCGTCACGCTGGCGAACCAGCGCGATGGCAACGGCCGTTACCTGTTCGCCGGTACGCTCGACGAGACGACGCCCGTCAGTGCGACCGGCGGCGGCTTTGTGTACAACGGCGACCAGGGACAGCGCCTGATCCAGATCGGCGAAGACCGACAGATCGCGGACGGCGATTCCGGCGCCGCCGTGTTCTTCACGATCAAGGCTGGCAACGGCACCTTCAGCAGCCGCGCCGCGACCGCCAACAGCGGCAGCGGCGTGCTCGGCCCGGGCAGCGTCACGGACCTGTCGCAGTACGACCAGGACACCTACACCGTGCGCTTCACGGCGCCCGGCAGCTACGATGTGCTCGATTCGGGCGGCGGCCCGGTCGCGTCATCGACCTACACGCCGGGCGGCAGCGTCGAGTTCCGCGGCATCCAGTTCTCCCTCAGCGGGACACCGGCCGCCGGTGACGAGTTCGTCGTCGAGCCGAGTCGCAACCTCGACATGTTCGGCATCGTGCAGGACCTGGCGGACCTGCTGCAGACGCCGGTCGACGATCCGGCATCGCGCACCGCCCTGCACAACGGCATCAATGCCGGCCTCGCAAACATCGACCAGGCGATTGGCCGGGTCCTCGACATGCGCACCCAGGTCGGCACGCGGCTGTCGGCCATCGAGAGCCAGGCGACCACCAACGGCGCGCTCGAGCTGACGCTGCAGACGACGATCGCGGATATCGAGGACCTGGATTATGCCGAGGCCCTGTCGCGGCTGAGCATCGAGGCGACGACGCTCGAAGCCGCGCAGCAGACCTTCATTCGCACGCAGAGCCTGTCGCTGTTCAATTTCCTGTGATGCCGGCGCCGCACCGGCCTGCAATACAGCGGGATTTTTGAGACCCGCGTCACAGTCCCGCGAAAAAGCGCTAAAGAATCGCGCAATTCCGTCGGCACCGGGCTTGCATTTTTTCGACGGGTCGAGGCGAAAACCTTAAAGAAATCCGACCGGCTGACGATAACTCCAGCGTAAGGCGGTAGCGACCAACATCGCGAGCCGTGCGAAAACGATCCGGCCCCCAGGGAAGCTCGGGTCGGGATATCAAACCAGGAGTAAATGACATGGCACAGTCGATCAATACAAACGTTGCTTCGCTCAATGCGCAACGTAATTTGAATCGTTCGCAGGGCTTGCTCAACCAGTCGCTTGAAAGGCTGTCTACGGGTCTGCGAATCAACAGCGCGAAGGATGACGCCGCAGGTCTCGCGATCTCCGAGCGCTTCACCACGCAGATCCGCGGCCTGAACCAGGCCGTGCGTAACGCGAGCGACGGCATCTCGCTGGCGCAGACCACGGAGTCCGCCCTCGGCGAGCTGACCAACAACCTGCAGCGCATTCGTGAGCTGGCGGTACAGTCGGTCAACGCCACGAACTCGGCCTCCGACCGTACGGCGCTGAACGCCGAAGTCCTCGAGCGTGTCGCGGAGATCGACCGCATCGCCAAGCAGACGAACTTCAACGGCGTCAAGGTGCTGGACGGTTCCTTCGGCACCGCGACGTTCCAGGTCGGCGCGAACGTCGGCGACACGATCGCCGTCAGCCTCACGACGGACGTCACGGCTTCCGCAATCGGTACCGTCAACACGATCGGCGGCGCGGGCTTCGATATGACCACCGATCCGGACGACGTCAGCATCAACTTCGACAACGGCACCGACCTCGGCGACGTCATCGTCGCTGCCGGCTCGACGGTGCAGGAAGCGGCCGATGCGATCAACAACGGCAACATCGACGGCGTCTCGGCGTTCGTCAATGCGACCGGCCAGCTACAGGTCCTGTCGTCGAACGGCGATATCACGATGACGGAAACCACGGCGGCCGTGACCAACACGCTGGGTCTCGACACGCTGGTGACGCTCGACGAGACGGCCGCAACAGCCACGACGCTGGCCGGCGTGGGCGTCGACACGGTCGCGAACGCGAATTTCGCGATCGCCCGCATCGACTCGGCCCT
>JBFJUJ010000182.1:0-5522 GCA_041624755.1 Woeseia sp. | reverse complement strand
GCGAAGACCAGGTCGTCAGGATGCTCGAGGAGCTCGCGGCGAGGCATCGCGAGTATGCGGAGCACGACGGCGAGCGCTTCCTCGATGCCGTGCAGAACGCACGCCTCGTCGCCAACGCGGAGCGCTACTACCGCGTGATGTACTACGGTTCACGCGAGTCGTGGAACCTGCGCGATCGCTACATGTTCGACACGCTCGAGGTCCTGCGCGACTTCCATGCGCCGACCGACAAGGCGGTGATATGGGCGCATAACTCCCACGTCGGCGACGCCGCCGCGACCGACATGGGCGCCCGCGGCGAATTCAATATCGGACACCTGTGCCGACGCGAGTTCGGATCGCGCGCCTACTCGATCGGTTTCGGCACCGATCACGGCACGGTAGCGGCCGCCTCGGACTGGGACGGCCCGATGGAACGGAAGGAGATCCGACCGGCCCTGGCGGACAGCTACGAGCGCCTCTGCCACGAGACCGGCCTGCCCGGGTTCCTGCTCGACCTGCGCGGCCTTCGTGACCCCGTGCTCCGGCAAGGTCTGTCGCGACCGCGGCTCGAGCGCGCGATCGGGGTCATCTACCGGTCCGAGAGCGAGTTCGCGAGCCATTACTTCCAGGCAGAGCTGCCGCGGCAGTTCGACGAGTACATCTGGATCGACGAGACGACGCCGGTGACGCCATTCGAAACCGCCGAACTCGAGGGGCTGCCGGATACCTACCCGTTCGGCCTGTGAGCCGGCGACGGTTGTCGCGCGGCAGGCCCGGGGCCCGTCAGGCCGCCGTCGGCCACAGTTCGCGAATGGGCTTCGGCAGGGCGTGCTTGAGTTTCTGCGTCTCGCCCTCGCTGATCTCCCGCTCCAGCACTTCGAACACGGCCGTCACGGCGCTTTCGCGCTGCGACGGGTCGAGAGCCGGCAGGTCCTTCGCGATGCGCTCCAGCAGGTCCTCCTTGTGCCGGTAGCGCAGCGGCTTGTCGGCCATGTGCCAGCCCTCGAAGTAAAAGCCGCGCACCAGCATCGGTAGCTGTGCCGCGAAATGCACGGCCTCGTCGGGAGGCAGTCGATCGCGGACCGCGTGCAGCACCGAGCGCAGGACATGGTAGGCCCGTTCGGTATCGGTCGAACCCATGCTGTGCGCGATGGCATCGAGCCAGCGACCGGTCGTTTGCCAGGTCTTCTGGAAAGCAGCTACGTTCTTCAATGTCGTTCTCCGTCAGGCGGTGCGCGCAGAGCCCTGCCGGGGCTTGCACCGCGTTACGCTAGTCCGGACCGGCCGATGGCAACGTCCCGCAGGTCCTGGTGAAGGCCTGGTGCCGGAGGCGGTCCGGAATTCCGTGGTATGCGATTCGGCTCCTCGGCGGTATTGCCGCATCGTCCGGCCCACCTCGACTCGCCGTGGGGTGTCGGGCACGGACGCAAGCGCCCCGTCGGAACCGGTCGCACGGCGCACGTGCAAATCGAGCGACGCCGGGGCCACGGTTCCGACAGCTTGCCGCCGATTCAGTATGTGAGGCGCCCCGGCTACCTAGAATAAGGAATGCTACTTACGACCCCGTATACTCGGCTGGCCTGTCGCCGTCGCACCGGGAACACGCAGATGACCTCCGCCGCCCAGACCTCCTTCTCCGCGCTGCTGCGACTGTTGCGCTATGCGAGGGGTTTCCGGCCGCGCATCGTGCTCGCGTCGGTCTGCTCGGTCATGAACAAGCTGTTCGACGTGATGCCGGAGATCCTGATCGGCATCGCGATCGACGTGGTCGTGCGGCAGAAGGATTCCTTCGTCGCCGAGCTCGGCATCCCCGACCCGAAGTGGCAGCTCGCGCTGCTCGGCGGGCTGACACTGGTCGTCTGGGTGCTCGAATCGCTGTTCGAGTACCTGTACCTCGTCCTGTGGCGCAACCTGGCCCAGGACCTGCAGCACGCGATGCGCCTCGATGCCTACGAGCACGTGCAGCGCCTGGACCTCGCGTTCTTCGAAGATCGCAGCACCGGCAATCTCGTCACCATCCTGAACGACGACGTCAACCAGCTCGAGCGCTTCCTGGACGGCGGCGCCAACAGCCTGATCCAGGTCGGCACGACCGTCGTCGCCGTCGGCGCGGTGTTCTTCGCGCTGTCGCCGCTCATAGCGCTGATCGCCTTCACGCCGATCCCGGTCATCGTCCTGGGCGCGTTCTATTTCCAGCGGCGCGCGCAGCCGCTGTACGCCGAGGTGCGCGAGCGCGTCGGCAACCTCGGCTCGCGGCTGTCTGCGAACGTATCCGGAATCACGACCATCAAGAGTTTCGCGACCGAGGCTTTCGAGGCGGAGCGCATCAGAAGCGACAGCAGCGCCTACCTCGCCGCCAACCGCAAAGCGATTGCCATCAGCTCCGCGTTCATCCCGGTCATTCGCATGGCGATCCTCGCGGGCTTCGTCGCCACGTTCCTGCTCGGCGGCTGGATGACGCTGAACGGCACGCTGAACGTCGGTGCCTACGGCGTGCTCGTGTTCCTGACGCAGCGCCTGCTCTGGCCGCTGACCAGCCTCGCGGAGACCGTCGACCTCTACGAGCGCGCGATGGCCTCGTCGCGCCGCATCCTCGACCTGATCGAGACGCCGGTCGCGATCCGCGATTCGGCCGACGCAAGGCCGCTGCAGGATATCGAGGGCCGGATAGAATTCCGGCACGTCAATTTCGGCTACGGCAACGGCGAGCGGGTGCTGCACGACATCGACCTGACGATAACCGCGGGCAGCACGATCGCGTTCGTCGGGCAGACGGGGTCCGGCAAGAGCACGCTGATCAAGCTGCTGCTGCGCTTCTACCAGCCCGACGCCGGGCAGATCCTGCTCGACGGCCAGCCCGTCGACACGGTCAGCCTCGACAGCCTGCGCCGCCGGATCGGCCTCGTCAGCCAGGACGTGTTCCTGTTCCAGGGGACCGTCGCCGAGAACATCGCCTACGGCAGCCCCGACGCCACGCCCGCGGAAATCCGCGCCGCCGCGGAGTCCGCGGAGGCGAGCGAGTTCATCGATCGCCTCCCGCAGGGCTACGACACGATCGTCGGCGAGCGGGGCCAGAAGCTCTCCGGCGGCCAGCGGCAGCGCCTGTCGATCGCCCGCGCGCTATTGAAGAACCCGCCGGTGCTGATACTCGACGAGGCAACCTCGGCGGTCGACAACGACACCGAGGCCGCAATACAGCGCTCGCTGGCGCGCATCTCGCACACGCGCACGACGCTGGTCATCGCCCACCGGCTCTCCACGATCGTCGATGCCGACTGCATACACGTGCTGGACAAGGGCCGCATCATCGAGAGCGGCACGCACGATGAACTGCTGCGACAGGGCGGCATCTACGCCGCGCTGTGGTCGGTGCAGACCGGGCAGAGAGACACTGTCGTCACTGGCGGCCTGTTGAAAAATCCTCTCTGATAATCTGTCCGGGCGCTGCACGGACCGAACGCGAGGGCCGCGCCAGGGCGAAATCCGCACCTTCGGAGGCGGGGCAGATGACGGCATACGACACGCTGGCACGCCGGCTCGGGAAAGGCGAGATCGTCATCCTCGACGGCGGCATCGGCACCGAGCTCGAGCGACGCGGCGTGCCGATGGACCCGCAGGCGTGGTGCGGGCCGGCTTCGCTCGACCATGCCGGGGTGCTCGAGCAGGTCCACCTCGACTACATCGCCGCCGGGGCGGATATCATCACGACCAATACCTACGCCTCGTCGCGGCTGATGCTCGAGGCGGCCGGCTGCGCAGAGAAATTTCTCGACATCAACCGCTCGGCGATCGCCGCGGCGCGGCGCGCGCGTGCGGCCAGCGGCCGAAAAGACCTGCTGATCGCCGGCTCGCTGTCGCACATGTGCCCGATGCACGGCGGCAGCGCGCGGCCCGACCTCGCGCGCGAGCCGCCGGCGGCGGACATGGCCGCCGCGTTCTCGGAGCTCGCGTCGCTGCTCTGCGACGAGGGCTGCGACCTGCTGCTGCTCGAGATGATGTTCTACCCGCAGCGCATCCCGCACGCGCTCCGGGCCGCCGCCGATACCGGCCTGCCGGTCTGGGCGGGATTCTCGGCGCGCCGCGGCGCCAGCGGCGACGTGCTGAGCTTCGCACCCGAGCGCGACATCCCGTTCACGAAACTCACGGCGCTGCTCGAGGATGCGGACGTGGCGGCCGCCGGCGTCATGCACACGCCCGCCGATACGACCGGTGACGCGCTCGCAATCCTGCGCGCCGGTTTCGACGGGCCGCTGTACGCCTATCCCGACTCGGGCTACTTCCGGATGCCGAGCTGGCGCTTCGAGGACGTGATCGCGCCGGCAGATCTGCTCACCTTCGCGCGCCGCTGGGTCGATGCCGGCGTGCAGATCCTCGGCGGCTGCTGCGGGCTGTCGCCGGAGCACATCGCGGCGCTCGGCGAGTTGAAGCGCCCGGCGGCGTGAGCCTGGCCGGGGCCGCAGGCCGCGCGGCGGACACAGCCGGTCCTGTCATCCCCCGGCGGAGGCGCAGCAGGCGCCGGCGCTCGACGTCTCGTCACGGTCACGCCGCTGCAGGATGCCACCGCGGAGTCGCGAGCCACGCTCATCGTGACGGACAGCCGGGGGCTGTCGGCGAGCGCCGCTGCCGGGACGGCCCTGTGCGGCTGAATGTTGCGCCGGCAGCCGAGTTGTTGTCGACTTGGCGAGGCGTGCACCCGGCCGTGTCAGCGTTCGCCCGGCCGGCGGCACGCGCGCATGAAGGGAGACGCCCATGGCCGACGAGGTCGACGAAGAGACCGGGTACCTGCAGGCCGCCATCGACGAGGCAAAAAAGGGCCTCGCGGCCGGCGGCATCCCCATAGGCTCGGTGCTGGTGCTCGACGGCAAGGTCGTCGGCCGCGGCCACAACCAGCGCGTGCAGCGCGGCAGCCCGATCCTGCACGCGGAGATGGACTGCCTCGAGAACGCCGGGCGCCTGTCCCCCGCGGAGTATCGGCGCTCGACGCTTTACTCGACGCTGTCGCCCTGCGACATGTGCAGCGGCACGGTCCTGCTGTACGGCATTCCCCGCGTCGTGATCGGCGAGAACCGGACATTCATGGGACCCGAGGAATACCTGCGATCGCGCGGCGTGAGCCTGCGCGTCGTCGACTCGCCCGAGTGCGTCACGATGATGGCCGACTTCGCGCGTGACCATCCCGAACTGTGGAACGAGGACATCGGGGAAGCCTGAGACGCCGGTCGTCTGCACGATCCCGAGCGTGTTGTTCCAATGCCTGGCGCTGCCCTGATTCGTCGGGACCGGCTGGCGCAGCAGCCGCGGCAGCGGGCGCGCGATCGCCGCGTACGTCATGCTGGTCGGTGTGGCATTCCAGCGGGGCCGGGACTGAAACGCCGCCGTCCAGATACGCGCAGCGCGCTAGTCGCAGGCGCGGGTCACGCAGCGTACCGTGGCGCGCGGGACGCCGACCCGGACGATCCGGCAGAAGCGCTCGTCGAGGCTCTCGGCGACCTCGTCCCGCCGAGCGGAATCCGTGTTGACGACGAGGCCTCGCACCTGTC
>JBFJUJ010000181.1:0-5542 GCA_041624755.1 Woeseia sp. | reverse complement strand
TAAAAGTGGGGCCTGGCACCAGGCCTTTCAAGCCGTTCGCCCTCACTCGCCGGCCCCGGCCTCGACGGGCGCCTGGGCGACGACGACGCGGGCCGGCCGCAGCAGGCGGCCGTTCAGCGCGTAGCCCTTCTGGTAGACCGTGAGCACGGTGCCCGGCTCGGCCTCGTTCGACGGCTGCATCGTCATTGCCTCGTGCTGCTGCGGGTCGAAGGGCTCACCGTGCGGATCCACCTCTTCGATGCCGAACTGCTCCATCGTCGCCGACAGCAGCTTCAGGGTGGCTTTGCAGCCCTGCTTGAGCGGGTCGTCGTCCGCGGTATCCGCCGCGGCCGCGAGGCCCATCTCGAGGCTGTCGCGGACGTTCAGGAGCTCGCGCGCGAAGCTCTCGAGCGCGAAGCGGCGTGCCTTCTCGGCGTCCCGGCTCGCGCGCTTGCGGACGTTTTCGAGTTCCGCCATCGCGCGCAGGTACTTGTCCCAGTTCTCGTCCGCCCGGGCGCGCACGGCATCGATGTCCTCGTCGATGGGCCCGGCATCGCTCGCCGCGGCCTGCGCGTCCTGTGCCTCGGCCGCCTGCCCGGCCCCCGAGACGCTGTCCCCGGCTTCCGGCTGCGCTTCGGCCTCCCGATCCGGCCTTTGCGAGTCGTCGTTCATGTCAGATCCGCTCCGTCCTCTCCCTCGTAGCTGTAGGTCCGCGGGCGCAAGTCGACCTGCGGCGCTCCGCACTCTGATGTCAGGGGTTGGGTCTGCGGGCCGGATATCAAGGGCTGGCGGCCAATCCGCTCGCGCCTGCGACCGGCCCGGCTAGTCGGGCACCGTCAGCGCAGAGCCGAGCATGCGGGCCGTGACCTCGACGATCGGCACGACCCGGTCGTATGCCATGCGCGTCGGGCCGATGACGCCCAGTACGCCGATCTTGTCGTCGTCGACGTGGTAGGGGGCGGTGACGACGCTGCAGTCGTCGAGGATCCGGTAGCCTGACTCCTCGCCGATGAAAATCTGCACGCCCTTCGCGTTGATGCTGCGGTCGAGGAGTTCGATCATCAGGCGCTTGCGCGAGAACGCGTCGAACAGGCGCCGCAGCTTGTCGATATCGGAGAGTTCAGCGAAGCCCATCAGGTTGGTCTCGCCGCTGACCACGAATCCGCCCTCCTGGCTGCTCGCCCCGTCCATGGCCGACTGCGCGACGCTGATGATGTCGAGCATGGCCTGGTTCATCGAATCGCGGATCTCGTCGAGGTCGGCGAGCAGCCGCGAGTGGATGTCGCCGAGCTCCACGCCGGCGTAGTGATCGTTGATGAAATTCGCCGCGCGTTGCAGCTCATCGGCCGTGTAATTTCGCTCGGTGTGCAGGATACGGTTCTGTACCTCGCGGTCGTTGATCACGAGGATCGCGAGGACGCGGTTATCCGACAGCGGCAGGAATTCGATCTGCCGCAGGAACGCGTGGCTGCCTTTCGGCATGGTCACGACGCCGGCGAGACTGGTCAGGCGGGACAGCGCGCTGGACACGGAGTTGACCAGGCGATCGGGATCTTCCTCGGCGTTGGCGAGCTTCTGCTGCAGCTGCCGGATGTCCTCCTCCCCGGGCGTTCGGTATTTGACCAGTGTGTCGACGAACATGCGGTAGCCGAGCGGTGTCGGTACGCGGCCGGCCGAGGTGTGCGGCGCCGCGACGAAGCCCATGTCCTCGAGATCGGACAGCACGTTGCGGATCGTCGCCGGACTCAGGTCCAGCCCGGAATCGCGCGACAGCGTGCGCGAACCCACCGGCTGCCCATCGCGGATAAAGCGCTGTATCAGCACCTTCAGCAGGTACCGGGCGCGCTCGTTGGGCACATTTTCGACGGGCCGTTTCGCCATGCTGCATGCAGTCCGCGTTGCCGGGGATCGACTCCTGGGTAACCGGTCAAAAAGTATACGCATGGTGGCCCGGGCACAAGTCCGCCGAGCGGCGGCTTTTCCTGCGGAACGGCGGCTGGCGCCGCTTGGCGCGGGACGCCGGGTTTGCAACAATCGCCGCCTGTACTGCCGCGGCGGCAACAACCGTCGGAGACGGCACCGGCCCGGGGTCCCGCATGCACTTCAAAACCATTGCCGTTCTCGGGCGCGACGAGGACCCCCGGGTCTCCGAGCCGATGCTGAAGCTGGCCGAGCACCTGCGGCGCGCCGACATCGACGTCATTGCCGACTCGACCGAGAATTTCGAGCTGCCGGCTCGCCAGGTCAATGAGAACAGCCTGGCGAAGCAGGCCGATCTCATCATCGCGATCGGCGGCGACGGCACCATCCTGCATGCGGCGCGACTTGCGTTCCAACGCGACGTGCCGCTGCTCGGCGTCAACCGCGGCCGCCTGGGCTTCCTGGCGGACGTCACGCCGGCCGAGATGCTGGAGAGCGTGGACCAGGTGCTGGCGGGAAATTTCAGCCTCGAATCCCGCCTGCTGCTGCAGGCCGAGCGGCTGCGCGGCGGTCGCGTCGACGGTCATGCGTTCGCTCTCAACGACATCGTGCTGCAGCGGCGCGAGACCGGCCGCATGGTCGATTTCGAGACCCGCGTCGCGTCGCGCTTCGTCAACGCGCATTCCGGGGACGGCATGATCGTCGCAACGCCGACCGGCTCCACCGCCTACGCGCTGAGCTGCGGCGGGCCGATCATCGAACCTGCGCTGGACGCCGTGGCGCTCGTGCCGATCTGCCCGCACACGCTGAGCGATCGGCCGATCGTCGTGCCCGCCTCGCTGGAAATCGAGGTCCGCGTGCTGGAACGCGCCAACACCAAGGCGGAAGTGACGGCGGACGGCCACACGATCGGCGAGCTGACGCCGGACGACCGGCTGCTCATCCGCGACGCCGGCCAGCGGGTGCGGCTGATCCATCCGCCGGGTTACGACTATTACGGCATCCTGCGCTCCAAGCTGCACTGGGGGCGCGACAGCCGGCGTCGCGACGGCAGCGACACGGCAGGAGACTGATCCGCCGTGCTGATCAGCCTGCAGGTGCGCAACTTCGCGATCATCGACCGGGTCGAGGTCGAGTTCGGCCGCGGCATGACGGTGCTGACCGGCGAGACCGGCGCCGGCAAGTCGATCCTCGTCGACGCCCTGGCGCTGGTGCTCGGGGAGCGCGGCGGCGGCGGGCTCGTGCGCGAGGGCGCCGACCGCGCGGAGATCGCGGCCGAATTCGACGTCGGCGGGCACGAAGGAGCGCGCGCCTGGCTCGCCGGCCAGGAGCTCGACGTGGACGACGCCTGCGTGCTGCGCCGCGTCATAGGCGCCGACGGCCGCTCGCGCGCTTTCATCAACGGCTCGGCGGCGACCCTCGCGAGCCTGAAGCAGCTCGGGGAGCTGCTGCTCGACATCCACGGGCAGCATTTCCACCAGTCGCTGGCGCGCCGCGACGTGCAGCGGGACTTGCTCGATCATTACGGCCGCCACACGGCGCTCGCCGCCGACGTCGCGGGCGCACACGCCGAGTGGCGGAATCGCGCCGCCGAGCTCGATGCGCTGCGGGAAGCGGACGCGGACCGCGCATCGCGCGTGGACCTGCTCGAATTCCAGCTCCGGGAACTCGACGCGCTCGACGTCGGCGAAGACGAGTTCGAGGAGCTGCGCGGCGAACGCGACCGGCTGCAGAACAGCGGCCGCATCGCCGACGGCGTGGCCGCGGCGCTGCAGATGATTTTCGACAGCGAAGCGGGCAATGCGCACCTGCTCCTCGCGAAGGCGCGGCAGACGCTGGAGCCGGTTGCCGCCTACGACGAGCAGCTCGCCGATGCCGTGTCGCTGCTGTCCGACGCGGAGATCAGGGTGGCCGAGGCCGCCGACCGGCTGCAGCGCGCCGCCGACGACCTCGAGGCCGACCCGGCGCGCCGCGACTGGGTCGAGGACCGGCTGGACGCGATCAAGAGCGTGGCTCGCAAGCATCGCGCCGAACCCGCCGAACTCGGCGCCCTGCGCGAGCGGCTCGCCGCCGAGCTCGACGACATTCGGCATGCCGAGGAGCGCGGCGCGGCCCTCGCGGCAAAGGTCGAGGAGGCGCGGCAGGCGTACGACCGGACCGCCGCGGAGCTCAGCTCGGCGCGCCGCGGGGCAGCGGCGGCCCTCGGCAAGGCCGTGACCGCGGCAATGGCCGATCTCGGCATGCCGGGCGGCAGCTTCGAGGTCCTGCTGACGCCGCGCCCCGCCGACGACGCCCGCTCCTTTGGCCTCGAGGACGTCGAATACCGCCTGAGCGCCAACCCCGGGCAACCGCCGCTGTCGCTGGCCCGGGTCGCCTCGGGCGGCGAGCTCTCGCGCATGAGCCTGGCCATCCAGGTGATCGCGAGCGGCGGCAGCGCGATCCCGACGATGATCTTCGACGAAGTCGATTCGGGCGTCGGCGGGGGCGTGGCCGAGATGGTGGGCCGCCGCCTGCACGAACTGGCCGCGGCGCGCCAGGTGCTGTGCGTGACGCACCTGCCGCAGGTCGCCAGCCAGGCCGATCACCACATCCGCATCAACAAGATCACCGACGGCAAGACGACGCGCACGACGGCCCGCGTATTGACGAAGGACGAGAAGATCGAGGAACTCGCGCGCATGCTCGGCGGCGTCGAGATCACGCGGCGCACGCGCGACCACGCGGCCGAGATGCTCGGCCGTGGGGGTGGCGGCAAGAAGAAGAAAAGGCGCGCCGGCAAGTAGGGCCCGGCGTCAGGAGTCCTTGCCGAGCGGCTTGACGTAGAGGACCAGGCTGTGATCGATCAGCTCGTAGCCGTGCGAGTGGGCGATCTCGTGCTGCAGCCGCTCGATCTCCTCGTTCATGAACTCGATGACGTCGCCGGTCTCGACGCAGACCATGTGGTCGTGATGCTCGCCTTCGTCGACCTCGAACACGGAATGGCCGCCTTCGAAGTTGTGGCGTGTCACGAGCCCGGCGGACTCGAACTGGGTGAGCACGCGGTACACGGTTGCGAGGCCGATGTCCTCGCCGGTGTCCAGCAGCTCCTTGTAGATGTCCTCGGCACTCAGGTGGCGCTGCTCGTTGTTTTCGAGGATCTCGAGAATCTTGACTCGCGGCAGGGTGACCTTGAGACCGGCTTTGCGCAATTCCTGGTGCTGTGCCATTGGATTGGTTCTCTCGCTCGGCGGTCGTCGCGGCGCGGCTATCGCGGCGGACAGCCAGCGGGTATCATTCGCGGCTTATTATGAACCAGTTACCCGGATGGCTCCACTGCGGGCCATCCCGGGGAGCGTCCCGCCGGGCGGGCGCAGGTACCGGCCGGAACGCGAGCCTCATGCAACGAAAAGCCATTCTCTCCCTGACCGCGATGCTGTACCTCGCCCTGGCGGCGGGCTGCGTCTACCAGGCACCGCTGTCGCAGGGCAACCTGCTCGACAGCGAGGACCTCGACCAGATCGAGGTCGGCATGACGCGCAGCCAGGTGCGTTTCCTGCTCGGCACGCCGATGATCGACGACCCGTTCCACCGGGACCGCTGGGACTACGTGTACTACCTCAGGGTCGGCCGCCAGAAGGCGTTGTTCAAGCGCTGGGTATCGATC
>JBFJUJ010000180.1:0-5592 GCA_041624755.1 Woeseia sp. | reverse complement strand
GCACGAGCTGCGCGAGGAGATGGGGCCGATGAGCGTCGCCGAACGCCGCGTCGCGATCGTCTTCGGCGCCGTCGTGCTGTGCTGGATGCTGCTGCAGCCGCTGACGGACTGGCTGGGCGTGACGGGCCTGTCGGACGCCGGCATCGTCATGGCCGCGGCCGTTCTGCTGTTCATGATCCCCAGCGGCAACGCGGCGCAGCCGCAGCTCATGACCTGGCACGACGCGATCCGCCTGCCGTGGGGCGTGTTGATCCTGTTCGGCGGAGGTTTGAGCCTTGCCGCCGCGGTGTCGGACTCCGGGCTGGCGCTGTGGCTGGGCGAGAGGCTGTCGCCGCTCAACGCGCTCGGCACGGGCGTGCTCGTCGTGGCCGCGGTGATGCTGGTCATCTTCCTCACCGAGCTGACCAGCAACCTCGCCACCACGGCGACGCTGCTGCCGGTCGTCGGGGCCATCGCCATCCAGGCCGGCCTGCCGCCGATCGTGCTGACGGTGCCCATCACGATCGCGGCGAGCTGCGCGTTCATGCTGCCGGTGGCGACGCCGCCGAACGCGATCGTGTTCGCGACGGGCACGATCAGCATCCCGCAGATGGTCAAGGCCGGCGTGCTGCTGAACCTGATCGGCGTCGTCGTGGTGTCGCTCGCCGCGCTGAATCTCGCGCCGCTGCTGTTGCGCTAGCCCGGATCCGTCACCGATTGCGCGCGCTCGAGCAGCAGCGTCATCATCTCCTCGGCGAACACGACCGCGCTGTCGCGGACGCCCTCGCGGTCGGCCTCGTCGCCGACCTCGTAAGTGATCGCCGGGATCGCGTAGCGCGCGAAGAACCAGTTCTTGGAGTTGGCCTGCGAGGAGCGCTCGCGTGGCTCGTGGCTGAATTCGAAGCCGGGCAGGCGGGTACGCGCCCGGCCGAGCCACGCGGTCGCGAAATCCGGCGACTCGCCGAAGTCTTCCGGGACCTGCGTGTAGAACAGGCTGCGACGCGTGGAATGGAAGTCGAGCATCAGCACCGGCTCGCTGCCGTCGCGTTCGAGGGTAGCGAGCAGCCGCCGGAACGCCGCGGTCTCCGGCTGCGTAAACGGGCCCCAGTCGCGGTTCAGGTCGACACCGTTCAGGTTGTGGCGCCAGTGGCCGCGTGCGACGCCGTCGGGATTCATGAGCGGCGCGGCCACGACCTGGAAACGTTCGCGAAAGCGACGCGCGAGCGGCGCGTCGCCGAACACGGTCTGCAGGAAGACGCGCATGGCCAGCGCGCCGGTGACCTCGGGCGGATGCTGGCGGCCGAGCAGCAGCACGACTTCGCGTCGCGCCGGCGTACGGGCGACGAGGAGCGGCCGGCCGGCGGCGCTCGAGCCGAACATCTCGACGGTGACGTCGTGCAGTGCGTCGAGCGGCAGCAGCCAGTCGCGGTACCAGGCGTCGGTCGTCAGCTCCTGGGCGGCGATCCACGTGACCGGTCGATCGGGATCGAGCGAGAGCGTCATCGCGCGGCCGTCGGCCGAGCGCGTGACCCGCGATTCCGGCAGCGGCATCCAGCTCTGGCCGTCCGCGCTGCTCTTCGGCCAGTAGCGCGCGTCGAAGTCGCCGAAATCGAGCGTGAGCCCCAGCGGTCCGGCAGCGTCCGTCCTGCTCAGCCGCAGCGCATACCAGGGGCTCGGGTTGATCGGCTCGTTCTCCGGGCGCAGTTCGACGATTGCCCTGCCGTCGCCGTCGATGCGGCAGCCGTGGAGTCCGCCGCCGTCGAACAATGCGTCGATCGCGAAGTCCCCGCCGCCGCAGTGCGGCTGCGGCGGCGCTGCGCACGCGGCGAGGAGAAGGGCGCAGACGGCCGGCAGCGCCGGGCTGCGGTACGAGCTCTCGATCATGCGTGCCGGGACTCCCGCGGTGATGTCCTGCCTGTGACGGCCTACAATACCGCACCGTGAGCGCACGCAGTCAATCGCGGGGAGCAAGGCCCGCGGGATCCCCGCGGATCCTGCCCGCCGGTTTCTACCTGCGGGACGACGTCGTCCGGGTCGCCCGCGAACTGCTCGGCAAGGTGCTGGTCACGCGGCTGGGCGGCAGGACCTGCGCGGCGCTCATTACCGAGACCGAGGCCTACGCCGGCGAAGGCGACCGCGCGAGCCATGCCTGGGGCGGGCGGCGCACGGCGCGGACCGAGCCGATGTACGCGCGCGGCGGCCGGGCCTACGTCTACCTCTGTTACGGCATCCATCACCTGTTCAATGTCGTCACCAACGTCGAGGACGTGCCGCATGCGGTGCTGGTCCGCGGCGCGCGACCGCTTGCCGGGCTGCCTGCCATGCTCGAGCGGCGCGGCCGGGACAGGGCGGATGCAGGCCTCCTGTCCGGCCCGGGCAAGGTCGCGCAGGCGCTCGGCATCACGACGGCGCTCACCGGCGCGTCGTTCGACGAGGGCCGCGTTTGGATCGAGGACCGCGGCGTGGCCGTGGCCGCGCGCGACATCGTCGCCGGGCCGCGCGTCGGCGTCGACTACGCCGGCGACGATGCAGGCCTGCCGTATCGCTTCCTGCTCGCCGCTCAGGCCCCGGACTTTCGGCTGGCACGCGCGCTCAGCCACACGGAGAGGAAGTAGGCCAGCAGGCCGCTGCCGATCAGCGCGAGACCGAACAGGCCCTCCCGCGGCCGGTTGACGAGGACGAAGCCGAGTGTCCAGCCCGTCAGCGCCAGGTAGATGAGCGGCGGCAGCGGGTAGGCGAACGTGCGGAACGGTCGCGGCAGCCCCGGTTCGCGCGCCCGCAGCACGAACACCCCGAGTACGGTGACGAAGCTGTTGAGCGCGAGCGTGAAGCCGGCGAACACGAGGATCGATTCGAAGGTCGACGTCAGGATGAAGGTCAGCGTCAGCACGGACTGCAGGTAGATCGCGACGTAGGGTATGCCGTCGCGGTTCGTGCGCGCGAGCAGGCTGAGGCCGCGGAAGTCCTCGCCGATGACCTGCAGCACGCGTGGCCCCGCCATCGTCATCGCGCTGACCGTCGACACCAGCAGGAGCGCCAGCACGACGCCGGTGAAGCGTCCGCCGGCCTCGCCGAACGCGGCCTCTGCGGCGATGAAGCCGACCTCCACCTTGCCCGCGATGTCGCCCATCGGCGCCACGGACAGGAAGGTGAAGTTCAGGGCGATGTACATCAGCATCACGGTGAACGTGCCGACCATCAGTATCCAGGGCAGCGTGCGCTGCGGGTCTTCGAGCTCGCTGCTGAGATACGTGGCCGCGTTCCAGCCGGTGTAGGCGTAGCTGACGTAGATCAGCGAGACGGCGAATGCGCCGCTGAACAACAGCCTGCCGTCGCCGCTCACCGGCATGAAGGTCAGCGGCTGCAGCGCCGGCGCCGCCGCCAGCGCGGCGACACAGAAAATCACGATGACCGCGACCTTGAGCACCGTGAATACACTCTGCAGCCCCCCGCTGCCGCTCCTCGCGCCGGCGTGCACGACCGTCAGCAGGATCACGAGGCCGCAGGCCACGGCCTTGCGCAGCCACGGGTCGGGCTCTCCGACAAGGGCCGACGTGCCGTAGGCGGCAAAGGTGATCGCGGCAAGAGCCGTCGGCGCAGCAAATCCTATCGTGGCCGATACCCAGCCGGAGACGAAGCCCACGGCCGGGTGATAGATGCGCGACAGGAAATTGTACTCGCCGCCGGAACGCGGCAGCGCGGCGCCGAGTTCGGCATAGGTCATCGCGCCGCACAGCGCCGCGAGACCGCCGACCGCCCACAGCGCCAGCAGCGCGAAACCGGAACGCAGGTCGAGGAGCTGGAAGCCGAGGCTCGTGAACACGCCGGTGCCGACCATGTTGGCGATGACCACGGCGATGACCGTCGGGTAACGGAACTTCAGGCGGGACATGGCGTCACCGGGAGAGGCGCAGGCGGCGATTATTGCCGATTACTGCCGTCAATTGCCGATTTTCGGGTACGCGGCATCACCCGGCGCACCGCGAGCCGCAGCGCGCAACCGCGTGCCCGGCAGACGTGACGCCAGGCAGGCTTCGCCCAACTGCTATCATCGTCCTGTCTCAGGAGTGCCGCGGAGCCCCGTGCACGAACAACTATTACAAGGCTTCACGCTGGGGCATCTGCACATCGATCCGCCGACGGGTACCGTCAGCGGCGGTGCCTCGCCCGCCCACCTGCCGTCGCGCGCCGTCGAGGTGCTGCTGCGGCTGGCCCGCGAGCCGGGCGAGATTGTCGGCCGCGAGGAGCTGCTGCGCCACGTCTGGGGCGACGGGCGCGGCAGCGCCGAGGCGCTCAGTCACGCCGTCAGCGAGCTGCGCCACGGGCTCGGCGACGATCCGTCCGCGCCACGCTTCGTACAGACCGTGCCGCGCCGCGGTTATCGCCTCATCGTCGAACCGCGTATCGAAGCGCCCGCGGATCTGCCGCCCGAGGATCCCGGGTTCGATGAGCCGGCACCGCTCCTGAAGGTGCCGTTCGCCAGGCAGCTCGTGCAGCGCGGCGTCCTGCAGGCGGCCGCGGCGCACCTCGTCGTCGGCTGGCTGCTGATCCAGGTCGCGGGCGAGACTTTCGTCAACCTGCCCCTGCCGCCGTGGGCGAGCCCGGCAGTCACCTACGTCGTTATCGTCGGCTTGCCCATCGTCGTTCTGCTGGCCTGGTTCCTGGAATTCGCCGAAGGCCGCGCGACCGTCGACCGCGCCGGTGGCCACCGCAAGGGCAGTGGCCTCGAGCGCAACTACATCGCCGTCGTCGCGGCCTACTGCATCGCGGCCGCCGGCGTCGGCGTGTACCAGGTGACGATCGGTATCCCGGTGCCGGAAGCCGCCGGTCCACCATCGTCTGCGGAGGTCGACGAGGCGCTGCCGGTGGAGCCGAATTCGCTTGCCGTGCTGCGCTTTCGCACGAGCGGTGACGATCCCCGTGCGCGCCTGCTCGCCGACGGGCTGGCCGAGGACCTCCACGACAGCCTGTCACGTGTCCCGGGCCTCGTCGTCGCATCACTGCAGGATTCCTGGTCGCTCGGCGAGGCAGCGGATTCCGCCAGGGTGCGGCGGCGCCTGCGGGTCGCGCACTATCTCCAGGGGACCGTGCGGCTGGAAGGCGACAGCCTGCAGGTGACGATAAGGCTCATCGACTCGGAATCGGGCTTCCAGGAATTCTCGCGCCCCTTCGCGCACACGCTCGAGGATTTCATGCAGGTACGAACGGAGATCAACAGCCTGACAGTCGCGGACATGCGCGTGGCGCTGGAGGCGGATACGCAGGACTGGCTCCCGGCCAGCATCCCGGATACCGACCTCGACGCCTACGTGCTGTACCGCATGGGCCGGGAGATCATGAATCAGCCGCTCACCACTGAATCGCTGTCGCAGGCGGTCGATTACTTTCGCCAGGCCCTCGTCATCGATCCCGGTTACGCCGCCGCGCACGCCGGCCTGTGCTCGGCCTTCGTCGACACGTTCGAGCTGTCCGGCCGGTCCGGGCAAATCGATGCCGCCGAGGAATCCTGCGCGACGGCGCTCATTTCGAGCCCGAACCTGTTCGTGGTCTTCACGGCCATGGGCGACCTCTATCGGCTCACCAACCGGCTGCACCTCGCGCAGATGGCGTACG
>JBFJUJ010000179.1:0-5615 GCA_041624755.1 Woeseia sp. | reverse complement strand
GCGTTCGGCGTGAAGCCGCCGGCATAGCCCACGGCCGTCGTGTAGACGCCGGGCAGTTCCCAGAACAGGCGTTCGGCGCCCCAGAAACAGCCCATGCCGAAGACGGCCTGCTCCAGGCCCTTCGGGAAGGGTCCCTCGAGCGGCTTGCCGTTGACGAAATGCGCCGCCGGAACGGGCATGGCTCGCTCGCGCCCCGGCAGGGCGTCCGCGCGTGTCGGCATGCGGGTCTTGGCTTCTCTGGCGAACATGTCGGCTCCTCGAGTTGTCGACGGCGGCGCGTCGCGTGTGCGCACCTGGCGGTACTCCCGGCGGGCCGCGCCTGCGGTCGGAGATTCAGTCGGCGCGACCCCCGACCCGGGTGCCGGTGATGCGCGGCAATTCTTCCAGCGCGACCGCCGGGTAGCGGCTGCCGCTGCGCGGGCGGCTGATGATGCCGTCGGCGCTCAGGAAGCGGACCGGGATGGACTGCGTCCTGCCCCAGTCGACGGCGCGGTATACCGCGAAATGCAGGTGCGGCATCGTGGTGTGCCCGGTGTTGCCCGACAGGCCGATTTCCTGCCCGGCGCGCACGCGCTCCCCGGGTTCGACCAGCGCGCCGTGCTGTGCCAGGTGGTAGTACTCGCCGGTCGTGTCGTCGTCGTGCAGCACGACGATGTAATTGGCGTAGCGGCCGCAGCCGTCCTCCCAGCAGCCGATGCTGTTCGATTCCTCGATGCGCGCCACGACCCCGCTCCTGGCGGCATGAACCGGGGTTCCTTCCACCATCTTGAAGTCGACCGCGTACTGCTCGCGCCCGGTGTGACTGAAGCGCGAGCCGTAACCCTGCAGGACCCGGTAGCTCGAGCCCGGCGAGTAGGGCAGCACGTAGACCTGGTCCTCGTCGTGGCGGGCGTCCAGCCGGCCGACGGTCCAGTCGCAGTAATAACGGTAGTGGCCCTTGTTGCCGCCTTCCCGCTGCAGGTGCATCAGGTCGCGGGCTTCCCTGGGCGACAGGCTGGCCGTGATCTCGCGCGGCCCGTCGAGTCGCAGACCGCGGGGCTTGACGCGCAGCGTGAACGTCAGCGGGTAGGGGCTCAGGTTCGTCGCCCGCAGCCTGAAGCCGTCGGCCAGCCGGTCCTCGGCCACGTCGAGCCAGTCGTCGTCGCAGGCATGCGCATTGCCGGCGGCGCAGGCGGCGAGGACCAGGGCCGCTGCGGCGCTGCGCATGATTGGGCCCGATGATCTGCGGTCCGCAGGCATGCCGGCCAACGCTACTGCGTCGGGTCCTCGGCCGCGGTCACGGTCTCCGGCAGGTCGCTCGGCCGGTAGAAGAATTCGTGGGAGAACGTGAGGTTGTCGGTCTGCACCGTCTGCCCGTCGACGACGCGCGGGCGCCGCACGGCGCGGCGCAGTTCGCGCACCACGCTGCGCTCCATGTCATCGAAGCCCTGCGGCTCGGCTTCGATCAGCTCGATATTGGTCAGGCGTCCGCGCGGCGACACGGAATACCGGAAGGTGACGGTGGCGCTCTCGAAGCCGTCCGGCTGTCGAGCGAGGACCGGCCCCGAGTCGATGCCGTAGTAGCGCGGCGGCCTCGCGTCGTTCAGGAACGCGAGCGACTGCAGCTCGTTGTCGCGCGCGCGCTCGAGCTCGGGGTCGCCGCTCAGCAGTTCCCAGGCGTCACGGTACATCCGCTCGGCGCGGTTCGGCCGCTCCGTCAGGATGTAGTAATCGCCCAGCGCGAGCATCGCCTGCGACTTGGTGGCCCAGTCCGCCTCGGGGTTATCCTCGGCGATGCGCAGCGCGCGCTTCAGGTAGATTTCACCGGTCGTGTTGGAGGCGGGCTGCTGGTAGCTGATCTCCTGCGGCGAGAAGAACAGGTAGGACCGGCCGAGGCTGGTCAGCGGCGGTATCAGGCTCAGGTCCTGCTTGCCGCGCAGGTCTTCGAGGATGCTGATCACGCGGCGCCAGGTATAGCGTTCGCGGTCATAGAGCTGCAGCCGGTGCAGCCAGCGTGCCTGCGTGCGCAGCGCCGGCAGGATTTCCGCGCTGTCCATCGACACGTTGCGCGCCTGCAGGCCGAAGATGCGCCGCTGGATGTCGACCGCCTCTTCGAAGTTCCCGGAGGCAAGGTGGGTTTCGGCGAGGGACTCGAGTACCTCGACCTGCTCGAGGTTGTGCGGGCCGAAATTCACGTGACTGATGTGCACCGCGCGGCCGTAGGTCTCGGCGGCTGCTCCGGCGCTGCCGAGCGCGAGCTGGGCGGCGGCGAGTCCCCTCAGCGGGTTGATCAGGTCCTCGTTGAGGCGGTCGGAAATGCGCTCGATGATCTCGATCGAGGCGTTGAAATTGAGCTGCGCGGACTCGTAGTCCCCGGCGCCGTGCTGGGCGATCGCGAGGTTCGTGATGGCGCGCGCGGTGTCCACGTTGTCGAGGCCGTTGGTCTCGATCGTGAGTTCGACGATCTGCTTGGCGAGCGTGTCGGCCTCCGCGTACATGCGGTCGTTCATCGCATCGCGGTACAGCTTGAACAGGCGCCGCAGCCGGTCGGCGGCCGATTCCGGCGGGGGCGGCAGTGCCTCCAGCTCCTCGGTGATTTCCTCGTCGAAGACCGGGTCGCTCGCGTGCCGCAAATCGTCAAGGACGATCGGCCGGATTTCCTCCTCCTGCCCGCCGTCGGCCGTTTCCTGGGCCACGAGCGGCGCCTGAGCGAGCAACAGACTCAGTGCCAAAGGCGCCCCGGGCCGGGCGCCGCAAACGCGAATGAATCTCATTTTCGGGTTACGATTACTTCGGATCAGACCTTTCAGACTGCACGGAAATTCAATAGTTCTTCGCCGCTGCCGGCGGCTCCACACACTATACAAGCTCAGTTGCCGGCGAGATACCGATGCGCGCTCAGGATTCCAGCAGGCTCATCTGCCGCGGCCCGGGCGGCCGGAAGCGGCTGCAGTCGAGGGTTGGAGGCGTGCCTCCGGCCGCGAGCCCGAAGCGCCGGCAGGCGGCATCGAAGCGCTTGCCGATCATCTCGGCATAGGCGCCGCGGCCGGTCTGGCGCAGCCCGAATCGACTGTCGTACTCGCGGCCGCCGTGCGCCTGGCGCAGCAGGCTCAGCACGTGTTCGGCGCGCTGCGGGAAATGATTGTCGAGCCAGTCGCTGAAGATCCTGCGGAGTTCGTGGGGCAGCCGCAGCAGGATCCAGCCTGCGCGCGTGGCCCCGGCCGCCGCCGCCGCGCCGAGGATTTTTTCGATTTCGCCGTCGTTGATCGTCGGGATCACCGGCGCGAGCAGCACGGAGCACGGCACGCCGGCGGCGCTCAGTTCGGCAATCAGCCCGAGACGGCTGGCCGCTGCCGGGACGCGGGGTTCCAGCCTGCGCTTCAGGGCGTCGTCCATCGTCGGCAGGCTGATGGCGACCGAACACAGGTTTTGCCGTGCGAGTTCGCTGAGCAGGTCGAGGTCGCGGCGCATCAGGATGCCCTTGCTTATCAGGCTGACCGGATGGCGGTGTTCGAGGAACGTCCGCAACAGGCCGCGCGTGAGTTCGAGCCGCCGCTCGGCCGGCTGGTACGGGTCCGTGTTTGCACCGAGCGTGATCGGCTGGCAGTCGTAGCCGGGCTTCTCCCACGCGGCCAGCAGCCGCTCGACCGCGTTCGGCTTGTAGAAGATCTGCGTCTCGAAATCGAGACCGGGGGACAGGTCGAGGTAAGCGTGGGACGGGCGAGCGTAGCAGTAGACGCAGCCGTGCTCGCAGCCCTGGTAGGGATTGATCGAGCGGTCGAACGGGATATCGGGCGAGTCGTTGTGGCTGATGATGCTCTTCGCGGTCATCGGCCGCAGCACGGTCTCCGGCGCGAGCCCGGCGCGGGCCTCATGCTCCTCGGCGGTCAGTTCGACGGGCCGGGTGTCGAAGCGATGGCGGACGCGGCCGATGGCGCCGCGCCCCTTGTGGGCTCTGTCGGGCATGGATTTCGCGCGTCACTACTGTATGGAAATACAGTATGGCAACCGCCCGCGCGGGTCAATGCCGCGGCGTCAATTGAGCACCCGGTAGCCGCGGCCCCGCAGGCAGCGCTTGAACACCGCCTGGCGCGTACGGTCGGCGTAGACGCCGGAGCGGGCGGCCCCGGCGATGCCGCCGTAGCCCGCGCCGCGATCCGCATCGCCGCTGATGGCGCCGGCGGCCGCGCCGACGGCGGCGCCCGCGACGGCGCCCCTGGCCACGCCGCGAGCAGGCCGCACCTCGGCCGCGTAGCCCTCGCAATCCTCCCAGTCGGCGGCGAGGGCGACCGGGTCGACGCCCTGCATGTCGACGATCGGCTCAGGATGGGCGGCGCAACCCGCGAGGGCGGCACCACCGGCCGTCGCGAAAACCAGCAACGGAACGATTCGCATGATGTCCTCCTGGCCGGACGCGCGCACGCGTCCCGACCTTGTCCTAACGCGCTGCCGGCCCATCGGTTGACCGCCGGCGTTCGCGGCTGGCCGGGGAGGTCGCAGTGTCCCGCTCTCCCACGGAAAAAACCGGGCCGGACAGGGTCCGGCCCGGCCGCATGCGCGGACGGTCGCGTAAGGCCGCGGGGCTCAGTATGCCGGCCCGTCTGCGTATTCGAGACCGGCGACCCCGGCCTGCCGCGAGATGGTCTCGTAGAGCTTCTGGTCGAGCGAATCCCCGGCGCCGCCCGCATCTTCGAGCTGCTCGCGGATGAAGTCGTCCCTCGCCGTCGCCAGTTCGCGCATGCGGCCTTCGACCTCCTCGCGCTCGCCGGCGAGTTCCATGACGAACGCCCGCTGCTCCGCGGGCGCCATCGGCTTGATCGCGTCGGGCAGGGCGTCCGCTTCGATCTCGTCCAGGTCCACCTCGCCGCTGGCGACCGCGGCTACGAGCTCGTTCCTGCCGAGCCGGTTCACCCGACCTGCAGCGCTCAGGTTGAACACGCCGCGACGCGCCCTGGCTTCCTCGGAGGCCAGCGCGTCGAGCTTGTCCGTCGCCGAGCGTTTCGCCGCCATCGCCGCTTTCTCTTCGTCGCTGCCGTAATACAGCCGGGTCGAATCCAGGCGCGCCGACAGCTCGGCGAGTTCGGCGTCGAACGGCGTGCTGAGCGCGACGGCGCCGCCTGCCTGCTCGACCTGGAAGAAGTTGCCGTTGCCGAGGCTGGCGATCCGTGTCCACGGAGCCGCGGTGCTCGGGACGTCACCGCACTGGATCGCGTTGACGACGATGCCTTGCTCCCGTGCCGCGGCGAGGATCGCCGGGTACTTGAGCTCGTCCGGGTAGTCCATGTGCGGCGGTGCGTCGCCGACCAGGAAGATCACCTTGTAGGCCTGCTCCTGGCGGGTCCATGACATGCGCTCGACCGCGTCGTGCAGGGCGCGATTGACGCTTTCCGGCGGGTCGCCACCGCCGTCGGCCTGGAAATCCATCAGTGCGGCATAGACCGAATCCAGGTCCTCCGACAGGTCGACGAGCCGCGTGACGTAGGCGTCGCCGCGATCCCGGTAGCCGACGAGGCCGATGCGAATCCTGGGCGTCGGCTGCGCCGATGCCATGGTCGTCGCGATCGACCAGATCTTCTCTTTCGCGGTCTGTATCAGCCCCGACATGCTGCCGGTCGTATCGAGCACGAAGACGACGT
>JBFJUJ010000178.1:0-5619 GCA_041624755.1 Woeseia sp. | reverse complement strand
GCGCCGACGGCTGGTCGACGCTGTTCGCGGAGTCGGGATACGCAGACGCGGAGTCGCTGGCTCAGCAGTTGGCCGAATTCCTGCAGTCGCGCACGACGCGCCAGGCCGATTCGACGGCGACCATGCGACTGCGCCGGCTGCTGCCGGCGATGCTGATCGACCTGAAGGACCGGCCGCACCCGGCCGAGACCCTGAAGCGCCTGCTGACGATCCTCGGCCAGATCCTGCGGCGCAGCGCCTACGTCGCGCTGCTCAACGAGAACCCGGCGGTACTCGGGAGGCTGGTCGACCTGTGCGAGAAAAGCGGCTACCTGGCCGACGAGATCGCCCGCTTCCCGCTGTTGCTCGACGAGATGTTCGATCCGCGCCAGCACGCCGCCGAGCTGTCGGCGGCCGTGCTGCGCGACGACCTGGCGGAGCGCCTGGCGCAGCTCGGCGACAGCGACAGCGAGCGGCGCGTCGAGGTGCTCGGGCAATTCCAGCGCGCCGCGATGTTCCGCATCGCGGCCGCCGATTTCGCGGGCGAGATGCCCGTGATGAAAGTCAGCGACCGCCTGACGGACGTTGCCGAGATCGTGCTCGGCGAGGCGCTCGACATCGCGTGGCGCGATCTCGCCGCGCGCCACGGCGAACCGCGCTTCACGGAGGACGGCGAGGCCCGGCCGGCGGGCCTGGGCGTCATCGCCTACGGCAAGCTCGGCGGCATCGAGCTGTCCTACGGCTCCGACCTGGATCTCGTGTTCCTGCACAATTCGCGCGGCTCCGGGCAGCACACCAACGGCACGCGCGAGCTGGACAACGGCATGTTCTTCGTGCGCCTCGCCCGCCGCCTCACCCATTTCCTCACGGCGCAGACGCCCTCGGGCCTGCTGTACGAAGTCGATACCCGGCTCAGGCCGAGCGGCCGCGCGGGACTGCTCGTCACCAGCGTCGACGCCTTCGAACGCTACCAGCGCGAGAACGCCTGGACCTGGGAGCACCAGGCGCTGCTGCGCGCACGGCCGGTTGCCGGCGATGCCGAGGTCGCGCGCGAGTTCGAACGCGTCCGTGCGGCCACGTTGATCGGGCTCGTCAACCGCGACACGCTGCGCGACGACGTGCGCGACATGCGCCTGAAGATGCGCACGCAGCTCGACACGAGCGACGCCGCGAACTTCGACCTGAAGCAGGGCGAGGGCGGCATCGGCGACATCGAATTCCTCGTGCAATACCTCGTGCTGCAGAACGCGGCGACGCATCCCGCCGTGATCCACTACCCGGACAACATCCGGCAGCTCGGCACGCTGGGTGCGGCCGGCTGCCTGCCGCGCCGCGACGTGGCCGATCTGCAGGAGATCTACCGCGCCTTCCGCCTGCGGCTGCACCAGCTGCTGCTCGACGAGCGACCGCCGCTGACGCCGGTTACCGAGTTCCACGCCGAGCGCGCGCGGGTGCGCGACCTCTGGGAGGCGCTGCTCGGCCCGGCCCGGCCGCGTTAGCGGAGCAGAGCGGCGCGTTGCTATACTCGCGGCTCGCCGGAGGCCCCGACGGGAGGAGAGACAGGTGGCAGCCAAAGCCGGAACGGTCGACGAGGACCTTGTCCCCGCCAATGCGGAGCACCGCTACGAAGTGCGCGAGACGGACCTGCCGCTGTCCTGCCCCATGCCGGGCATGTACCTGTGGAATTCCCACCCGAAGGTTTACCTGCCGATCGAGGAGACCGGCGAGGCGAAGTGCGCCTACTGCGGCGCCGCCTACTTCCTGACCCGCGACGACGACCGGCAGTGAACGGTCGCCGGCAGCGGCAGCTTGCCCCCGCGGACTGACGCGATGCACGTCGTCACCGGCGGCGCCGGGTTCATCGGCAGCAACCTGGCCCGCCGCCTGCTGGAAAGCGGCGCGAGCGAGGTCGTCATCGTCGACGACCTGCACGACGGGCGCAAGTTCGCGAACATCGCCGACCTCGACATCGCGGACTACCTCGACAAGGAAGAATTCCTCTCGCGGCTCGAGAACGATCGCGGTTTCGTCTCGGGCCTGTCGGCCGTACTCCACCAGGGTGCCTGTTCGACGACGACCGAGTGGGACGGGCACTACATGATGCAGAACAACTACAGCTACTCGAAGGCCTTGCTGCATCGCTGCCTCGGCGCGTCGGTGCCGTTCATCTACGCGTCGTCCGCCGCCGTGTACGGCGCGTCCCGGCGCTTCACCGAAGCGCCGGACAACGAGCTGCCGCTGAACGTCTACGGCTATTCGAAGCTGTTGTTCGACCGCTACGTCGGCCGCCTCGACATCGGCCAGGGAAGCCAGGTCGTCGGGCTGCGCTATTTCAACGTCTACGGGCCGCGCGAACAGCACAAGGCTGCGATGGCGAGCGTGGCGTGGCATTTCAACCGGCAGCTCCTGGCCGACGGCGAGGTGCGCCTGTTCGAGGGCAGCGACGGCTACGGCGACGGCGAGCAGCGGCGCGACTTCGTGTACGTCGACGACGTCTGTGACGTCAACCTGTGGTTCCTTGCACACCCCGACAGGTCCGGCGTGTTCAATGTGGGCACAGGAAGGGCGCAGACCTTCAACGACGTCGCGCAGGCGGTCATCGACTGGCACGGTCGCGGTCGCATCCGCTACATCCCGTTCCCTGAGCACCTGCAGGGCGCCTACCAGAGTTTCACCGAGGCCGACCTGACGCGGCTGCGCGAGGCGGGCTGCGACACGCCATTCCGCGACGTGGCGGCGGGCGTGCGCGACTATCTCGACTCGCTCGCCGCCTGAGTCGATCTTGAGCGCTGCGGCGATACTGGTCGTCGGCCCGTCCTGGGTCGGTGACATGATCATGGCGCAGTCGCTCATCAAGCTGCTGGCCGGGCGCCGGCCCGGTGTCAGAATCGACCTGGTCGCGCCGGCATGGTCGCTGCCCGTCATCTCGCGGATGCCAGAAGTACGCCGCGGCATCGTGCTGCCGGTGGCTCACGGCGAGCTCGGGCTGGCGACCCGCTGGCGCGTCGCGCGCGAACTCGCGGATGCGCGGTACGAACAGGCGATCGTGCTGCCGCGCTCGATGAAGGCCGCGCTGCTGCCGTGGTTCGCGGGCATACCGCGACGGACCGGGTTTCGCGGCGAGATGCGCTACGGCGTCATCAACGACCGGCGGCCGTTCGACCGCGAGCGCCTCGACCAGACCGTGAAGCGTTTCCTCGCGCTCGGCCTCGAGCCCGGCGAGCCCTTGCCCGAGATACCGGCACCCGAGCTCGATGTCCTGCCCGGGAACCAGCAGCGGCTGATCGAGCACTTCGGCCTCGACACTTCGCGGCCGGTCGTCGCCATGATGCCGGGTGCGGAATACGGGCCGGCCAAGTGCTGGCCGCCGGCCTACTTCGCCGAGCTGGCCGCCCTGCTCGACGCGCAGGGCTACGCGGTCTGGATCCTCGGCTCGGCGCGGGACGGCGAATCCGCGCGGACGATCGCGGCGGGCAGCCGCGCCGTCGACCTCTGCGGCCGGACCGAGCTGGCCGACGCGATCGACCTGCTGGCCCTGTGCCGGCACGCCGTCAGCAACGACTCGGGGCTGATGCACATGGCCGCGGCGGTCGGCTGCCACGTGATCGGGCTGTACGGCTCGACCTCGCCTGCGTTCACGCCGCCGCTGACCGAGAAGCGCACGCTGCACTACCTCGCGCTCGACTGCAGTCCCTGTTTCGCGCGCGACTGCCCGCTCGGCCACTTGAAGTGCCTGCGCGACATCCGCCCCGACGCGGTATTGGCCAGCGTTACCGAAAAAAGCGTGTAACGTCGCTCATCTTACGATTAACTGGTCTGAAAATCGCTGAGCGTCCGAGATCGGGGAAAGCGGCTCGCTGCCGCCGCGCGGCTCGTGCGAGCTGCGCCGGCGAAAACGCCTGCAGATTGCCCCATTCTGCGTGCGTCTGCGCCGATAATTCACGAAAAGACTTGCAAAATACGCAAAAATCCGAAAAAGTCCGGCCCCTTCACGACCCGTGGCCGAGGCAGCCGACTGTGCAGCTTGCCGGCAGGTAAACGGCTGTAAAATACGCGAACGTGCAGTTATTGTGCGGAATTCGAAGCTTATCGGCCCGGTTTTTGCCCTGCCCCGAGCAGCCGGTCCAGGCGTTTCCTGACGTCGCCGAGGCGGATGAGGCCCATCGCGTCCGGATGGCGCACCCGCTGCCCCCAGCGCAGCTCGTCGGCGTCCTTGCCGAGGTAGGTCCGGACCGCTTCCGGGTAGGCATTGACGCAGAGGTCGCGGCTGAAATACGGGCCGGTGCGGTCCGGGTTCGAGGTCGCGTACAGGCCGATGACCGGCGTGCCGACCGTCGTCGCCATGTGCGCCGGGCCGGAGTCCGGACACAACAGGCCGTCGGCCGCGTCGAGCAGCGCGAGCAGCTGCTTGAGCGACGTGCGGCCCATCAGGTCGACGACGTCGTCGCCGGCGAGCCTGCGGATCGTGCGCGCATAGTCGGCCTCGAGCGGCGAACCGCCGCCGGTCAGCACGATGCCGGCGCCGAACTTCTGCCGGGCATGGCGGACCGCGGCCGCGTAGTTCTCGGCGCTCCAGTTGCGGAAGTTCCTCGCGCGCTGGCTGCTGCAGGGGCTGACGACGAGCAACGGCCGCTGCGCGTCGCGAAACTGCGCGGCGAATTCGCGATGGGCGGCGGACAGCGGGATGTCCCAGCGCAGTTCGTGGCGCGGCACGCCGAGGTAGTGGGCGAACGACAGCATGGCGTCCTGCACGTGCTGCCGCGGAACCGCGGGGATGCGGCGGTTCGTCGTGAGCCACTGGAAGTCGCGGGCGCGCGCACGATCGTAGCCGATCCTGAGCGGGGTGCGGATGAGCCGGTTGACGACGTTCACGCGCATGGAGGCGTGCATGCAGAGTGCCGCGTCGAAACGGCGCCGACCGAGGGCGCGGCGCAGCTCGCGGTAGGCGGCGAGGCCTTTGCGCTTGTCGAAAATGATAAACTCGACGTCGCCGATATCGGCGAGCAACGATGCTTCTGTCTTACCGATGATCCAGGTCAGCCGGGTCTCGGGCCAGGTGTCCTGGATCGCACGCACGGCCGCGAGCGCCTGGCAGGTATCGCCGATCGCGGAAAGGCGCACGACACACAGCCTGTCCGGCGGCGACTGCTGAAACATGTGGGAGGCACCAGTGAAGGACGGAGCAGATTGACCGATACCGTCGAGAAGACCGACACCGGCGCCATCCTATACGATACGGCTATCGTCAACCATATATCGGAGCGCCGCTTCACGGCGGCGGGCTGGAAGCGAACGCATCCGGTCGGCGGCGCTCTGCGCGCCGGCGGCCGCGGTCCGACGCTGATCGTCAGCGACGACAAGATGGAATTCGTGCTGCGGCATTACATGCGCGGGGGTTTGGTCAGCCGCATCGTGTCAGACGTCTACGTCTGGCTCGGCGAGGACCGGACGCGAGCGTTCGCGGAATGGCGGCTCCTCTACAAGCTGTTCACGATGGGCCTGCCCGTGCCGCGGCCGGTGGCCGCGCGCTATCGCCGCAACGGCATGTTCTACACGGCCGACCTGCTGACCTCGCGGGTCCCGGGCATCGAGCCGCTGTCGCAGCGCATTGCCGTCAGGCCGGCCGATGACGCCTTCTGG
>JBFJUJ010000177.1:0-5712 GCA_041624755.1 Woeseia sp. | reverse complement strand
GGCGACGGCCTCGCAGCGCTGACCATCCTCGTCGGGACCCGCATCTTTTCGCTTGATAATTTCGGTTTCGTGGTCATTAATATAGCGTTGGTGCTCGTCTGGATCGTGCTGAGCACCTACCTCCATCACGAGCACGGCCGCTGGCTGAAAACGGCGGATCGCCCTCCCCCCGGTCCCACCGGGGCCGTTTCCTGAGGAATAACGTTTTATGCGTCTGGTTCTGTTTTCGGCGCTTTTGCTGCTCGCGGCGGGAGCGCCTGCAAGCGACTGGCAGCCGCTCTACGAGCACGTCGATCCCGACCTGCAGGCCGCCCTCGAGCGCCGCCTGAACTCCAACCGCGAGTGGGCGCGGCTGATTCGTTCCCGCAAGATGGCCATCGGCCTCGTCGACATGAGCGGCGAGGAGCCGCGCTTCGCGCGCGTCAACGGCAACCAGATGATGTACGCCGCCAGCCTGCCGAAGATCGCGATCCTGCTCGGCGTCTACGCGTCGCTCGAGGACGGTTCCATCGAAGAGAGCGACGCGATACGCCGTGATCTCGACGACATGATCCGCGTTTCGAGCAACAGCGCCGCGACGCGTCTCATCGATCTCGTCGGCATGGAGAAAATCCAGGCAGTACTGAAGGACCCGCGTTACGGCCTGTACGACGAGGGGCGCGGCGGTGGTCTGTGGGTCGGCAAGCGCTACGCCTCGAGCGGCAAGCGCGTCGGCGACCCGCTGCACAATATCTCGCATGGCGCGACGGCAACGCAGGTGTGCCGGTTCTTCTACCTGCTCGCGAGCGGCCGGCTGATCAACGAACAGCGCTCGATGGAGATGCTGGCCAACCTCGAGGATCCCGGTCTGCACCACAAGTTCGTGGCACCCGTGGAGGAGCGCGCGCCGAATGCGCGGCTCTTCCGCAAGTCGGGAACCTGGCGGAACTGGCACTCCGACGCAATCATGGTCCACGGCAGGCGCTGGCGGAATTACATCCTCGTCGGACTGATCGAGAGCCAGGATGGCGAACAGATACTGCGAAACGTGCTGCCTGCCGTCGAGGAAATGATCATGCCGCGGGGATATGACGCGGCGACGCAGGACCCGGGATCGCCCCCCGCCGCGCCTGCGCGTCGGATCGACCAGGGCCGGAATTCACCCGACCATCAGTCCCGCTTTTCCGTGGCGTCGACCAGCCAGTCGCCGTAGTCGGCGTTGACGCGGCCGATCGGCACGGCGATCACGGCGGGCACGTCGTAGGGATGCAGCTCGCTGACCCTCGCGGCCAGCTCGTCGAAGTGCTCCTCCCGCGCCTTGACCAGCAGCGGCACCTCCGATTCGCGCTCGATGTCGCCGCGCCAGCGATAGATGCTCCGTACCTTGCCGAAGACGTTCGCGCAGGCGGCAAGACGGCTGCCGACCAGCGCCTCCGCGATACGCTCGGCAACGTCGCTCGACGGACAGGTTATCCAGACATCAACGAATTTCATCGCCTCGCTCCGTGAATTACATGTAGGGCGACATCAGCGCGGCGGCGGAATCGCGCAGGCGCACGGCGAGCGGCCGATTCGCCAGGTCTTCGTAGTCGATGCGCTGACTCACGGCGACGAGGTCGTCGACGAAGCCTGTGAGCGCGCCGTTCAGGTCCTCCGAGAACACCTCGATGCCGAGTTCGAAATTCAGGCGCAGGCTGCGCGCGTCCAGGTTGGCCGAGCCGATCAGCGAATAGGCGTCGTCGATGCACAGTACCTTGGCGTGACAGAACGGCGGCGGCTGATACCAGGCCCCGATGTCCCAGCGCAGCAGTTCGCCTAGCGCATTGCGATTCGCCCAGTGCATGTACGGCAGGTTGTTCTTGCCCGGCAGGACGATGCGCACCCGCGCCCCGCGCAGCGCGGCCGACTCCAGCGACGCCATCAGGTCGCGGTTCGGCAGGAAGTAGGGCGTCACGATGTCGACGGACCTGCGGGCCGCGCTGATGACCGTGTGGATCGTGGCGGCCAGCGCATCGAGTTCGTCATTGGGGCCGTCCGGGACCATGCGGCACTGCATGTCGCCGCGCTCGGGACCCGGCTGTTCGTCGACGACCGGGTCCGAGCCGTCCGTCGCGAAATGCCAGTCGCTGCGGAACAGGTTGCCGAGCTGGGCGATGATCGGGCCGTGCAGCGCGAAATGGACATCGGACACCTCGCGCGGCTTGCCGTCGATGCTCAGGTGCCTGTCGCCGATATTCATGCCGCCGGCGAATGCGACGTCCTGGTCGACGAGCAGGAGTTTGCGATGGTTGCGCAGGTTGACGTTGACGCTGGGCGGAAGGAGCCGCGGCGGCAGGAAGCGGGCGGCCTTGATGCCGCGCTTCCTGAGCGCACGGACGACATTGCGGAAAGCGTAGAGTTCGCCGACGCCGTCGATCAGCACCCGCACGTCCGCGCCGCGGCCGACGGCGCCTTCGAGAGCATCCAGGAACTGCTCGCCGGTCCTGTCGAGCAGGAAGATGTACGTCGCGAGAAACACCCGCTCCTGAGCCGCAGCGATGGCTTCGAGCATCGCCGGATAGGCCTGCTCGCCGTTGAACAGCGGCCTGACGGAGTTGCCATAGCAAAGCTCGCGCCCGGTGATTCGCAGGCCGACGTCGCGGATGCCCAGCTCGCCGTGCGCCGAGGGCAGCGCGCGGCGGGTGCCGGCCTCGTAGCCGACGTGCAGGAAGCGCGGCTTCAGGTCCTGGCCGCGCGCGCGGACGCGGTTGATGCCGAACAGGAAATAGGCGGCGGGGCCGGCGTAGGGGATGAAGATACAGGCCATGATCCAGCCCATGGCCGCTCGCGGATCGCGCTTGTACAGCAGCGCGTGGTAGACACCCCAGGCGGCGGGCCCGACGTGAACCAGGACCAGGAGAACGGCTGTCATCGTCATCGTGCGCCAACTATATAGTGCTGCGGTTGAGGTTTCGATTGACGCCTGCCGGGTTCGACGGTTTCGAGAAGCTTGTGCCAGAATGAGCGCTGGCCCGGCGCGGGGCCGTCCCGACGACGGCGGTGCGCATGAAACACGCTGTGATTTTCGACATCGACGATACGCTGCTCCATTCCATGGAGGCCGACGATCGCCTCTACCGGCAGGCGGTCCGCGACGTCGTCGGCGACGTGCGCTTCCGCGACTCCCTCGCCGATTACGAACACGTGTCCGACTCGGGCATCCTGCAACAGGTGCTGGAGGACAACCGCATCGCGGACGAGGATGCCTTCGAGCGCATCCGCGAGCGATTCCTCGGACTGCTCGAGAACCATGTGGCGGTCAACGGACCGTTCCGCCAGATCGACGGCGCCGCCGACATGCTCGCGCGGCTGCGCGCGTCGAAGACGCACGCCGTGGCGCTCGCTACCGGCTGCTGGCGGCGCTCCGCCGAGCTCAAGCTGCGCACAGCGGGCATGCAGATCGACGACTTCCCGCTGGCGACTTCCGACGACGCCATCGAGCGCGTCACGATCATGCGCCGGGCGCTCGATGCGCTCGGCCGCGAATTCGCGAGCATCACATACTACGGCGACGGGTTGTGGGACCTCGAAGCCTGCCGCCGGCTCGGCTGGGACTTCCGTGCCGTCGGGCCGGCCCTCGGCGGCCTCGTCGCGTTCCACGACGAATTCCGTAGCTGACGATGGCCGCGGGCACGCGAGGCAACCCGCAGGGTCCCGTGGACGCCCATGGCGAGCGGATCTGCTACGTCGAGGCGCCGACGGGCCTTGCGATGTCGTTCCAGTCGAAGCCCAATAAGCAGGAGCCGCGATGAGCACACACGAGAAAATCGACTACGTCGAATTCCCGAGCCGGGATCTCGACGCGACGAGGGCGTTTTTCGGATCGGTCTTCGGCTGGTCGTTCGTCGACTATGGCGAGGACTACACCGCGTTCTCGAACCAGGGCCTGGACGGCGGTTTTTTCCGCGCCGACCAGGAGGCGTCGACCGCGAACGGCAGCGCGCTCATCGTGTTCTACAGCGACAGGCTCGAGGCGACGCTTGCCAAAGTCGAGCGCGCGGGCGGCAGGATCGTCAGGCCGATATTCTCCTTCCCCGGCGGCCGGCGCTTCCATTTCACGGAGCCGAGCGGCAACGAGTTCGCGGTGTGGGGGCCGGCTGCCTGAGCGGCGCAAGCCCGCCCGCAGAGCCGCCCGAGAGCCTCGCGACGGCTTGCGCGGCCAGCCGCCGGCCCGGATACTTCGGCAGGATCCAGGCGTCTGCGAGGACCCCCATGGCAACCTGCCCGCGCTGTCCCGATACCGGTCTGCAGCACACGCTCGTGTCGGACTCCCTGCCGGCGCACGCCTGCCCGAGCTGCGACGGGCTGCTGGTCGGCCTCGTCGCCTACCGGCGCTGGCGGGAAACCCATGGCACGGCGAGCACGCCGGCGGCCGGTTCGACCGGGACGCTCGCCGCGGACGACGCGCGCGACGCGCTGAGCTGCTCGAAGTGCCGCCGCATCATGACGAAGTACCGCATCTCGCCTGACGCGCCGAACCGCATCGACTTCTGCGCGGGCTGCGAGGACATCTGGCTGGACGACGGAGAATGGGAGATGGTCGAGCTGCTGGCCGGCTCGGATCACCTGGCAAACATCGTCACGCAGCCCTGGCAGTACCGCCTGCGCGGCGAAGCGCTGGAGAAAATGGAGCGCAAACGGCTGGCCGCGCGGCTCGGAGACGATTTCGACAAGGTCCGCGAGCTGGCGGACTGGCTGCACGATCACGAGGCGCGCGACGAGATCTTCGCCTACTTGCTGCGCAAGTCCTACTGACGCGCACCGCGGGGGATTCGCCAATGCGTTACCTGGCCTTGCTGACGATCGCGCTCGCGGTCCCGCTGTCCGCCGCCTGGGCGGACGACGACGACGAGGCGACGCTGCGCCACTTGAAGACGGTGCTGTGGCCGCAGGCCTATCGCACGCAGGACGTCGAGCTGCTCGATCGCCTGCTGCACGACACTTTCCAGAAGATCGGTCGCGACGGCGCCCGCAGCAGCAAGCAAGAGGAGATCGACGCGCTGCGGGCAGAGGCCTGGAACCCCGGCAGCTTCGAGTACCGGATCGAGCGCCTCGACATCTACGACGGCCGCTTTGCGGTCGTCGCGGGCGTCGGCGTCGCGCTGCGCTACTCCTATGTCTCCAGCAACTACCTGGTCAAGGAAGACGGGCGCTGGCAGGCGATAGGCTCGCACGTGTCGGGCTACGAACGGACGGATACCGGCGACGACCCGGAATGACGGCGGCCGCCCGGGCCGGGCTGCGCCGGCCGGCCGCCGCGCATCGGCCGCGCCCGGCAGCCGCGACGCTTCGGACTGTCGCCGAATGGCGACAACGCCCGCCGTTCCGGCGATAATGCGATTGCGCCACGGCGGCGCCAGGCACTTGGGCGGAGTCACCGAAAAAATGCGGGAAACCGATCAGCAAAGGAAATGGCTGGACGCGATGCGGCGGCGTTCGGAGCTGATGAACGACCTCTACGAGCGTATCGCGGCGCTGTCCGCGGCCGGCGATCGCCAGGGCATCGTCGAACTGGCGTCACGCACGCTCGAGGCCGCGCCGATCGAAAACGGCAACCGGGTCGTGGTCGGCTCGCTGGAGATCGAGTTCGACGACACCGGGCGGGTGACGGAGCTGCGCTCCGACGACGGCACGGCGACGTTTTCCGTCAAGCCCGCGACCGGCGCGGACGATTCGGCGGACTGAGACGCCGGC
>JBFJUJ010000176.1:0-5719 GCA_041624755.1 Woeseia sp. | reverse complement strand
TACATCGCCCGGTCGACGGCCGCGGCGAAGCGTTCCGGATCGAGTTCGGCAGACGGCCGGCAGGTCCCGACGCCGAAGCTCGCGGTGACGATCTTCACGACGTTGCCGGGATGGCGTATTGCCCGGCGCCGCACGGCGAACAGCGCCCGCTGCGCGACCTTGCGCGCACCTTCCGCCTCGGTCATCGGCAGCAACAGCGCAAATTCCTCGCCGCCTATGCGACACACGCAGTCGAACTCTCTCGTGACCGCCCGCTGCAGCGCATCGGCCACGGCCTGCAGGCACAGGTCGCCGCGATGATGGCCGAGCTGGTCGTTGAATTCCTTGAAATGGTCGATGTCGGCATAGATCAGCGACACCGGCGCATCCTGGCGCATCGCCCGCGTCCACTCGCGCCTGAGCTGACGGTCGAAATAGCGGCGGTTGAAACAGCCGGTCAGCGAATCGCGCACTACCTGCTCGCGCAGCCGCGGCAGTGTCCGCTCGACCGTCTGGCGCAGGCTCAGGTTCTGTTGCCGCAGCGCTTTTTGACGGTCGAGCGACCGATCGAGCTCGCGGTTCAGCATGCGCATCTTGTAGCCTGCGTCGTCGTGCGAATAGCAGGTGATCAGCAGGTGCTCGGGCGCCCTGCCCGGCTCCGTCATGATCGGCTTCACGTGGCCGCTGATGCGTCCGTCCTGGCCGGATATCTCGAAGGAAAACGGCAGCGAACCGCTCGAGCGGCGCGCGTCGGCGAAGGTCTTCTTCAGCGGCTCGCGGTCGGCCACGAGATCGTAGATCGACGGCCGCGAGTCGCCGATGCCGAGCATGCGGGCGGCAGCGCGATTGCAGTGGCGAATGGCTCCCTGCCGGTCGAGCAGCATCGTGGCGCCGGGCAGGAAGTCGATGACCGCGGTCAGCGACTCAAGTATCGGCGATGTCGAAGTATTCGCGGCCATCCACGGACCTGCTTTCCTGCGTATCTTTCAGATAGACGACCACGCTGCAGCCGTTATGGCCCTCGGCGATGGTCTCCTTCAAATGCACCTTCGAATAGCCCAGGTTCTCCGCGGCGATCGACCCGAAGACATTGGACGTCATCATGCACAGCGACGGCCGGTCCGCGACCTTGGCGCCGAACGGGCAGCGGCGATTGCCGAGCACGATTTTCTCGTCGCTCTCCTCGACGACATAGAAGTCGCCGCCGATGCGCCGCTTGAGGTCGACCAGCACCTCCGCGACCTGCGACCGCGAGAGCTTCGGCAGGGAAAGCGCGCGGCGGTATTCGCGGTTGATCTCGTCGCCCATGCGCTGGCCGACGAGACTGACGAAACCCTCGGCGTCGTCGAGCCCGACGACGTCCTGCAGCGTGCCCGACAGGTGGCGGATCAGCGACGTCATGAAATGCCCGGAATCGAGCTCGACGGCGGCGTTGTCGGCTGTGGCCACGAGTTATCTCCGGCGGCGCGCAACGGTCGCGGCGCTCGCAATGGACATAATGAGTATTGGACGCCCAGCGGCCAGTTTTGGCCAAACGGAGCGTAATTTTTGTGACGCCTGTCACGATTTTGCGACAGTCGGCGTGCACGCTTCGACACAGTTGTAGCCGCCTGGCGGCCTGCGTCGCATATGTGGTCGCATCAACCCACGACAAAGGAGCGCTGCCGGCGTCCCGCGGACCGGCAGAATCCGCGGCACCCGCCCCTCCGGCTCGCCCGGGCCCGCAGCGGCCCGGGCCTCGCGGTCAGTCGTCCGCGACGAACACCGCGGTCGTGCGGGCGGGCACGGTGAACAGCCCGTCGTCGTAGGCCGACCGGCGCACGACCGGGTCGTGGGAGTCCTCGAGCACCGGGTGGAGTTCGAATTCCCGCGCCGAGCCGGCCTCCAGGCGGAAAGCCTGCTCCGCTGTCGACGCGTTGAACAGCACGACGATCTCGATACCGTCGTCCCCGCTGAGGCTCATGACGATCAGCCCCGGTACCTGGCTCGGCCCGGTGTTGTGGAAGGCCACGCGCTCGACGACGTCCCGGCCGGTTTGCAGGCGGAACAGCGGTGAGCTCGAGCGGATCTTCAGCATCTCGCGCATGTGCTTGTGAGCGGAACGGATGTCGTGACGCTCCGCGCCGAGCTCCGGGTTGGCCAGCAGCGGCCGCACGACGTCCCAGTTGCCGCTGTTGTCGCCGAACGGCGGCAGACCGCGGCCCCAGCCGTTGTCGTCGTAGCCGAAGTCGAGCAGGTTGAACCAGTCGCCGGAGTTGTAGCTGTTACGGTCCATCGATTTCGAGCGCAGGATGTCCTGGCCCGCGTGGAAGAACGGCACGCCCTGCGCGAGAGCGACCAGGCTGTTGCCGAGGTTCTGCACGCGCACGCGGTCGGCAGTCCGGGTCGCGAGCGGCAGCTTGTACTGGTTGACGTCGAACAGCGTCTCGTTGTCGTGCGCGGCGGCGTAGTTGATGATCTCCTGCGGATCGCTCGTGTAGCCCGCGCCGCCCTGGCCCAGGTAATCGACGTCGCGCGATTGCACGAGGTTGCCGAAGCGATCGGTGAACCGGAAGTCGGCGATGCTGCCGGCCAGCCCGACGCGCAGCCAGTCGGTGAGACGCAGCAGCTCGTCGCGCTCGGCGTCGGAGCCCGAGTTCTCGGCGTTCGGATCGTAGTAGAGGCCGTTGATGAAACCCTGCCGGCGCACGTGATCGATGCCGGAGTCGAACGGTCCGCCGCCGCGGACGGCGTCGCGGATGCGGTCGTTGAAGGAGCCGACGCCGGTGTTGTCCCCCATGTTGATCTGCGTGGCCTGCTCGAAGCGGGCGTCGTTGGCCACTTCGCCGAAGTTCCAGCCCTCGCCGTAGAGGTAGATCGAACTGCCGTCGACGCCGTCGTCAGCCACGGTCAGCGACCTCAGCATGTCACGAGCCCTTTCGATGTTGGCTTTCGTGTGATGCCCCATCAGGTCGAAGCGGAAGCCGTCGACCTTGTAGGCCACAGCCCAGGTGCGCAGCGAGTCGAGCATGAGTCTCTCCATCATGCGATGCTCGCTCGCGGTATTCGCGCAGCAGCTCGACGTCTCGATGCCGCCGGTCGCGTTCAGCCGGTGGTAGTAGTCCGGCACGATCCTGTCGAGCACGGACTTCTCGCCCTGGCCGCTGCCGCTCGTGTGGTTGTAGACCACGTCCATGACCGTGCGCAGGCCGAGGCGGCTGAGGCCCGCGACCATCTCGCGGAACTGCAGGATCCGCGGCGGACCGTCGGCCCCGGTCGCGTAGCTGCCCTCGGGCACCGTGTAGTGGTACGGGTCGTAGCACCAATTGAAGCCGTCCTGGTCGCGGATCGGCTCGATCGCGGCCTGCTGCGCCTCGCTGTCGGGCGGGTAGGCCGACAGGTCACCGGGATCGGCGTGCGTGCTGCGGTCCTCCGGGATCGTCGCGCAGTCGAAGGCCGGCAGCAGGTGCACGTGCGACAGCCCGGAACTCGCCAGCCGCCGCAGGTGCCGAGTGCCCTGTGTAGAGGGCAGCGCGAAGGCGCTGAACGTGCCGCGCAGCGCCTGCGGGACGCTGTCGTCGTGCATGCTGAAGTCGCGCACGTGCAGCTCGTAGATCGCGATGTCCTCCGGGGCCGCCAGGCGCGGCTTCCTCATACGATCCCAGTGCTTCGGCTTCAGGTCGTCGTCGTCGAGATTCACGATCTGCGTGCGGCGGCTGTCCTGTGACAGGCTCACCGAGTAGGGATCGGTGACGAGGTTCGTCTGGATCAGCCCGGTCGTGCGCGCGTAGACCTCGACTTCGTACAGGTAGTACTTGCGGTCCCAGCCGGCATCGCCCGCGATGCTCCAGGTGCCGGTGGCCGGATCCCCGGTCATCGGCAGGACCTGGACCGGGCCCTTCGCGTTGTCCGCATCGTCGAACAGGTGCAGGCGCACCGCCCGCGCGGTCGGCGCCCAGACGCTAACGGTCGGCGCGCCGCCCGACCAGGTCACGCCGAGATCGCCGTCGTGGGCATAGAGATCGTCGAGCACGCCGGCCGGCTGGATGCCGGTCGCGTCGACCGGCTCGCCGGCCGGGTCGGTTGCGGCGAGGGCGAACTGGCTCTTCAGGATCTCAGGCACGCGCGACAGGTCCGCCGCGGCGATGCGGTAGGCCGGCAGGCCGGCCAGGTGCCGGAACTTCTCCGCGATTGCGCCGCCGATGACGCCGTCACGGGCCAGCGCGATCGACTCGCCGCCTTCCAGGCCCCCGGCGCCGATCGCGAGGCCGGCGTCGGCGCTGAACCACAGGCGCACGTCGCTGTCCGCCGGCACGTCCCACGCGAGCGTGTCCCCGGCGAGCCAGTGGGCGCGTGCTTCGGAGATGTTGCCGACCGGCAGCTCGCCGCCGATCTCCAGCACGTGCGTCACCGGGTCGTAGCTGAAGACGACGAGGTCGCCTGCGTTCGGCACCGTGAACGGGATATTCGGGCCGTTGCGGACGCCGCCGGCGCCGTAGTTCTCGTCCCAGCTCTCGTCGTGTGCGACCTTGACCTCGTAGTTGCCCGGCGGGATGTCACGGGTCGCGAACCGGTAGAGACCGTCGCCGTCCGGATCCTGCAGCCACGACCGCAGGCACCAGGGCTGCCAGTCGCCGGGGCAGCCCAGTTCCGACTGGAAACTGCCGGGCGCGACGGCGATGACCGAATTCACGTTGTCGGTGATCCAGTGGCTGCCGTCCTCGTAATAGAACTTGACGGGACGGCCGCTGCCGAGCGACAGCGGGATGTTCGCTCCGTCACGTGCGGCATTCTGCCCGTAGTTCTCGTCCCAGCTGCCGTTCAGCGCCGCCTTGTACTCGAAGTCACCGGCCGGGACGTCGAACACGCCCTGCCAGACGCGGTCATCGGCGTCGAAGCCGAGGAACGTGACGCTGCAGGACGGGTCCCAGTCACCCGGGCAGCCCAGTTCGCTCTGCAGGCTGCCGGCGACGGTGACCGATGCCGGCTGCGCGTCGTCGCTGATGGCGTGCGTGGCGTGATCGTAGGTGAAGGTAACCTGCGTCTGCATCGCGACCGCGAGCGGAATGTTGGGGCCGTTCTGCGTGCCCCCGGCGCCATAGTTCTCGTCCCAGCTGTCGTTCAGCGCGATCTTGTACTCGAAGCCGCCGGCCGGCACCGGGAACGTGCCCTGCCATACCGCGCCGTTGAAGACGAGCTCCGTCGCGCCGCAGTCCGGCTGCCAGTCTCCGGGGCAGCCGAGTTCGCTCTGCAGGCTGCCGACCAGGGCGACGCTTGCCGGTTCGGCCGTGTGATTGGCCATCGCGGGCAGCGTCACGAGAGCGAGGCAGGTCGCCAGCAACGGGCGCTGGAGCCGCAGCAGGCCCGTGGCGCAGGAATGATCTCGAGTCATCGTCCGATCCCCCGATGTTGATGACGATTCAGCGTTTGAATTGACGGTAGTTGCGGGCCCGGCAAGCGTCAACGGCATGAATTCGTATTCATCGCCAATGTATTGCTCGTCCTGCCGTTCCGGCGTTGCCTCGCGCTGCTGGCGGCGATCGGCGCCGCGTTCGCTGCCGCCTGGCTGCTGCCCGGCATCGCGAGGACGACCGGCTTCATCGCCGTGCTGGTGCTGCTCAAGCTCCTCGGCGATTATCGGCTGCACCGCCGGGAGCGCCTCGAACTGGCTGCTGCGGGACGCACCGGGACCTGAAGGATACGAGCTCCCGCGCGAGCGCGGTGAAACCACCGATGTCTGGTAAACTGCATCTCAGCGCGG
>JBFJUJ010000175.1:0-5741 GCA_041624755.1 Woeseia sp. | reverse complement strand
CCTCCCAGCTCGAATTCCTGCGCACCGACCTGCATCGTCGGCGACAGCGAGCCGGTCGCCTCGAATTCGTTGATCAGGAAATAGAACAGGTAGGTGCCGTCGAGGTCGGCGGACGTCGCGCCGCTCGCGGCACGGACGCCGACCTGCAGCGCATCGTAGGCATCGTCGACGCCGGTGGCGGCCGGGGCCGCGGCCAGGTAGCGATTGTCGTCGGAGATGACGTAGCGCAGCGTAACTGCCTCCGGGGTCGGGTTCATCTCGTTGGCGTCGGTGAGCGTAACGGAGATCGCCAGGTAGCCGTCGGCGTCGATCGTCCAGGTGCAGAGCGTCGCGTCCTCCTCGCTGAGGGCCGCGAACACGCCACGATTTCCGAGGTTGTCGTTGTCGTCGAACTGTCCGACGTCGAAGGCGTCGAAATTGCTCGTCGATCCGGGGAAGACCGACGACAGCCCGAAGCTGCACTGCCCCCCGGTCTGCAGGTCGAAGGTGACGATCGTCGAGACGGCAAACTCGCCATTCGGCAGCGGTTCGCGCTCGAGCGCGTGCTCGTAGATGCCGAGCCGCCACGTCGTGTCCTCGAGGGCAGCGGCATTGCGCTCCGCGCGCACCGCCGGCGACCAGCTCACCATCGGCGTGACGTTCGTATAGGCCTCGTCCGGAAACGCGACCTGGCTGCCGATGATCAGCAGGTTCTCGTCCGACGGGGTCGCCAGGATCGTGGCGAGGCGCTGCTCGCCCTGGCCGACCCCCATGATGACCTCTTCGCCGAAGACTTCGCGGAGATTGCCGCCGGCGTCCACGAGCGGTCGGGTGCTTTGCAGCAGGAAATTCTCGGAATCGGTATATGAACCCGTATTCGGGTTGAAGTTGAAGTACTGGCGCGTGAGGTTCGTAGTGAACCTGCCGTAGCAAACCGCGTCGGTGCCGTTGTAGTCGAAGCTGCCGGTCAGCTGGATCGACGCATTGACCTGCGCGAAACAGAATTCCTCGACGATCGCGCCGTCCTCGTAGGTGTCCGTCTCGAAGAGCCAGCCCTGGTATTCGCGGGCAAGCTGCGCGGATGCGCCGTTAAAGAGAAAAAGCAGGAGCAGGGTTGCCGTGCAACGTCCCGCGGAGTGTCCAGAGGTCTTCATGATTTCGCCCCTTTATTTTATTCGTTGCCTGTCTTGTTTGTTGTTCGGAATCCTGGATCGCTTGACGACCTTTCTGTAGTGGGATTTCCCGAAACAGTATACCGCAGCCCGGCAGGCGCAGCGCAGGGAGCAGGGCAGAGCGGGAGCGGACGCGGCTGATCCGGTATCGTGAAGGCGAGAACGGCCGTTCGGCCGCCGACCGGTCCCGGCGCTCGTCCGGGGCGATTCCCTCGCCGGCGAGGGCTACCGGCCGCGCGCCCGCTAGAGGTCGAAGGCGCGCACCAGGAACACCGCCATCTGCGCGCGGGTAACGGCGCTGTCCGGGCAGAAGTTGCCGCCGCCGCAGCCGCTGCTGATGCCTTCGGCGGCGAGCTGCTCGATCCAGCCGGCGGCCCAGTGATTCGTCGGCACATCCGTGAACTGGCCTGACGGCGCCGGCGGCGAGTAACCGGGACCGTAGATCGCCCGCAGCAGGAATACCGCCATCTGGCCGCGGTTGACGTCGCTACCGGGACAGTAGTCGCCGTTGCCGCAGCCACTGCTGATGCCGGCCGCGTACAGCTGCTCGATGTAAGCGCTCGCGAAGTCCGGGGCGGCCACGTCGCCGAATACCGTGCCGGTTGCCGGCGGCGGCGCGTAGCCGCTGCCCCACATGCCGCGCAGCAGGAAGACCGCCATCTGTGCCCGCGTTACCCGCGCATCGGGACAATAGCTATCGCCGCCGCAGCCGCCCGTGATGCCGGCTCGCGCCAGCGCTTCGATAAACGAGAAGGCCCAGTGGCCCGGCGCCGCGTCGGCAAAACGGCCCAGCGGATAGTCGTCACTCACGTCGGGCACGCCGTCGCCGTCGTCGTCGTCGTCCGCGTTGTCGCCGATGCCGTCGCCGTCGGTGTCGAGCCATTCGTTCGGGTCGCCGGGGAAGGCGTCCTCGCTGTCCGGGACGCCGTCGCCGTCGGTATCACCGTCGAGCTTGAAGTCGAGCTGCACGCTGTCGGCGCCGACGGTAACCGAGCGAACGGCGGGCGGCCCGACGAACGCTCCGCCAGAGAATTCCACGTCGTAGCTGCCGGCCGAGACGACGGGGATCGCGAACCCGCCGGCGTCCCCGGTGACGGCATAGAAATCGCCGGTGTCCGGCATGACGACGACGCCGCCCAGCCCTTCGCCCTCGTCGTAATCGCCGTCGCCGTTCGCGTCATCCCACACCGTGCCGACGATGAAGCGATTGTGGTCGTTGCCGCCGGCCTGGCAATAGCCGCCCGAGAACACCAGCGGTCCGACGTTGGTCGACGGCGAGTTTTCGGCCACGAGCGCGAGACCCACGTTGGTCAGGCCGGGCCCGGCGTAAGGCCATACGCCCATGATGGCGTCGCGATGCCCGGGCGGGTCCTGCATGCCGTCGGGGCCGAAGCCCCAGTCGATGTTCAGCGCCGCGTGCGCATTGAGCGCCGAATCCGCGTAGGAAAACACGCTGGCGCGGCCGCCACCGCAATTGAAGCCCGACGCGCCGATCCGGTCGAACTGCCCGTTGTGATCCTGCGCGTCGCGCGCGATCAGGTCTTCCGAGTGCAGCACCGAGGCGTCGTGCAGGCGGATGTCGAACGCCGCCGGCGGCATCGGGGCGAGGGCGGCGAACGCCGCGCGCAGCGCATCGAGGTCGACGCCGAAATAGCTTCGGCCGTTCGCGATGTCGGGGTGCGTCGACGCGGCCAGCCACAGGCCTTCCTCCGTCGGGTTTGCCCGCGCCCGGTTCATCAGCCAGAGCATCTTCTGCTCGGCGCCGGACGGATCGCTGCCGTCGTCACTCTTGTGCAGGGTCCATTCCACCGTCGGCGCGGCAGCCTTGCGCGCCGCCGGAGCCGGCCGCTTGTCCGGCTCGGCAAGCTGCGGCTCCCTGAGAGGCGGGTTCGCAGTCGCCGAGCGCTCGGCTTCCCGGGCAGCGGCCCCGGAGCCGGCGAGCGCCAGGCCGGCCGTGAGCAGGGCGAGCCAGCGGCCGCTGGCAGAGATTGAGGTCAGTCGCATCGGTCAGTCCCTCGACATTCGGGTCGCCGCGGTCGCTCGAGGTGACGGCTGCCGCGTCGATCGGTACAGCCCGGGGACGGTACGCGACGGCGGCCGCGGGGGCCCGTTACCAGTCCTCATTTTCGCTATTTACCGTCGACCGTGGTCCCCGGCTCGCCTGCCCCCCCCCCGCCGACCAGCCGGGTAAACGCGCGGCCCGCCGATGCGTTGTAGTGAGAACCAGTCGGCATCAGCGAGCCACGAATCTCAGGAAAATTTGCCCAGAGTCAGGCAATTACATATGATTGCCGACGCCTCGATGAGCGATCAGCGATAAGTCCCCGAATGATGTCCACCAAAACGACCCTGCTGCGGGCGGTCAGGCAGTACCTCGTCAATCTGCCGCGGTCATCGAAACAACTCGTTTCCGTGTCAGCCGACGCCGTCGGGTTCTCCGTGTGCGCGCTGCTGGCGACCTGGCTGCTGTTCGGGCTCGACCGGCCGTTGGCCGGTAACGCGGCGATCTGCCTGCTTTCGGCCGCGATCGGCATCCCGCTGGCCTGGGGCCAGGGGCTGTACCAGTCCATCGTCCGCTACATCGGCCTGGACCTGTTCGTGGCCGGCGGCAAGACGGCGCTCGGCGCCGCGAGCGGCGCGTCGCTGCTCTTGTATGCGACCGGCATGCTGGCAGCGCCGGTACGCTGGGGTATCGTGTTCTGCGCGCTGTCGCTGATCTATATCTGCGCCAGCCGCTTCCTCGGCCGGATCTTTCTCGTCAGGCGGAAATCGCGGCACGAACGCGAGTCGGTCATCATCTACGGGGCCGGCGAGGCTGCCGCGAGTCTCGCGACCGGACTGTTCGGCAACAGCGATTTCCTGCCCGTCGCGATGATCGACGACGATGTCCAACTGTACGGGAAGACCGTGCAGGGGCTGGTCGTGCATCCGCCGTCGACACTCGGCAAGCTGATCCGCCAGACCGACGCGTCGCGCGTGCTGCTGGCCATTCCGAGTGCTTCGCGCCGTAAGCGTCGCGAGATACTCGAGCGCCTGTCCGAATATCCCGTCCACGTACAGACGATGCCCGACCTGGGTGACCTCGTGTCCGGGAAGGCGCGGGTCGACGACATCAGCGACGTGGACGTCGAGGATTTGCTCGGCAGGGATCCAGTGCCTCCCTACGACGAGCTGCTGCGCGCGTCGGTCACCGGGAAGTCCGTCATGGTCACCGGAGCCGGTGGTTCCATCGGTTCGGAGCTGTGCCGGCAGATCATCGAGCTGGATCCGAAGACGCTGATACTTTTCGAACTGTCGGAGATCGCGCTCTACAATATCGAGCGGGAGATCAGCGAGCGCGTCTCGCGCCGGAACAGCCGCTGCGAAGTCGTGCCGCTGCTCGGATCGGTGCGCCACGAGCAGCGCGTGACGGAGATACTCAGGTCCTTCTCGGTCAACACCGTGTATCACGCCGCGGCGTACAAGCACGTGCCCGTCGTCGAGCACAACCTGCTGGAAGGCGTGCAGAACAACGTCGTCGGCACGCTGCGCACGGCCAAGGCGGCGGCCGCGAGCGGCGTCGAGACTTTCGTACTGATTTCCACCGACAAGGCGGTAAGCCCGACGAGCGTCATGGGGGCGACCAAGCGCTTTGCGGAACTCGTGCTGCAGGCGCTGAACGACCGTCACGACCATACCCGCTTCTGCATGGTGCGGTTCGGCAATGTGCTCGAGTCTTCGGGGTCGGTCGTGCCGCTGTTTCGCCAGCAGATTCGCAACGGCGGCCCGGTGACGGTGACTCATCCGGAGATCATCCGCTATTTCATGACAATACCGGAAGCGGCGCAGCTCGTGATCCAGGCGGGCGGCATGGCCAACGGCGGCGACGTGTTCGTGCTGAACATGGGCGAGCCGGTCAAGATTCGCGATCTCGCCATGCGCATGATCAACCTGATGGGCCTGACGGTCAAAGATGCCGACTCGCCACACGGCGACATCGAGATCGAGTACACCGGCCTGCGGCCGGCGGAGAAGCTCTACGAGGAACTCCTGATCGGGTCGAACGTGTCCGGCACGAGGCATCCTCGCATCATGCGCGCCGAGGAAGAGTACCTCCCGTACGAACAGCTCAAATACCTGGTGGACGAACTCGTGGACGCGTCCCGGGATCTCAATCGCGAGCAGGCTCGCAGCGTGCTGCTGCGCTCGGTCCACGGCTATCGGCCGCAGAACGGGATCGAGGACCTGGTTTGGGTACAGCGTACCGGGACCACCGGGACGACGAAGACGCGAATGTCGGATACGGTCGTCGACTTCAAGCCGCGCAGCGCCTGACGCTTTCTCATCCGGCAACCGATCTGATTTGCGGGCGTGCCAGTGTCCGCCCGCCGCTCTGCAGGATAGCGGCAGATCAGTGACAGAATAGACAAGAAACGGGGTCTTTCACATGCGTTTGACGATCTTCGGCTCGGGCTACGTCGGCCTGGTCACGGGCGCCTGCATGGCGGAGATGGGCAACGATGTCGTCTGCGTCGACATCGACGCGGCGAAGATCGACCGTCTGAACAACGGAGACATGCCGATCTACGAGCCCGGGCTCGATGCCTATAT
>JBFJUJ010000174.1:0-5813 GCA_041624755.1 Woeseia sp. | reverse complement strand
TTCGCCCTCGGCGATGCGCTGCAGGCGGCCGTATCGCGCGGGCCGCTCGGCCCCGAGCCTGCAGCGGGCGTCGAATGGTTGCGGGCCGACCCGGATCCGGCGGCGCTGCGCAAGGCGCTGCCGCTGGCCGCCGGCGGCCCGACGGGCGCGACGCCGGGCGCGTCGACGCCGCCGGCCACGACGATACCGCTGCCGGTCGCCGATTCCGGCTGGGGCGACGCGCTGGCGGAGCGCGTACTGCTGCTCGCCGGACAGCGCATGCAGTCCGCCGAGATCCGCCTCAACCCGGCCGAGCTCGGGCCTCTCAAGGTGGAGATCCGGCTCGAGGACGGGGCTCTCCAGGTGAATCTCACGGCGCAGCACGCCGTGACCCGTGACGCCATCGAGCAGGCGCTGCCGCGCCTGCGCGAGCTGTTCGCGGGCGAGGGCCTGAGCCTGTCGGGCGCGAGCGTCAGCGAGCAGGGCCTGCGCCACGAGCGCGACGGCCGCGCGGCGGACGACGCGCGAGCGGCGGCCACGGCTGCCGGCGGGACCGCTGACGAGGAAGCCGTCGAGATGCCGCTGCCGCAGCGGCAGGGCGGACGGGGACTCGTAGACACCTTCGCCTGAGTTCCGGGCGCGGGCCGCGGGCGTCGGAATCCCGACGCCGCCGGCCGGCCCCGGCCCGCCGCCGCCGCCGCGCGCCAATAAACCGACGGGCGACGCCGGTCGCCGGCGGTCACCGGCTCGCAAGCTGCTGAAAAAAAAGAGAATAAGTTTCCACCTGCATTCTGGCACAGCCCTTGCATCCATGTTCGCGTACACCTTTGGAGCGCGACATGGACGACACACAGGACCAGCCCGGCGAAGCGAAGAAGGGCGGCATGCTGAAGATGCTGTTGCTCGGGGGCGGCGCCGCGCTGCTGCTCGGTGCCGGGATCGCTGCCGGCCCCGTAATCCAGAACATGCTGGCCTCGCCGGACGAGACGGCTGCCGACGGGGAGGGGTCGGACGCTGCGGACGTCGGCGTCGGCCCGGAACTCTACCAGGGCCTGCACCCCGCGCTGGTCGTCAATTTCCGCGATGAGCTCGGCGAGCCGCACTTCATGCAGATCGAGATGGAGGTGATGGCGCGCGACCAGGAGACCATCAACGCCGTGCGCGAGCACACGCCGCTGATCCGCAACAACCTCATCCTGCTGTACGGCAACGTCAAGTACGAGGAGATCTCGACGCGCGAGGGCAAGGAGCAGATGCTCGCCGACGGCCTCGCGGAGATCCGCGAGATCATGGCGAAGCGCATCGATACGCCGAACGTCGAGGCGGTGTACTTCACCAGCCTCATCATCCAGTGAGCGACAGGGGAGCAAGAGACTCCATGAGCGAGCAGGACGGGCAGGTACTGTCGGACGACGAGAAGAACGCGCTCCTGGCCGGCGTCGAGTCCGGCGCGGTCGAAGTGCGATCGGCCGGCGGCCCGACCTACGCCGACGTGCGGCCGTACGTGATCGGCCCGCGGGCGAGGCTCGTCAGCAACAGCCTGCCGCGCCTCGAAAAAATCAACGAGCAGCTCGCGACGAGGCTCACGTCCTCGTGCGCCGACCTGCTCGCCGCGGACGTGGAAGTGACGGCGAGCGGCATCCGCATTCAGTCCTTCGGGGACTTCCGCGATTCCTGGCCATCGCGCTCGGTCAGCGTCGCCTTCACGGCGGCGCCGCTGCCGGGGCAGCCGCTGGTCGTCGTCGACCCCGTGCTGGTCGGCCCGCTCGTCGAGGCCTTCTTCGGCGGCGCGAGCCCCGAGTCCGCCGCACACAACGACGTCGCGCATTCGGCGGGCTCGCTCGGCACGGTGCAGCTGTTCGTCGGCGAGGTGCTCGATGCGACCCGCGAACTGTGGGCACCGCTCCGGAAGATCGCGCCGGATCGTGCGGCGACACACCCGTTTCTCGATCTCGTCGAGTCGATCGAAGCCGCGGATCGCGTCGTCGTCTGCGAATTCGAGCTCACGCTCGGCGAGGACGCGGCACAGCGCGGCTCCTTCGGCGTCGTCTGGCCCGAGACCACCCTGGCTCCGGTCAGGTCGGCACTGGAGGGCCGGCGGCAGGATCGCGACGCCGCCGAGGACGCCCGCTGGGGCAGCGTGCTCCGGCATCGGCTGCCTGACGTCGTCGTGCCGCTCAGTTCCCAGGTCGGCCGGGCGCGCATGACGCTCGGCCAGGTCGTCGCGCTGAAGCCCGGCGACGTCATCGGCATCGATACCCCGCGGGTCGCGACCCTGCTTGCGGCCGGCGTGCCGCTGCTCGAAGGGCGCTTCGGCGTACAGGCCGGGCGCAACGCCGTCGAGACCGTCAGCTGGCTGGAAGTTGAAGCCGGCCGCTGATCCAACGAAGTCAAGGAGCCCACAGGAAAAAGCCATGAGTGAAGAAGTCGTGAACGGCACGTCGGGCGACGGCCAATTCGAGCCGGACGAACTCGGTGCGGGAGCGCCCGGCGGCGCAGGCAAGGGCGCGGATGTGAACCTCGACCTCGTGCTCGACGTGCCGGTGAACGTATCGCTGCGCGTCGGCTCGACCGAGATCCCGATCCGCGAACTGGTGCGCCTGGTCGAGGGCTCCGTGGTCGCGCTCGATCGTGACGCGAGCCAGGCGATGGACGTGCTCGTCAACGGCACGCTGATCGCACACGGCGAGATCGTCGTCGTCGACGACAAGTTCGGCGTCCGCCTGACCGACGTGGTCAGCCCCGCCGAGCGCATCCAGACCATCAACTGAGCGGCCGCCGGTAGCACAGCGATGAGCAGTCCGTCGACAACGCGCCGCGCGATCGTCCGGGCCGGAATTGTTGCGCTGGCCGCCGGCGCCGAGGCCGCCGCGGCGCAGTCGGGGCCGGTGGGCCCGGCGGAAGTGTTCAGTCTCGGCACCGGGCTTGTGCTCGTCGTCGGCGCGATCCTGCTGACCGGCTGGATCTACAGCCGCACGCAGAAGCTGCGCGGCGGCGGTTCCGAGGGGCTGATCCGCGTCGTCGCCAGCCAGCCGCTCGGCACGCGCGAGCGCGTCGTGCTGCTGCAGGTTGCCGACAAACAGCTGCTGGTCGGCATGACCAGCACCCAGGTGCAGACGCTGCACGTGTTCGACGAACCGGTCGCGACAGCGGGCGACGAGGGTCCCGCGTTCGGCGAGCGCCTGCGCGCGGCGCTGAAGGGACAGGCGTCGTGAGCCGCTGGCTGCCGGTCGCGGCACTGCTGCTGGCGCCGGCGCTGGCCGCGGCGCAGGCGGTCGAGCCCGTGGCGCCGGTCGAGCCGGTGACGGTCGTCACGGGCGAGGGCCAGTCGTTCTCGCTCAGTATCCAGATACTGGTGATGATGACGCTGCTGACGCTGCTGCCGGCGGCGATCCTGTCCACCAGCGCGTTCGTGCGCATCATCATCGTGCTGTCGATCCTGCGGCAGGCGCTCGGCACCGCGCAGACGCCGCCGAACCAGGTGCTTCTGGGCGTCGCGCTGTTCCTGACGTTCTTCGTCATGACGCCGGTCATCGACACGGTCTACGCCGACGCCGTCGAGCCTTACATGGAAGAGGAACTGAGCGCCGGCGACGCCTTCACGAGGGCGGTCGCGCCGATCCGCCGCTTCATGCTGGACCAGACGCGCGAGAGCGATCTCGAGCTGTTCGCCCGCATCGGCCAGCGTGACGACATCGCATCGGTCGACGACATTCCGCTGTCCATCGTCGTCTCCGGGTTCATCGTCAGCGAATTGAAGACCGCCTTCCAGATCGGCTTCCTGGTCTTCATCCCTTTCCTGGTCATCGACCTGGTCGTGTCCAGCGTGCTGATGTCGATGGGCATGATGATGCTGTCGCCGATGCTGATCTCGCTGCCGTTCAAGATCATGCTGTTCGTGCTGGTGGACGGCTGGGCGATGGTGCTCGGCACGCTGGCATCGAGCTTCTACACCTGAGGTCTGGCAGATGACGCCGGAGACCGTCACGACGATCGGCCAGCAGGCGCTGTGGGTCACGATGCTGATCGCGGCGCCGCTGCTGCTATCGGCGCTTGCCGTCGGCCTGCTGGTCGGCATGTTCCAGGCCGCGACCCAGATCAACGAGATGACGATGAGCTTCATACCCAAGCTGCTGGTTCTCGTGCTGGCCCTGATCGTCGCCGGCCCGTGGATGCTGAGCGTGATCGTCAACTACACGACCAGCCTGATGGAGCAGATACCGACATTGATTTCCTGAGGGCAGGGGCGCCCGCGGATCGACCGGAGGACCCCCGACCGAACGCTGGCACGGCCCGCCCGCAACGAGTGACACGGCGCAGCCGGGCAGGACTAGAGACCCGGCTCGACCGGACAGGACAACAAGGTGATTTCGAGACAGAACTGTGAATTTCGACCTGGCACTGGTACCGCTGCTGGAATCGACCGGCCACTACCTGTGGCCGTTCTTGCGCATCGCGGCCTTCATCATGGTGATGCCGGTCATCGGCGGCTCCTTCGTCCCGGCGCGGGTGAGGCTGATGCTGGCGCTCATGCTGACGCTCGTCATCGGGCCGACCCTGCAGCGGCCGATTCCCGTCGAGCTGCTGAGTCTTGCCGGCGTGATCACGATCCTGCAGGAACTGGCGATCGGCATCGCGATGGGATTCGCCGTGCAGCTGGTATTCGATGCGATCGCGCTCGGCGGCCAGGTCGTGGCGATGTCGATGGGCCTGGGATTCGCGGTTTTCCTGGACCGCACCCGGGGCGTGAACATCCCGGTGCTGGGGCAATTCTTCCTGATGCTCGGCATGCTGATCTTCCTGTCGCTCGACGGGCACCTGGCGCTGATCGAGATGCTGGCCGGCAGCTTCGAACTGCTGCCGATCGCGGCCGGCGGGCTGACGCGCGCCGCGGTGTCCGAGCTCCTGACCTGGTCGGCGCAGGTATTCATCGTGGCAGTGAAGATCGCCTTGCCGGCGGTCACGGCCCTGCTGGTCGTGAACCTGTCCTTCGGGGTGATGAGCCGGGCTGCCCCGACCCTGAACCTGTTCGCGGTGGGCTTTCCGGTCGCCATGTTGTTGGGCTTCGTGGTCATTTTCTTGAGCATGGGAAGCCTGACGGAAAACGTATCCCGGTTGTCCGACGCCGCCTTGGACATGCTGCCGGCCCTTCTCGGCGCGCGCTAGGCGACTGAGGCACCGGGATGGCCGAGGAGCAGCACCAGGATCGCACCGAGCAGGCGACGCCGAAGCGTCGCGAGGATGCTCGCAAGAAGGGCGACGTACCGCGCTCGCGCGAACTGACGATGACCGGCGTCATGCTGGCCGGCGCGTCGGCCATGCTGCTGATGTCCGGGCCGTTGAGCGAGGCGCTGCTCACCGGCTTTCGCCGCGCGTTCGAGGTCGATCGCGAGCGGCTGATGGACGCGCGCTTCCTGCCCGAGGCGCTCGGCGGCGCCGCGCTCGATGCGATGCTCGGGCTCGCGCCGCTCGCAGTCGTGCTGCTGGTCGCCGTATTCGGCAGCGCGACGCTGCTGGGCGGCTGGTCGTTCAGCCTGTCGGCCGCCGCGTTCAAGGGCGAACGCCTGAACCCGGTCAAGGGCCTGAAGCGCATCTTCAGCGTCAACGGCCTGAACGAGCTGCTCAAAGCCGTCGGCAAGTTCCTCGTGGTGGCGGTCATTGCCATCACCTGGCTGTGGTGGTCGATGGACGAGCTCCTGGCGCTCGGCCGGCAGCCGGTCGGGGCCGCGATCCGGAGCGCGCTCGAACACTGCGGCGTGTCGTTACTCATCGTCAGTACCGGGCTGATCCTGATCGCGGCGATCGACGTGCCGTTCCAGCTCTGGAACTACAGC
>JBFJUJ010000173.1:0-5910 GCA_041624755.1 Woeseia sp. | reverse complement strand
GCCGTCCACACGCCCGGCATCTTCGTCGACCGGCTGTTCGAGGGCCAAGCGACGAAGGTCATCGAGCAGCGCACGGTGCGCCCGCGCCGCGCTGGCGGGCGGAGAGAATAATGGCCTGGGACCGCGAGCAGATGGCGGAGCGCGCCGCCCGCGAGATCGCCGACGGCTACTACGTCAACCTGGGAATCGGCATGCCGACGCTGGTCGCGAACTACATCCCGGAAGACGTTCGAGTGACGTTCCATTCGGAGAACGGCATGCTCGGCGTCGGGCCGTTCCCGTACGAGGACGAGGTCGACCCCGACCTGATCAACGCCGGCAAGCAGACGGTGACCGAGCTGCCGACGACGAGCTATTTCTCCAGCGCCGATTCCTTCGCGATGATCCGCGGCGGGCACATCGATCTCGCGATCCTGGGCGCGATGGAGGTGGCCGCCAACGGCGACCTGGCCAACTGGATGATCCCCGGCAAGATGGTCAAGGGCATCGGCGGAGCAATGGACCTCGTGGCCGGGGTCAGGCGCGTCGTCGTCGTCATGGACCATACGACGAAAGACGGCCGGCCGAAGCTGCTCGAGCGCTGCACGCTGCCGCTGACCGGCGCCGGCGTCGTCGACCGGGTCATCACGAATCTCGGCGTGATCGACGTCGGTGAGCAGGGCTTCGTGCTCGTCGAGTGCGCGCCGGGCGTCAGCGCCGGGGACGTGCGCGAGGCGACCGGCGCGAACCTCGGCGTCGAACCCTGAAGCCTACTGCCGCGGGACCAGGTGCAGCTTTTCCTGGCGCCCGTCGAGGAAGCGAATCCGCTCGCCGTCGAAGTAGGCGTCCTCCTCGGACTTGAAGCGCACCGCCTTGCCGCCCCACTCGGGCACGGTGTGCCGCACGTTCAGCTCGATCGACCAGGCGGTGTGCGGGTTGATCGGGTGCTCGCCGATCGCGGGCCGCGCGTCCTGCCTGTCCCACATGCCGATCCACGGGCCCGCCGCGTGGCCGTGATAGCCGATCGCGTGGCTGTAGATGGCGGCATCGAGCCCGGCGTCCGCGACCAGGCGGCGCGCCGCATCTTTCAGGTCGTTACCCGAAATCCCGTTCCGGAACTGCGACATCAGGATGTCCTGCACGCGGTTGCCGGCGGCGATGCCGTCCTTCAGACCCTGCGGCGCATCGCTCTCGCCCGGGCGCAGCACGTAGGCGTGATGCTGCGTGTCGGTGTTCAGGCCCAGGTATGTGATGCCGAAATCGACGTGCAGCAGGTCGCCCGGCTGGATGACCGGGCTCTCCTCCTCGCCGGCGAACTGCACGGTCATCGGCAGTTCCGCCTCGCCGGCGCGCTCGAGCGACACGCCGGGGTGAAACCAGGTATCGAGACCGAGTTCGCGGATGCGCTCGCGGTACCACCAGGCGACGTCGGCAGTCGTCGTCATGCCGGGCGTGACGACTTTTTCCGACAGCCCTTCGGCGATGATGGCATGCGCCATGCGCACGATCAGCGGGTAGACGTTCATCTCGGCCGCGCTGCGCGTCTCCAGCCAGCCGAGCGCCAGTTTCTCGGCGGACACGATGCGCGAGGCGAGCGACGGGCCGAGCGCCGCGAGCAGCGCCTCTTCCTCGGTGGCCGTCATGCCGTCGGCCAGCGGATAGGTCACCGAGCGATTGATGCCGATGCGCCGGGGATCGCGCTCCCGGACGAGTTCCGCCACGCGCTGCCACTGCGCGGCCCCGCCGGGCTCGGCGATGTCTTCATCGGCCGACCAGGCCTGCTCGTACCACGGACCGGGCGTGTAGCGGCTGACCGCGAGTTTCTCGATGGCCTCGCCCGGCCCCGGGTCGTGGAAGACAAGCACCGTGCGCCGCCGCGCCGCCAGCCAGGTGGCCGGCAGCATCGTCTCGACGACCGGGTCCTCGTTGTATTCGCGCGCCGAGAGGAGCCACAGGTCGATGTTCTCGCGGCGCATCAGCGCAGGCAGGATCCTGTCGAGACGCTCGCCGAGCCAGGCATCGCGCAGCCGGGCCTGCTCGCGCAGGTCGAGCACCTGCGGCATGGGCGGGTCGGCGACCTCGCGGGCCTGGGCGGGCGCAAGCCAGCAGCCGCCCGGCAGAACGAGTAGCGATAACAGGACGGTGCGCATGCGAGGTTCTCCGGGGCCTGGGCGAACGCCCTGCGCCCATACGTTAACATAGCGCACGAGACACGGGCCGGCCGTATTCCCGGGCCGGTTTCCGCCGCCGCCGCCCGCCGGGCGCTGGCGCCCGACTGCGGCGAACCACCCGCTGATCCGCGGAATTCCGACTGCGTGGCAGGCTTTTCAGGCCCGATGACGTGCGCGACCGCCACCTTCGGGGGCGGCCCGGCCCGGCGGCTTTGGCGCCGCCGCGCGCGTCGCCCGCGGCACGATGGCCGGCAGCCTGTGCGCGACGCACTGATGATGTTCGCACTGCGCCCACATTGTATTGACAATAAATAAACAATCGCTCATTCTGCCCTCCACGAACAAGTGTCCGCATAGCGAGCAGCGCCCGTGCCGCGCGTTGCTGTGACCGGCTGACACGACCGCGCCGGCCGACGGAGGATTCCGGGCGGGGTCAGGCATTTCGATCCCGCCACAAGACCGGCTGATATCGACGCATCGCAACTGCGAGGTGCAGCGCGAGGGGGGGAAGCCAGGTGTCCACATCGACTCGCAATACCCAGGTACAGAGCGCCGTTCGCCGCGCGCTGCTCGTTAGCGCCATCGCCGCTGTCGCCGTCCATTCGCCGCCCGCCCTGGCACAGGGCGACGGCGACGAAGAACTCGAGGAAATCGTCGTCACCGGTTCGCGACTGCTGCGCAATCGCGATCTCGTTGCGGTCAGCCCGGTGCAGACCGTCGGCCAGGACGAGATCCAGTTCTCCGGCAACGTGACGCTCGAGAACACGCTGAACCAGTTCCCGCAGCTCAACCCCGACAACACCGGCACCGTCAACCAGTCGGGCGGTGCCGGCGTGCTGACCGCCGACCTTCGCGGGCTCGGCGCCGTGCGCACGCTGGTCCTCGTGGACGGTCGTCGCTTCGTGCCCGCGGACGTCACCGGGCTCGTCGATCTCGCGACGGTGCCCGACATGCTCGTCGAGCGCGTCGAGATCATAACCGGCGGCGCATCGGCCGTGTACGGCTCGGACGCGATCGCCGGCGCCGTCAACTTCATCCTGCGGGACGACTTCGAGGGCGCCGAGGTCCGCTACCAGTACAACGTCACCGGCGAGGACGACGGCGCGACGAACAAGCTCGACATCCTGCTCGGCGTGAACACCGGGGACGGCCGCGGCAATGCCACCGTGCATGCGTCGTACACGGATCGTGACACCGTCTTCATGGCCGATCGCGCGTTCTCGCGCCAGCCGCTGCTCGCCGACAGCACCGGCAGGCTCAACAACTTCGGCTCCGGCAACATCCCGGGCACGCTGATCGGCGTGCCGTCGGCTGACTTCCCGCTGATCCAGGGCGTCGACCTGTCGAACGCAGACGGCTCCTGCCCGGGCGCCATCCAGGGCGTGCGTTTCGGCGCGAGCAGCCAGCCGTTCCCGTTCTGCCGGCCGACCGAGCAGTACAACTACGCCGCGCCGAACTTCCTGCAGCGGCCGCTGGAGCGCTGGCAGGCGTCGGCCAGCGGGCATTACGACGTCGCCGAGAACGTTACGGCCTACGCACAGGTCTTCTACACGAAGAAGGAAAACGCGTTCCAGCAGGCGCCGGAGGCAGTGCAGCCGACGAGTTTCGGCCAGGAAACCGGCACGCTGCTGATCCCGAACGCGGACACGAACCCGCTGTTCCCGCAGCCGCTGCAGGATTTCTTCTCGGCGAATGCCGGCTACTTCGACGCCGACGGAGACGGGATCTTCACGGTGCAGCGCGTCGGGCGGCGCTTCGAGGAATTCGGGCCGCGCAACACGACTATCATCAGCGATTCGTTCAACCTGACGGGCGGCCTGCGCGGCGATCTCGTGCTCGCCGAAAACCAGTGGCGCTGGGACGCCTTCTACCAGTTCCAGCGATCGGACTTCAACCTGAACCAGCAGGGAAGGCTGTCGCGCTCGAAGATCACGCTCGGCCTCGACGCGATCGTCGTAAACGGCGAGCCGGAGTGCCGCATCGACCTGCTGGGCTGCGTGCCGGTCAACATCTTCGGCACCGACGCGCTGACGCCCGAGATGGCCGCTTTCATCTCGACGACGACGGGCCGCGAGGATACCTTCGATCGCAAGGTGGCCGGCGCGTCGATCGCGGGCAACCTGTTCGAGATGCCGGCGGGCGCCGTGTCCTCGGCGTTCGGCGTCGAGTTCCGCGAGGAGTCCTTCTTCACCGTGCCCGACGAGGCGGCGCGCTCGGGCGATCTCGGCAGCGTGCCGCCGATCATCAACGGCGGAGAGTTCGACATCACCGAGTTCTTCGGCGAGGCGCGCTTCCCGCTGCTCGAGGGCCTGCCGGCGGTGCAGAGCCTGGCGCTGGAAGCGGCCGTGCGCTACTCGGATTACTCGACGATCGACGGTGTTACCACCTGGAAGGCCGGCATCGACTGGGCCGTCAACGACTGGGCACGGGTGCGCACGTCCTTCAACCGCGCCATCCGCGCGCCCAACCTCGACGAGCTGTTCGGTGCGCCGGGCCAGGGCTTCGTCGGCGGCGTCGATCCCTGCGTCGTCGACAACAACCCGACGCCCGAGATCAAGGCACTCTGCGTGCAGCAGGGCGTGCCGGCGAACATCGTCGACAACCTGCAGGTCGGCGCGAGCCAGGGCTGGAGTGCGTTCTCCGGCGGTAACCCCAACCTGAACGAGGAAGAGTCCGACACGCTGACCGTCGGCTTCGTGCTGACGCCGCCGCAGGTCGACGGCCTGTCCATTGCCCTCGACTACTTCGATATCACGGTCGACGAGGCGATCAGCCAGGTGAGCTCGCAGGCGCTCGTCAACTCCTGCTTCCAGCAGCTCGACATCAACAGCACGGCCTGCCAGTCGATCACGCGGCTGTCGACCGGCAACATCGATCGCGTCGACGCCCCGCTGCTGAACATCGCCGAGCGCGAGGTCAGCGGCCTCGACCTGCAGGTCAACTGGCTCGTCGACCTGCCCGAGTCGATGGCGCTGATCTGGGATTCGGCCACGCTCGACCTGAAGTGGGTCTCGACATGGCAATTCGACGACTCGACCGTCGCGTTGGCGGGCCAGCAGTCGGTCGACTGCGCCGGCTTCTACGGCGGCTCCTGCTCCAGCGACGGCACGCGCATCACGCCGGACTTCCGCGCGCTGGCGTCGGCCGACTGGCGCACCGGGCCCCTGAGCGTCGGCCTGACGATGAGCATGATCGGCGACCTCGAGCTGGCCGCGGACGCCTTCCCCAACGAGAACGGCACACTCGACCCGGTGTTCTACTGGGACCTGAACGCGGTGTACCAGCTCGAAGACAACTTCGAGTTCTTCGCCGGCATCGTCAATCTCGCCGACGAGCAGCCGCCGGTCCTGGGCTTCCGTGCCGGGGGCGATTCGAACACCAACATCCCGCTGTTCGACCCGCTCGGGCGCCGTTTCTTCGGGGGTATCACGATCCGCTTCTGACCCCCGGCGACAAGCGAGAATTCAGAACCCGCAGGCGGCCGCCTACCGGCCGCCTGCGGCGGTCGCCGCATCGCAACCACTCTTGCTGACGGAGGATTCCGCCGTGGTCATGTCCAGAACCGCATTCACCGCCGCGTCCCCGGCGCTCGTCGCCGCCTTTGCGTTCGCGCTCGCCGCGCTGCCCGCGACCGCCGCCCGCTACGACGGCATGCCGGACGGAGCGGGCGACTACGAGCACCTCGTCGAGCTCTACGACGAGTTCCTGATGTGGAAGGACCCGGCAAAGGCGCGGCGCGAACAGCCGCTGCGCGACGTCG
>JBFJUJ010000172.1:0-5939 GCA_041624755.1 Woeseia sp. | reverse complement strand
CCGGCAGGCTGCTGTCGTGCGTGAACGCGATGCCGAGCGCCGCGCTGTGCGCACCCACCGCGTAGTCGGGACGCCTGACCGGTCCGCCGGGCGCCGGCCACGCGGCGGTGTCGACACGGCGGTCGACGACGTCGCCGTAGTAGACGTGCGGCCAGCCGAAGTGATCGCCGCGCTCGACCGACGTCACGTAGTCCGGAACCAGGTCGCTGCCGAGCTCGTCGCGCTCGTTGACCGAGGTCCACAGCGCGCCGCTCAGCGGGTGGCGGGCGAGCCCGTTGGGATTGCGGAGCCCGGTCGCGAACGCCTGCAGCCGCCGTGACTCGAGATCCAGCTCGAGGATCGCCGCCCGGTCGACTTCGGCATCACGGCCGCATTCGCCGACGTTGCTGTTCGAGCCGACCGTGACCAGCAGGGTGCCGTCCCTGTCGCCGGCGATGAGATTCTTCGTCCAGTGGTGATTCAGCTCGCTCGGCAGATCGACGACGTGCTCGCCGGCCGCGGCGATCGCGGTTTCGCCGCGGTCATAGGGAAAGCGGACAACGGCGTCCGCGTTCGCGACGTACAGGTGGTCCCCGTAGAGGACCATCCCGAACGGCGAGTAGAGCCCGGTGAGGAACGCGTGCTGCCCCTCGGCCACGCCGTCGCCGTCGGCATCCCGCAGCAGCGTGATGCGGTCGGCGCTGGTCACTCCGGCACCGGTGTAGCCCATGACCCAGCCACCGACGACTCGCACCGCTGCCTTGCAGTGCCGGCTGTCCTCCGGCGCGTTGCTCTCGGCGACGAGGATGTCGCCGTTCGGCAGGCGATACAGCCAGCGAGGATGCTGCAGGCCGATGGCAAACGTGGTAACGGCGAGTCCCTCGGGCACGCTCGGCCGCTCGCCGGGCGGCCAGCCGATCGCCCTGGCGAGGCCCAGCGTCGGCACCGGCCCGGTCACGGGCGGCGGCAAGGCCGGGGTTGCGCCGTAGCCCGCCTCGACCGGCAGGTCGGCGCGCCCGCCGAGGAACGCCATCGCCGCGAGCCCGGCGACCGCCAGCAGCAGGGCCGCCGGGACGAGCAGCGCGACGGTCCCGGTCTTCATTCCGGGTGGGGCTTCGGCGACAGGGGCGGCATGCGGCGTATCGTGCCCGAAAACCGGCGGGCCCGGCCACCCGCTCCGCGACCTGGCCGCGGGCCGCGGTACCGGCAGGACCCCGTCGCGGGCAAAAAAAATCCCGGCCGAAGCCGGGATAATCAGGGGGATCTTTTGCCAGAAGAACGACTGTCCGGTGCCGCCCTAGTGCAGTCGTGACCAGCTCACCAGCTTGACGGCATTGCGATGCAGGTCGAAATTCTTCGCCAGTACGGCCTCGATGTCCTCGACCTCGCAGTCCTGGTCCATCGGCCGGCTGAGTTCCACGACGCCGCTGAACTCGTTGCCGCCGCGATAGTCGGCGTCAGTGAGCAGGAACTGCGTGTAGTACTTGGCGGACATGGGTCGAAAGCCTACGCGGGCCGGCCGCCGGGGTCTGTGAGCCACAGCACAAAACGCCGCCGCTGGTGGGCGTATCCGACCGTGCATGCCGAAAACGGTGAATTCCGTCACAGGCGGCGGAGCCACCGGCGGGCGGACCGCCGCCCTGCCGCGCGGAGTTGAGACCCCGGTCACGCAGAAATTACCGTCAGGGATATGTAATATTCGGCCGTTTCCCATTTCGACGATTCGCCGCGGCTGCGGCACCACAGGACGGCAATATGTCACCGAAATCAAGCCTGCTGAGGGCACTTCTCCTGGCGACGCTGCTGCTCGGCAGCGCACACGCGCAGAACGAACTGCGCGAGACCTTCTTCCGCGAAGCCGACGCGGCGCTCGCGAAAGCCGACGCCGCGAACGCGAGCCTGCTCGCTCCGCGCAGCTACGAGCGCGGCAAGAAGGCCTACGAGGACGCCGAGGAAGGCCTGCGCCGCGGCCGCAACATCGAGTACGTGCGGGACCACGCGGGCGAAGCGCGCGATCATTTCACGACGGCGGCCGAGGCGGCCGCGCTCGCGCGCACGGCGCTGTCGCAGGTCATGAAGAGCCGCCAGGACGCCGCCAACGCGCGCGCCCCGGAACTCGCGCCCGAGCTGTGGGAGAAGGCGCAGCGCGAGTTTGCCGACGCGATCCGCTACATGGAGCGCGGCGACCTGAAGCGCGCCCAGCGCCAGGACATCGAGGCCACGTCGCTCTATCGCGATGCCGAGCTCGTCGCGATCAAGACCCAGTACCTGAGCGAGACACGGCGCCTGCTCGCCGACGCGGAGCGCGCACGCGTCGAGCGCTACGCGCCGATCACGCTCGGCCGCGCCCGCCAGCTGCTGGCCGACGCCGAGCGTGAGCTGAACGAGAATCGCTACGACACCGACCTGCCGCGCAGCCTCGCGCAGCGCGCCAACTACGAGGCTCGTCATGCGATCTACCTGTCCGAAGTCGTGCGCAAGGTACGCGACCGCGACCTGAGCGTCGAAGAGCTCGTTCTGCAATGGGAGCGCCCGCTCGCGGCGGTCGCCGACGCCGCGGACATCGTGCCGAAGATGGCGACCGGCCCCGCAGAGCTGCAGGCCGAACTCGTCGCCTATGTCGAGAACATGCGCGCGGAGAGGCAGCGCCTGGAGCAGCAGACCGACGAGAGCACGATGCGGCTCGCCGAGATGGAGGAGGAGATCCGCGCGCTGGACGAGCGCCTGGGCGGCGCCACGCAGGAACGCGCCGCGCTGGTACAGCGGCTGGAGGCGCAGGCGCGCATCAAGGCGCAGTTCGAGCAGGTGGAGAAGCTGTTCTCGCGCGACGAAGCACGCGTTTTCCGCGAGGGGGACAACATCATCCTGCGCCTGGTCGGTCTCGGTTTCGACAGCGGCAAGTCAGAGATCAAGCAGGACAGTTTCAACCTGCTGGCGAAGGTCGAGCGCGCGATCGACCTGTTCCCGCGCAGTGAGCTGATCATCGAGGGCCACACGGATTCGCATGGCGGCGACGAACTCAATCAGAAGCTGTCGCAGGCGCGCGCCGAGGCGATCCAGCAGTACATGATCAATGCGATGCGCATCCCGAGCTACCGGCTGATCGCCACCGGCTTCGGCGAGACCAACCCGGTCGCCAACAACGAGACCGCCGCGGGTCGCGCGCGCAACCGCCGCATCGACATCGTCATCAAGCCGAACCTGGACCCGGTCAGCGGCTGACGGCGCCTGCCGGGCGCGGGCGTCAGCCTGCGGCCGCCTGCTCGCGCCACCAGGCGGCTACCTGCACCGCGGTGTCGCTGTTGGCGAGGTAGCCGTACTCCGCGTGCACGTTGAGCGTGCCGTGGTCGCGGAACCAGTTGTAGGTCTCGATGTCGTGGATCGATTCGACCAGGTCGAGTGCGCGCATCTCGGCGAAGTCCGGGGCGAGCCGCGCGTCCAGCGCGGTCAGCTCGCCGACCGCGGACACGTTGACCCAGCGGCGGATGCAGTCCGGGTAGCGCGCGGCGCCGCGTTCCCGGCTGCCGAGCAGGCGCCGCTGGATGTACCTTTGTCCCAGCGGGCTGCCGAGCGTGACCAGCAGGCTCAGCCGCTCCTCGTAGTGCGGGTCCCGGGAAAGCTGCCACAGCGCATCCCAGGCGATCACCGACCCCATGCTGTGCGCGAGCAGGAGCACCGGCCGCCGCTGCGCCGCCGCGGTCTTCAGCGGCAGTTTCAGGTGCCGCCGCGTCACCTCGGCAACGTCGTTCTCGTTGTGCACGTAGCGCCGCAGGTCGCGCAGGTGCAGCGCGACGTTCTCGTCGGCAAGGTGCGGGATAAGGAACGGCACGCGGTCGCCCAGGCGATACAGGCCGCGCAGCAGCCGGCGCCGCCAGGAGCTCGCGTCCGCGCGGTCCTTCGCATCCGCCGCCGGCTTCTCGAGCAGCGCCTCGACGCCCTCGGCGTCCAGCGCCATGTCGCGGTGCTCGCCATAGAAGTCGAATGTCCAGCTCACGAGGTCGAAGGCACGCTCGGCCGCGGCGAACTCGCGCGCGACGTCTGCATCCACCTTCTGCAGCCCGGCCTGCAGGCAGCGCCGCAGCGCGTCGCAGTGTGCTGCCGGTTCTGGCTTCGGTTTCAGGCCGGGGATGAAGAGGATCAGCGGTGCCGCCGGCATCAAGGTCCGTCCGGCGGTAATCGAGTCGGCACGAGCCAGTCCGCCAGGTCCGCCATCGACGTCACCGTCGCGTCCGGCGGCTCGAGGCCGTCGGGCCAGTCGGCGCCGTGGCGGTTGACCCAGGCCGCGCGCAGGCCGGCCGCGCGGGCGCCGGCCACGTCGATTTCCGGATGATCGCCGACATGCAGCACCTCTGCGGGCTCGACCCCGGCGCGCTCACAGGCCGCATCGAAGATCTGCGCCGCCGGCTTGGCCGCGCCGGCATCCACGGCGGTGACGACGTCGTCGAACAGGTGGCGGATACCGATGCGCTCCAGGCAGGCATTGCCGTTGGTCAGCGCGACGAGCTGGAACCCGCCGGCCAGTCGTTCGAGACCGGGCAGCACGTCCGGGAACAGCGTGACCCGGTTGCGGTGCTCGTCGAACACGCCGAAGGCCGGGTCGACCACGTCGTCGCCGTAGCCGCTCGCCTCGGCCATCCGGGCGAGCACCGTGCGGCGCAGGAAGCGGAGGTCGTGCGCCCGGTCGGCGTGCTCGGCGACGATCTCCGCGCGTAGCGCAGCGACGCGCGATGCGTCCCAGTTCGTGACGATGCGCGGGCAGTGTTCGCCGAGCCAGCGCCACAGCTCGCGCTCGGCGCGCTCGATGACCGGCGCAATCGCCCACAGCGTGTCGTCGAGATCGAGGGTGATCGTACGGATGCGGAGCATGGGGGATGGGCGGCCTGACGTGGGTATATGCGGGTCTTACCTGGGCATGCGCATTGTGTTCTCATAGTCGCACGCTATTCAAGTGACGCCGTCGCGCAAACGCGGCAACGGGAACGGCCATGAAATACCTGCATACCATGGTAAGGGTCAGCGACCTGGACGAATCGCTCGACTTCTACTGCAACAAGCTCGGGCTGCGCGAAGTGCGTCGCAAGGACGTCGAAAAGGGCCGCTTCACGCTGGTCTTCCTCGCGGCGCCCGGCGACGACGATGCAGAGATCGAGCTGACCTTCAACTGGGACCCGGAAGACTACGGCGAAGGCCGCAACTTCGGGCACCTCGCCTATCGCGTCGATAACATCTACGAGACCTGCCAGCGGCTGCTCGACGGCGGCGTGACGATCAACCGCCCGCCGCGCGACGGTTACATGGCCTTCGTGCGCTCGCCGGACAATATCTCGATCGAACTGCTGCAGCGCGGCAAGGCGCTGCCGCCGGCCGAGCCGTGGGCGTCGATGGAGAACAGCGGCCACTGGTGAGGCCTCGCCCGGCTGCGCCGGCGCCTCGCCGGACGCCCCGGCAGACGCTTGCGCACAGGCGCATCGCAGCGGCTGGCGCCTAGCCGCGCCCGGCCGGCATCAGCGGCGGCAGGGCGTCGTCGTCTTCGCCGCCGGTCGTACCGCCGGCCGCTCCGCTCACCCGGCGCAGCGCGCGCGCCAGCGCGGCCCCGTCCCAGTCCTGCCGACCGCCCGGTCCGTAGCTCGACGCCGACAGCGCGGCGAGCTCGTCGGCCAGCGGCGGACCGACGCGCGCGCCGATGGCACCGAGGCTGCGTGGCGGCCGCGCGGGCCATTCGAGGCGACCCCAGGCCAGCAGCGCGTCCTTGACCGCGGCGGCATCGCCGTCGCGGGCTGCCTTGCGCGCAGCTTTCAGGAGCCGCGCCTGCTGCCGGTAGACGGGCACCGGCGGCGGCTCGTCACTGTCGGCCGATCGCGGTCGCCGCGTCCACCACCAGGCTGCCAGCGTCAGCAGCCACAGCAGCGCCAGGCCCTCGCTGACGCGCCGCCACAGCGGGTCCTCGACAACCACTGTCT
>JBFJUJ010000171.1:0-5994 GCA_041624755.1 Woeseia sp. | reverse complement strand
GCGCAACGACAAGAACTGGCGCGGCTACAACAATCGCGCCGTGATTCACATCCAGACGCGCCAGTACGAGAAAGCGGAGCGCGACCTCGAGCGCGGCGAGGCGCTGCGGCCGAATGCCCATACGCTCAAGGTTGCGCGTGCAATGTACATGGACGCGGTGCACCCGGTGTCACCGGAGGTTATCGTCGATGACCGCCGTGCCTCGGACAAGGAGAAGGACGATGCGCAGCGGTAGGCCCGGGCTCGCAATGCTGGTGATCGCGGCGCCGCTGCTGCTGCTGATCGCACCGTCGCTGCCCGCCGACGAGATCATGCGGACGAAATACATCTTCGACAGTTCGACCGACCGCACGCCGGCGAAGACGGCTTTCCCGAAATATCCCCGCATCGCCCGCCGCGACCGGATAGAAGGCGACGCCAAGGTCTGTTTCCGCATCGACAAGCGCGGCCGTATCCGCAAGCCGCGGGTGCGAGAGGTGTCGCACCCGATATTCAAGCGCGCCTCACTCCGTGCGATTCGCGCATCGAGCTTCGAGCCGCTGCGCCCCCACCAGATCCTGTCGACGGGCCTGACCTGTCGCACGTTCCGTTTCCGGCTCGAGCCGGCCCTGGCCGTCAACAGCGAGACGTAAACCCTAGTGGACGTTGGCGCGTCCGATGTAGTTGGTCCCGGTGCCGAACCATATCTCGCCGGCCGGCTCGAAATAGTGCAAGTGTTCGACCGTGTCGCCGCCGCTCGGGATGTCGGTCACCGAGAAGAACTCGCCGGTCGACGGCTCGAAACCCACGACGCGATTCGGTGACCGGCCGGTCTCGACCATCCACAGGCGGTCGAAGCGGTCGGCGGTTACTGCCAGCGGTTCGCTGTCGTCACCGCCCGGCAGCGGCCACTCGCGTGTCTCGCCGCCCTGCGGATCGAAAACGCCCAGGTATCCGCGTTCGAAATCGGTCCACCACACGCGGTCGTCCGACGTGAGGGCGAGCCGCCGCGGCCGCGCCTTCTTCGCGGGCAGCTCGATCGTCGCGATGGTCATCGCATCCGGATCGACGCGCAGCAGGCGGTTGTCCTTGCCGGCGGCTGCCCAGGGCTCGTCGCGCGAATTGACGACGATGCCTTCCGGGCGTGCGCCGCGGCCCGGTATCTCGATCAGCTCGATCTCGAGGTCGTCCGTGGTGAGCTTGCCGATGAAGTTGCCGCGCAGCACCGTGAACCACAGGTTTCCGGCCGAATCGAGGGCCAGCGAGTGCGGATTCTTCGCCTTGCGATCCGGCATGCCGACCGGGTTGACCTGGCCCGTCGCCGGGTTGAGCCGGCCGATGTGCTGCTGCAGCCTGCCCGCATACCAGATGATGCCGTCGCTGCCGATGACCAGCCCCTGCGGCATGGTGCGTTCCAGCAGGTCGTAGCGACTGAATTCACCCGATTCGGGCGTCAGGTTGCCGATGTAGTTGCCGCGCTCGGCCGCGAACCACACGCGGCCCCTCGCGTCCACGAAGGGATCGCGCGGTTGGCTGCGCCCCCAGGGGACGAGCCACTCGTTGATTTCGACGGACTCGGCGCGAGCGGGCACCGACGCCAGCAGCGCCACGAAAAGCAGCAGGCCTGTCGATTTCATCGTGGCGAACCTCCGGGCACCCCGTCTGCCGCATGCGCGGCAAGATCGAGTATACGTCCTGCGGCCTGCGCGATGCCGTGTCCCGTGCCGACGATGCCTTCCTCGTGACCCGCCATGATCGCGAGGCCGCGGTCGGCGAAGTCGGTCTCGCGGTACAGGCGGCGGAATTCCCGGGCCATCTCCGGCGTACCGTAGGCGACCTCGGGTCGCGTCGTCGGCAGTATCCCCCGGAAACGCCGCCACAGCGAGCCGCTGTGCACGTGCACGACGGCGCCGATGTCGTCCGCCAGTTCGTAGAGCGCGGCATGTGTCATCGACTCGGACGAGGCCCTGACCGGGCCGCGGCAGCGCACGCGGTTGCCGTCGATGTCGTAGTCCGTCACCAGCGCGCAGTGCTCCGGTCCGAGTTCGTCCAGGTGCCCGGTCTGTGTGCCGCTGATGACGAACAGGCCGTCACCGCGACTGCGCACGCTCAGGTTGCCGAAGCCGACGCCCTGCTCCTCGTACACGCCGATCAGGCCCGCGGCAAAAAGCGGTCGCCGCCAGCGATTGAGCTCGGCCACCTGCGCGGCGTCCGGCGGCGGGCCGGCCTGCCAGTCCAGCTCGAACTTGATATAGCCCTCGTCGATCACGAGGCGCTTTTCGCCCGCTCCGGGAACAGGCCGGCAAGACCCGCCTCGCTCGCCTCGCAGACACCGCGCTCGGTGATCAGCCCGGTGACGAGCCGCGCCGGCGTCACGTCGAAGGCGTAGTTGCTGACGGGCGTACCGTCCGCCACCGTCCGGACCTCGGTCAGCGCGTCGCCTGCAAGGCCGCGGACGTGCGACACCTCGCGGGCATCGCGTTCCTCGATAGGAATGTCGCGCACCCCGTCGCGCAGATCCCAGTCGATGGTCGTCGACGGCAGCGCGACGTAGAAGGGTATGCCGTTGTCCGCGGCCGCCAGCGCTTTCAGGTAGGTGCCGATCTTGTTGGCGACGTCGCCGTTCCTCGTGGTCCGGTCGGTGCCGGTGATGCAGATATCGACGAGGCCGTGCTGCATCAGGTGCCCGCCGGCATTGTCGACGATCAGCGTATGCGGCACGCCGCGGCGGGCCAGTTCCCAGGCGGTGAGCTGCGAGCCCTGGTTGCGCGGCCGGGTTTCGTCGACCCAGACGTGCACGTCGATGCCGGCCTCGCGCGCCAGGTAGACCGGCGCCGTCGCGGTGCCCCAGTTGATCGTCGCGAGCGCACCGGCATTGCAGTGCGTCAGCACGTTGACGGCGGCGCCGTTCTTGCGGCGTGCGAGCTCCTCGATCAGGGGGAGCCCGTGGCGGCCGATGCCGAGCGAGATCTCGATATCCTCGTCACAGATCGACTGCGCCTCGCGGCGGGTGACGGCGACCGGGTCGTCGTCCGGCGCTCGCCGCAGCGCGTCGAGCACGCGGTCGAGCGCCCAGCGCAGGTTCACCGCCGTCGGTCGCGAGGCGGCCAGCTCCCGGGCGGCCTCCCGGATGAAATCCCGGCGCGCCGCCGGGGAATCGCACTCGCGCGCCGCGAGGTACAGGCTCCACGCCGCGGTAGCGCCGATCAGCGGCGCCCCGCGAACCTGCATGTCCGCGATGGCGCGGACGCCGTCGCGAAAGCTTCTCAGGTCGCGTTCGACGTATTCGTGCGGCAGTCGCTGCTGGTCGATGATGCGCACGGCGCCCGGATCGTCCGGGTGCAGCCAGATGGTCCGGAAATCCTTCCCCATGTCCTTGCCTGCCATACCTGCCTCGCTGCGTCGGATCGGCCCCAGGCCGTCATTCTAACGCCCGTGCTGCCGGTCGGTGGAGACTGCCGGCGAATGCGGTTACTGTCTTGGCCGATGGCATCACGGCATGCAAGCGCAAGCAGCAGGGGCCTGCCGACCGCGGCACCTGCGCTCGATCGGGCCGCGCGCGGCGCCGCGCTCGCGCTCATGGCCGTGCTCCTCGTCGACGCCGCCCGCGCCGACGAGGAGGTTCCGGACGGCGCCGCGCTGGAAGCGGCGGGCGCCGTCATCGGCACGATTCTCTACGAGCGGCAGAACGTCTTCGACCTGTCCAACCCGAAGGAAGACAACGCGCTCTTTCGCCTCGCCAACCGGCTGCACATCGTCACGCGCGAAAGCGTCATCCGCCAGCAGCTGCTCGTACGGCCCGGCGACGCCTACTCGCAGCGGCTGATAGACGAATCGGAGCGGCTGCTGCGGCGTAACGAGTATTTCTACGATGCGCGCATCCGGCCCATACGTTACGCGGACGGCGTCGTCGATATCCGGGTTACGACTCGCGACCTGTGGACGCTCATGCCGGGCTTGTCGATCTCCCGCTCGGGCGGCGAAAACCGCGCGCGCGTGTCGCTGTCGGAGACCAACCTGCTGGGCCGCGGCGCGCGGGTCAAGCTGGCCTACACCGACGACGTCGACCGCGAGTCCACCAGTCTCGAGTATTTCGATCGCAATCTCGGCGACAGCTGGCTGTCGCTGTTGCTGCACTATTCGGACAATTCCGACGGCGAGACACGGCGGTTCCGCCTGCAGCAGCCGTTCTATGCGCTCGATACGCGCCGCGCATTCGGCGTCGACTGGTTCTCCGGCGAGGCCGAGACGCGCTTCTACGACCTGGGCAACGAGGTCGCCGAGTATCGTTCCGACCTGCGCTTCGCCAGCGTCTTTCACGGCTGGTCGGCGGGGCTCAGGGACGGCTGGGTGCGCCGCCTGACAGCCGGCTTCGCCTGGGACGAGCGGCGCTTCTCCGAGACCGCAGGGCGCGAGCTGCCGCAGCTCTTGCCGGCGGATCGGGAGTTCGTCTATCCGTGGATCGCCGTCGAGCTCCTGGAAGACCGTTTCCAGACCTCGAACAACCGCGACCAGATCGACCGCACCGAGGATTTCTACCTGGGCACGCGCGTCGCGGCCCGACTGGGCTATGCCGCGGAATCATTCGGTTCCGACCGCGATGCCTGGATCGCGAGCCTGTCCGCGAGCACGGGCTTCGGCTCGATGGAACGACGCGCGCTGCTGCTCGCTTCGACGCTGTCGGGGCGCGTCGACGAGGGCCGCGTCGTCAACGCGCTGTGGCAGGTCGATAGTCGCTACTACCGCCAGCTATCCTCCCGCTCGCTGTTCTTCACGACGCTGTCCGGCGCCCTGGGCCGGCGACTGGATCTCGACAATCCGCTGCAGCTCGGCGGCGACAGCGGTCTGCGCGGTTATCCGCTGCGCTACCAGGTCGGCGACAAGCGCATGCTCGCGACCGTCGAGTACCGCTACTTCACCGACTGGTACCCGTTCCGCCTGGCGCGCGTCGGCGGCGCCGTTTTCGCCGACGCCGGCCGCACCTGGGGTGACAACCCGGCGGGCGGCGGCAGCATCGGCTGGCTGAAGGACGTGGGGCTGGGCCTGCGCTTCATGCCGACGCGCTCGAGCGGCCGCGACGTGATCCACCTCGATATCGCCTTCCCGCTCGACGGCGACCCGACGATCGACGACGTGCAGATCCTGCTGGAGTCGAAGAGAAGTTTCTGAGACCGCCCTCAGGCCTGCGCGGCCCTCGTCGCGGCTTTCAGCGTGTTGGCCATCAGCATCGCGATCGTCATCGGCCCGACGCCGCCCGGCACCGGCGTGATCGCGCGCGCGACACTCGCGGCCTCGTCGTAGGCCACGTCGCCGGTCAGCCGGCTCTTCGTCGCGCCGGCCTCGACGCGATTGATGCCGACATCGATGACCACGGCGCCCGGCTTGACCCAGTCGCCGCGGACCAGGTTGGCGCGGCCGACGGCGGCGACGAGGACGTCGGCGCGCCGGCTGACCGCGGCCAGGTCGGCGGTGCGGCTGTGGCAGATCGTCACCGTCGCATTGGCCTTCAGCAGCAGCGCCGCCATCGGTTTGCCGACGATGTTCGAGCGGCCGATCACGACGGCATCGAGGCCCGACAGGTCGTCTCCGAGCTGCTCCTCGATGAGGCGCATACAGCCGGCGGGCGTGCACGGCACGAAGGCATTCTCCGTATCACCGGCCGTCAGCCGGCCGATATTCTCGAAGTGGAAGCCGTCGACGTCCTTGTCCGGCCGAATCGACTGGGTGATGAGCTGCTCGTCGAGATGCTTCGGCAGCGGCAGCTGCACCAGGATGCCGTGCACTTCAGGGTCACGATTGAGGCGGCCGACGAGGTCGAGCAGCTCGGCCTGCGGGACGTCGTGCGCGAGCGCGTGCCGGACCGAGCGGAACCCGCAGGCCTCGGCCGTACGCTTCTTGTTGCGCACATAGACCTGGCTCGCGGGATCCTCGCCGACGATGACGACGGCAAGCCCCGGTGTCACGCCATGTCGGGTCGCGAGCGCCGCTGCTTCCCGGCCGACGGCCGCGGTGATC
>JBFJUJ010000170.1:0-6021 GCA_041624755.1 Woeseia sp. | reverse complement strand
GCGTAAGCTTTCTCTCGTGTCCCACGCCAGCCAACGCTTCTATGACGACCCGCGCTTCATGCGCGGGCTCCGGACGGTCACGCGGCCGATCGCCTGGGGCGCCGCGCTGCTGAGCGGATTGCTGCTCGTCTACCTCGGCGGCGTGCCGCTGTTCTTCCGCCTGGGGCTCGCCCCCCGGTTCTCGCTGCCGCCATTTCTCGACATCGGCGTGCTGGCAATCCTCTCGTTCCTGGCCGGCATCGTGTTCGCGCTCCCTGCTGCGCTCGCTGCCGGTCCGCGCCGATGGACGCAGGCGCATCGTCGTACTCGTCATCCTCGGCGCCGTGCTCGCGCCGCGGGAAGCAACCCCGGATGAGGAATCATTCAGTACGATCGGCGTGGCCGCCAGTTCTGTCCTGAGGTATCACAAGAGCTGGCTGCGAGCGGTGCCCGGCATGCTCCTCGGCGCTCTGGGCTGCGTCATCGCAGTTCTCCCGGTTACCGCCGTGGCGCTGGCGGCGTCGCCGGCGGTAGTCGCGAAAGGGCCGGAGGCGATCACATGGACCACGCCCGCAATCCTGTGGAGCGGTGTCGGCTCTGCCGCGCTGTTCGCCGCGCTGTTCCTGCGGCCGGCGCTCGACCGCGGGACGGAGAAGGAGCTGAAAAAAGCGCTTGCGCCAGACGGATGCCGACCCGCCGGCCAATAGCCGGTGCAGCGAATCCTCACTGTGACAACTGCGTATTCCCGTACCGAAACGGGCGGCGTATACAGGCGGGAATGTCCCTGACCCCGACAAAGCGGGTGCGGCGCTTCCTGCGCGACGTCGTCGCCGAAACGCCGTTCGTCAAGATGCTGATCCTCCTCGTCTGCCTGTGGATCGGTTTTGCGGTCGCCATGTACGCGGTTGAACGCACGGCATCGCACGCGTCGGTCCGGTCGCTGCTCGACGCGCTCTACTGGGGAATCGCCGCCTTCTCGACCGCGGGCATCGCGGACACCCCGGCGACGACGGCCGGAAAGCTCATCGGGGGCGTCTGGATCATCGTCGGCTCGGTGATCTTCTTCGGCACCATCGTCGCAACCGTGACGACTTACTTCATGCGCCCGCTGCAACGGCCCGTCCGCAGGATCGTCGACGCGATCGAATTCAACCTGGAGCAGCTCGACAAACTGACGGTCGAAGAACTCGAGATCCTCAAGGAAACGACCGACACGCTGATCGAGCACATGGAAGGTCTCAGGAGTCGCCGGACGGATACGGACTAGCAGGCCGTTGGAAAAGCCTCGAGGCGCGATGCGTTTTCGCCGCCCTGCGCCCGGCCCCCGCCGGCCCGCGGGGCAAGTTGCCACGGCGCGGCCGGCGAGAGTCCGGATCCCGAGGTCGGCGCGGCGACCCTGTCAGCCCCGACGCTCAGTTGATCATCGGCGGCGACGGCGGTTGCGGTCGCATGTCGCCACGCGCGAGGATCACCTCGACCTCGACCAGCATGCCTTCGCCGGCGAGGCCGGCGATCGCGACCGCCGAGCGCGCCGGCAGGTTCGGCTGCTCCGCGGTGCCGAAGTACTGCGTGTAGGCGCGCATGAAGCCGGCGAAATCCATGCGGCCCATCGCCGGGTCGGGTACCAGGAACACCGTCATCTTGACGACGTCGCCGAAGCCGAGTCCCAGCTTCTCGAGCGAGGCCTGCATGCGCCGGAACACGCTGTGCGCCTGCGCCTCGGTGTCGCCCCAGTATTCGCGCGTGCCGCGCTCGGCGTCGGGATTGGCCGGGCCCGGCACCGTGCCGCTGTGGTAGACGATCGTCGTGCCGGCCGACACTTCGACGGCCTGCGCGATCGGGAAGGTCGAGTTGTTCGGCAGCGGGTAGCGCGTGATCTCGGCGGCGCCGGCGGTCCCTGCGGTCAGCAGCAGGACGGCTGCCAGTGCTGTGTGCTTCATGTCGTTGGCTCCTTCTCGGTAAGCGATTTCACTGAGTAACTACTGCGCGCCCAGCGTCGCGATATAACGCACGACGTCGGCCATGGCCTGTTCGTCGGCGAGCAGCGCGGCGGCGGCCCGCATCTGCTGGCCGTAGCTGTCGTCGGGGTGGCTGCCGAGGATGCCGGCGCGGTACTTTTTCAACTGTTCGAGCTGGTACCAGTCGTCCAGGCCGGTGAGCGGCGGGCTGGCGAGCTCCCGGTCGCCCGCAGCGGCCGGGCCGTGACAGGCCACGCAGCTCGCGTACAGCGCCTTGCCCCGCCCGGCGTCGCCGTCGACAGTCACGGCCGGCGGCGCGGACTGCACCCGGCTGACGTACTTCGCCACGGCGGCGATCTCGGCGTCGCTCAGCATCGCCGCCATCGGCCGCATTTCGTGGCCGCCGGCGTCTTCCGGATGGACGCCGCGCCATCCCTTGCTGAAACCACGCAGCTGGCGCGCAACGTACCACGCGTCCATGCCGGACAGCCGCGGCGCCGCGAGCACCACGTTGCCGCCCATGTCGATCCCGTGGCAGGTGGTGCAATAAACGAATTCCGGTGCCGGGATAACCGGCTCTGCTGCGGCTTCGTCGGCCGAAGCCAGCGGCGCGGCGCAGACCAGCGCGGCAACGATTCCCATCCGTTTCACGGGACTCATGCGGTTCCGGCCTCCGCGCGCACCCGGGAGTCGAGATCCTGCACGGCGTGCAGCGCCGAGGCGAACGCGCCTTCCTGCCAGCTCGAGTGATAGCTGATCTGGTCGCCGATCATCCAGTGGCGGCCCTCCGGCGCCTGCACCGTGTGGAACAGGTGTTCCGTGTCCTCCTCGTAGCGATTGCCGCAGCCCATCATGTGGTTCATGCGGCCCCAGGCCACGCTGACGCCCGTCTCGATGTGGTCCGTGTAGCCGGGGTGCAGCTTCTCGCCCATGCGCGCCGCCGCGGCGATGCGCTCGTCCGGCGGCAGGCGCTCGAACCAGTTCGACTGGTCCGGGCCGAACGCGTAGCAGCCGAGCACGATGCCTTTCTTTTGGAATATGCCGTGCGACGGGTACCAGACCTGGTTGATGCGCTGGTTGGTGTAGGAGATGCCGCCATAGATGTTTTCGCGCTCCCAGAAGCGCTCCTTCATCTGCAGCCCGATCTTGAAGAAATTGCCGCGGCGCATCGCGTTGAGCGCGCCAATGTACTCCTTCGAGAAGTTGTTCGGGATGCCGTTGATGAAATGCGACGGGATGCTGTTGAAGCAGTAGTCGGCGCTGACCTTGTGCCGCCGCCCCCGGTGGTTGTAGACGACGTCGACGCCGTCGTTCGTCAGCGTGATCGCCTGCACCTGCGCATCGAGCTTGGGCTGCGTGCGGATCTTGCGCAGGAAGGCGCGCACGATCATGTCCATGCCGCCTTTCGGCGTCATGAGCGGTGCCGCCCAGTCGACGTGCTGGTTGAAGTGCATGCTGTAGCGCCAGAAGCTGCTGTTCAGCAGTTCGCCGAAGTCGAGGGTCGGCTTCAGTTCGCCGTGCTTCAGGAAACCGCCCGAGGCGTATCCCGCCCGGGGCGAGCCCCGGTAGGTGCCGTCGTCCGAGAGGTCGCCGAATGACCTGACGAAGGCCAGCAGCCGCTCGCGGTCGGCCTCGTCGAGCGGTTGGTCGAAAGCGCTGGTATTGAGCGCCTTGGCGAGCAGCTCGCTCATGAAGCCGCGGGCGCTGGTCGTGTATTCCCTGACGCGCACGCGTTCGCCGCCGAAAGCCGCGTCGTCCTGTGTCCAGGCCAGCCGGTTGTCGTTGGCCATGATCTCGAGGTCGACGCCGAGCACGCGGCAGTAGTGCATGGCGCGCTCGTGATGGCCCGGGATGCGCGCCGCGCCGGCGTTGAAATAAAGATGCGGTTCGTCGTCGAAATCGACGACCTGCCGGTAGCCCATCTCGTCGACGACGTCGCCGTGCCGCAGCGTGATTATGCGGCCGCCGACGCGGTGCGAGGCCTCGAGAATAGTGCAGTCGTAGCCGGCGCGCTCGAGCTCGTAGGCCACCGTCAGCCCGGCAATGCCGGCGCCGAGAATCAGGACCTTCCTGCCCTCGCCGCCGACGCTCCTGAGCTCGAGCCGAGGCATTGCGCCGGTCTCCCGGATCAGCTCCAGCGCGCGGGCGGTCTGGTAGAGCGCCGTCGCGCCGCCGGCCGCGCCGACGAGGTTCAGGAAACGCCGGCGTGAAATGTTTCCGTTGGTCATGCCTGTCAGTCCGTCTGTCGTGTCTCGACCGTTGGTACGTCCCGGGCCGCTTTGGTTCAGCGCCGTTTTCCGGGCCGATCCCGGCTCACATCCCGGCCTCGCTCAGCAGGAACAGGTCGGTCAGCAGCGCGCGCAGATGAATCGAGGCATTCAGATTGTCCACGAGCTCCGAGCTGATGGCCGGCTGCGCGATGACGAGCGACATGGCCGCCAGCGACTTGCGCGCGTCCTCCACGACGATGCCGGCGAAATCGTGGTCGCGACCGGCCATCGCCTCGACGATGCCGCCCGCCGCCTCGCTCATGCGGGCGAGCGTATCGCGAACCTCCGACTTCCCGGAAGGGCTTGCGTCGGACTCGCGGCCCTGGGCTGCGTAGGCGAGCAGGAATTCGTAGCCAGACTCGATCGCGTCGATCTGGTCGTCGAGGGGGTTACTCACGGATGCGTTTCTTGTTCCCGGTTGGCGATACGGTATCAGGTCGGCTCGTCGGGCGACCAGCGGCTCGCGTCATGATGTGCCTCGAGTTCCTCCCTCGAGACCCAGCCCTTGACCATCGAGCGCAGGTAGAAGAGCTTCTCCGGGCGCAGGCCGAAATAGACGTGCAGCGAGGTCGTCGCGATCAGCAGCAGCGTCGACAGGCCGTGGATGAAGAAGGTCCAGCCGAGCGCCGCCTCGGACAGGGCGTTGCTGCGCTCCCACCACGGCGTGTCGATCATCGCGAACATGACCAGCCCCGAGCCAATCACGAGCAGCGACAGCACGGTGACGGCGGCGTGCATGCTCTTCTGCGCCAGCGAGTACTTGCCGGGCTTTACCGAGCGGTCGAACGGCTCCTTCAGGTCGCGCGGGGCGATCCACATCGACTTCAGATCGAGCCAGATGAGCGAGCGGACGATATGGAACAGCACCGCGGCCGTCAGCACCAGGCCGGCGATCCAGTGGATCGTCAGCCACGCGAACTCGACGCCGACGATTGGCAGCACGCCGGTGACGAGCAGCACGAACATGCTGATGGCCATGATCCAGTGAAACCAGCGGTCGACCGCCGCGTGCCGCGGGACGCGCGGGCCCTCGGCCGACGGTCTCGCTTCCCGGCGCCCGGCGACGGCCATCCAGACCGCGTGCAGCGCGACGAACGCGAAGGCCAGCGCGAGCACGACCCAGAGCAGGTCCCAGGACACGCCCAGCAGGACCTCCCGGCCCCACACGTCGCGCTTGAATTCGGCGATATCCATGGTCAGCCTCGCAGTGCGCGCCGCACGAGGTTCTCCATCAGCGGCATCTTGAAGCGGTTGTAGCGCAGGGGTTTCGCACCCGCCGTCGCGAGCGGCGCGATCTCCTCGCCGGTCGCCGCGCTCGCGGACCTGCCGCGCGCGGCGCGCTCGACGTCGCGCAGGCGCCAGGGCACGGCCGCGACGCCGCCGCAGACGAAGCGGCTGTCGCGGATCGTGCCGCCGTCCTCGTCGAGTGCCGCGGCGAGGCTGACGAGGGCGAAATCCCAGGCGTTGCGGTCGGCGACTTTCTCGAAGTAGAAGCGCTTGCCGGCCCAGGTGCCCGGGATTCGCACGGCGGTCAGGATCTCGTCGGGCTCGAGCGAGGTCATGCGCGTCATGTGCGTCGCCGGGCCGGCGAAGAAGCGGCCGGCCGGGATCAGCCGCCGCCCGCCCGTGCTCTCGGCCACCATCGTCGCGTCGAGCGCGACCAGCGCCGTCGCGGTATCCGACGGGCTGACCGCGACGCAGCGGCTCGCGCCGAACAGGCAGTGCTCGCGGTTCATGGCCTGCGGGCCGTCGGCGTAACAGAGGTTGCCGCCGGCGCGGTAGCAGGCGAGGCCGCGCCGGTAGTACCAGCAGCG
>JBFJUJ010000169.1:0-6049 GCA_041624755.1 Woeseia sp. | reverse complement strand
CGCCTTCCTCATCGCCGGCGCGAGCACCGTCGGCATCGGCACCGCGCTGTTCTACGAACCGCTCATGTGCCGGCAGATCAACGCCGGTATCGCCGACTACCTGGCGCGGCATCGACTGGCGTCCGTGGCCGAGCTTACCGGCTCGCTGCGCGGCTGACGGCCGCGCCCGGTTCCCTGGCATCGCGCGGGGTATACTGGCCGGGAGACAGTCCCGACGGCGGCAGAAGAACTGAGATCGCCAATCGCCCCGGGGATGACGCTGCCACGTATCGCGATCGAGGGGAGCGCAGCGCTATGCATGACACCTTGCGAACCGGTCTCCGTGCACTGGCGGTGCTGGTCCTGGCAACCGCGAACCCGGCCTTCGCGATGTTCCCGATGGCGGACTACTTCCCGCTGCCCGAACAGGCCACCTGGGACTACCGGCTGTCTCTCGACGGCTCGACGGTGACGGCACAGGTGGTCGGCACGTCGATGGTCGGCGGCATGATCACGACCGACCTCGAAAACGGCGTGGGCGACATCCTGTCGTTCACGAATGATGCCGGCGGGCTGCGCCTGCACCGGCTCGAGACAGGTGTGCCGCGGTCGACGGTCACGTTCGACCCGCCCATCCCGATGGCGCTCGCGACCGCGAACGTCGGCGACTCGCTGGATTCGAGCGGCGACGCCAGCTTCGCGGTGCCGGGGGCCGGCACGTTCCCGATCAGCTACAGCTCGACGGCGACGATCGCCGCGGAAGAGCAGGTCACGGTGCCCTACGGCACCTTCGACACGATCCGGCTCGTGCTGTCGTTCACGCTGACCGGCACGGTCAACGGGCAGCCGATCAACGACACGGTCGTCAGCACGCTGTACCTCGCGGACGGCATCGGCACGGTGCGCGACGACGAAGGCGTGCTCGGCATCCTCGACCTGGTGGACACCAACGTGGAATCGCTGACGAGTCTGCCGCCGGAATTCGCCGGCACAACCTACGGCTCGAGCGTGCCGCCGTGGGGCATCGCGGTTGCCGACCTCGACGGCGACGACGTCCTCGACATCGTCGGCGTCGACGCGAGCAACAACGGCCAGGTCGCAGCCCTGCTCGGTAACGGCGATGGCAGCTTCGGCGCCGCGATCCCGTCGAGCGGCGGCGCGAACTGCACGTCCTGCAACCACCGGCGCCTCGCCGTCGGCGACCTGAACGGCGACGACATCCCGGACGTCGTGCTCGCCGAGCGCTCTGATTCGTCCGCGTCGGTGCTGATCGGCGACGGCGACGGCAGCTTCACGCCGGGCGAACGCTACCTGCTGTGGATCTTCGGCGAGATCCCGGGGCGCAACCCGAACGACATCGTGCTGGGCGACGTCGACAACGACGGCAATCTCGACGCCGTCTCCGTCAACTTCTCGACCGACGACGCCTCGGTACTGCTCGGCGACGGTGCGGGCGGCTTCGGCATGCCGACGATCTACCCGGTCGGCAACGTGCCCACCGCGGTCGTCCTGCCGGACCTGAACAACGATGGGAACGCCGACCTCGTCGCCGTCAACTCCGGCGACAACCAGGTCGCGGTCCGGCTCGGCGCCGGCAATGGTACCTTCGGCGCGCTGAATGCGTTCGACGTCCGCGTCTTCCCGCAGTTCGTCGCCGCCGGCGACGTCAACAACGACGGCAACGCCGATCTCGTCGTGACGAACGCGATCAGCGACAGCATCTCCGTCCTGCTCGGCAACGGCCAGGGCGGCTTCAACCCGGCCACCGATTTCAGCCAGGGCGACTGCGCGTTCCGCGACTGCTTCATTCAGTCCGTGGCGCTCGGCGACCTCGACGGCGACGGCAACCTCGACATCGTCGCCGCGGATCGCAACGTCAACGAGGTCATCGCGCTGATGGGCGACGGCTCCGGCGATTTCGGTGCGGCCACGAACGTGAACGACGTTGCCTGCGGGTTCTTCGGCGGCTGCCGGCTCGCGACCGTGCAGGTCGCGGATTTCAACGGCGACGGGCTGACCGACATCGCCGCGGCGAACCGCACCGACGTTGCGGCGCTCGTGCTCCTGCAGGTCGCCGTCGACAGCGACGGCGACGGCGTGCCCGACGTCAACGACGCGTTCCCCAGCGACCCGAACGAATGGGAGGACACGGACGGCGACGGCATCGGCAACAACGCCGACCCGGACGACGACAACGACGGCGTGCCGGACAGCCAGGACGCCTTCCCGCTCGACCCGACGGAGTCCGCCGATTCCGACGGCGACGGCGTCGGCGACAACGCGGACGCGTTCCCGAACGATCCGACCGAGACCGTCGACACCGATGGCGACGGCATCGGCGACAACGCGGACAACGACGACGACAACGACGGCGTGCCAGACGCCGAGGACGATTACCCGCTCGGCCGCTTCGCCGATGCGGGCCCGCGCTTCTGGGCGTTCCGCTTCATCGAGACGCTGGCGCGCTCGGGAGTCACCGGAGGCTGCGGCGGCGACAACTATTGCCCGGGCCAGGCGGTCACCCGCGCGCAGATGTCGGTGTTCCTCGAGCGCGGCATGCGCGGCTCGGCGTTCGTGCCGCCGCCGGCGATCGGCAACGTGTTCTTCGACGTCGGCCCGAGCGACTTCGCCGCGGCGTTCATCGAGCAGCTGTTCTGGGACGGCATCACGCGCGGCTGCGGCGTACCCGGCTACTTCTGTCCCGACGACGCGGTCGGGCGCGACCAGATGGCCGTGTTCCTGCTGCGCGCGATCTACGGCCCGGGGTACCGGCCGCCGCCGCCGACGGGAATCTTCGACGACGTGCCGACCAGTCACTGGGCCGCCGGTTTCATCGAGCAGCTCGCCGCGGAGGGCATCACGTCCGGCTGCGGCAACGGCAACTTCTGCCCGGGCTCGCCGGTACGCCGCGACCAGATGGCCGTGTTCCTCGTGCGGGCTTTCGGTCTGTAGGCGGCGCAGGCCGGCGGCGCGGCCTCAGTCGAGCTGCAGCGTGCGGATCTTGCGCGTCAGCGTGTTGCGGCCCCAGCCCAGCAGGCGGGCAGCCTGCTGCCGATGGCCGCCGCAGTGCGCGAGCGCGACGCGGATCAGCGTGCGCTCGAAGGCCGGCAGCGCGTCGTCGAGCAGCGGCCGCTCGCTGTCCGCGGAAAGCCGGCCCTCGGCCCAGCTCGCCAGCGCGTCGCTCCATTCCGGGCCGTCTACGGCCGCGCCGCCGAGTTCCTCGGGCAGGTCCTGGGCCGTGATGACGCTGCCTGGCGCCGTGATCGTCAGGCGGCGCATCGCATTGACGAGCTGGCGGACGTTGCCGGGCCAGTCGTAGCGCTTCAGCGCATCGAGCGCATCGTCGCTGAGCGTCTTGGCGGGTGCATTCAGCTCCTGCGCAGCGCCCTGCAGGTAGTGGGTGAGCAGGAGCGGGATGTCCTCGCGTCGCTGCCTGAGCGGCGGCGTGTTGATGCGGATGACGTTCAGGCGATGGTACAGGTCTTCGCGGAAGCGGCCCTTCTGGACGGCCTGCGCGAGGTCCTGGTTGGTGGCGGCGATGACGCGGACGTCGACCTTGATCGACGTCTGACCGCCGACGCGATAGAACTCGCTCTCCGCCAGCACCCTGAGCAGGCGCGTCTGCAGCGCGGGCGACATGTCGCCGATTTCGTCTAAGAACAGCGTGCCGCCGTCCGCCTGCTCGAAGCGCCCGATGCGTCGCGCATCGGCGCCGGTGAATGCGCCGCGCTCGTGGCCGAACAGCTCGGATTCGAGCAGCTCGGCCGCGATCGCGGAGGTGTTCAGGGCGATGAACTCGCGCCCGGCCCGCGGGCTGTGCTCGTGCAGCGCGCGGGCCACGAGCTCCTTGCCGGTGCCGGATTCGCCGGTGATCAGCACCGTCATCGACGAGTTTGCGAGGCGGCCTATGGAACGGAACACCTCCTGCATGGCCGGGGCCTTGCCGATCAGCGTCGGGATCGCCGGCGGGCCGCTCTCGGCGACGTCGTCCGTACCGTTGCGCTGCGCTATCGCCCGGCGGATCAGGTCGATGGCCTCGTCGATGTCGAAAGGCTTGGGCAGGTACTCGAAGGCCCCGCCCTGGTAGGCGGCGACCGCGTTGTCCAGGTCGGAGTGCGCCGTCATGACGATGATCGGCAGCTCGGGGAGCTGCGAGGTCAGCCGCTCCAGCAGCCTGAGACCGTCCATTCCGGGCATGCGCACGTCGGTCACGAGCACGTCCGGCCGCTCCGTCTCCGTCGCGATGGCCTCGAGCAGCGGCTCGGCGCGTTCGAAGGACCGGCTGTCGATGCCGGCCTGGCGCAGCGCCTTGTCGAGCACCCAGCGCACTGACTGGTCGTCGTCCACGACCCACACCCTGAGCGCGCCGTCAGCCATCGTCGCCGCCTCCGGGCTGCCCGCTGTCGCTCGCCAGCGGCAGCCGCACCGAGAACACCGTGCGGCCGGGCCAGGACTCGAACTCGATGAGGCCGCCGTGGCGGCTGATCAGCTCCTGCGCGACCGGCAGGCCCAGCCCGGTGCCATCGCTCCGGCCGGTCACCAGCGGGTAGAACACCGAGTCCTGCATGTCGACCGGGATGCCGGGCCCGTTGTCCTCGACCTCGATCGTCGCGATGGTCGGATGGCGCACGTCGCCGATCGTGAAGTTGGTCGATGCGCGCGTCCGCAGGGTCAGCTTGCCGCTGCGGTTGAGCGACGCGCAGGCGTTCTGCACCAGGTTCAGGAGCGCCTGCACGATCTGGTCACGGTCAAGCCACAGCGCGGGCAGCCCGACGTCGTAGTCGCGCACGATCGTGAGCTGGTCGACGGCCTCCGGACCGGTAAGGCGCAGGACGTACTCGATAAGCTCATGGATGTTGACGGGCTGCTTGTTCGGCGGCCCGCCCGGACCGAGCAGCGTGTCTACCAGCGTGACCAGCCGGTCGGCCTCGGCGATGATGACGCCGGTGTACTCGCGGAGATCGTCGCTGTCGAGCTGGCGCGCGAGCAGCTGCGCGGCGCCGCGCAGCCCGCCGAGCGGATTCTTTATCTCGTGCGCGAGCTGCCGCACCATCTGTCGGCCGGCGCCGTGCTGGATCATCAGCGCATTCTCGCGGGAGATGCGCATGCGGCGCGTGATGTCGACCATTTCGACGAGCAACGCGGCATCCGGCGCCTGCCTGAGGATCGGCGACACGCGGCAATCGATCATGCGGCTCTCGCCGTGCGTCTCGTCCGGCGGCAGCGTCAGTTCGTGGGCATAGGTCTGGGCGTTCTCCAGGCTCTTGCGGAGCATGTTTCCCAGGGTCTCGTCGTTGCCTACCTGCGGCGCGAGCTGCCTGCCGACGAGGCGCGCTCGGCTCTGCCCGAGCAGGTGCTCGGCGGCCGCGTTCATGTCGCGCACGGCGAAGCCCGAGTCGAGCACGACGACGGCGGTGTCGAGGCTGTCGAGTAGGTCACCTGCCTGCATCGGGCCCGCCTGCGGCGCCGCGGCGCGGCCCCGGGTCAGGGGTTGCGAATCGAGGTCTGCTGAACGTAGAAGCGGATCGGCTCGCTGCGGATCATCAGGTTGCCGTTCGCATCCAGCACTTCGGCCTGCAGGTTGTGAGTGCCCCGGTAGACTTCCGTGAGCTGTACCTGCGTGCCCGAGATCTCGCGCGGCTCGCCGTCGAAATAGAGCCGTACCCGGTGGCCCTGCCGCAGCCCCGGGTTCAGGCTGATCGCCACGTTCAGCGTGCCACCAATGTTCCACAGCGTCTGTTCCGGGTTCGGTGAGGAGAATGCCAGCGACTCATACGAGAACGGGCGGCTGGCTGCGGCGCGCTGGGCTTCGAGCGACGGTGCCGCCGACGAAGGCCGTGGGGCCGGGCGTGACTGGCGCGGCGCCGGCCGGTCGGGGAGCTGTATGACCTCGGCGCCGGGCGCCGGCTGGTCGCTGTAGTGGATGACGCCGTCCTCGTCCACCCACTTGTAGATCTCCTCCGCCGTGGCCGTGGCGCACAGCAGGCAGAGGATGACGACGAGCGGGCGGCTGAACATGGTCGAAGCATAGCAGCGCACAAAGCGGGTAAGCCAGTGGCGGGGGGGGGCG
>JBFJUJ010000168.1:0-6055 GCA_041624755.1 Woeseia sp. | reverse complement strand
TACCTGCTCGGGGGCCCCGAGTCGCTGATGATCGGCCGCGTGCTGTTCGACGAATTCTTCGTCAACCGCGACTGGCCGCTCGCATCGGCCGTCGCTATCGTGCTGCTGACGCTGCTCGTCTTCCCGATCGTCCTGCTGCAGCGCCAGCGGGACAGCGAGGACATCGCGTCGTGAAGCGCCGGCAGCCCCTGTTCCTGCTGTCGGCACTGGCCTTCGGCTACGCGTTCCTGTACGTGCCGCTGGTCTCGGTCGTCGTTTACTCGTTCAACGACTCGCGCCTCGCGACGGTCTGGGGCGGGTTCTCGACGCGCTGGTACGCGGAGCTCCTGCAGAACGAGGAGGTGCTGGAGTCGGCCTGGCTCAGCCTGCGCATCGCGGCCGTGTCGGCGACGCTCGCCACCGTGTTCGGGACGATGATCGCGCTCGCCATGACGCGCTTCGGCCGCTTCCGCAGCCGCACGCTGCTCGCCGGCATGGTCACATCGCCGCTGGTCATGCCCGAGGTGATCACGGGCCTGTCGCTGCTGCTGCTGTTCGTCAGCCTGCAGCAGTTCATCGGCTGGCCCGCGCAGCGCGGCTTCACGACGATCACGATCGCGCATACGACATTTTCGCTCGCCTATGTCACGGTAATCGTTATGTCGCGCCTGCGCGGCATGGACCGCTCGCTCGAAGAGGCCGCGATGGACCTCGGCGGCCAGCCGCTGCGCGTGGTCTTCGACATCACGCTGCCGCTGATCGCACCGGCGATGATCGCCGGCTGGCTGCTGGCCTTCACGCTGTCGCTCGACGACCTGGTCATCGCGAGCTTCGTCTCCGGTCCCGGCGGCAGCACGCTGCCGATGCTGATCTTCTCGAAGGTGAAGCTCGGCGTGACGCCGGACATCAACGCGCTGGCGACGCTGATCATCGCGCTGGTGTCGGCCGGGGTGCTGCTCGCCTGGTGGTTCGGTCGCCGCCGCGCGAGCTGACCCTGATGCCAGCGCTCAGGCGCCGGCGAGCTGCTGCACGATCCAGTCGACGTACCGCGACTCCATGCGCTCCATGCCGGAGAACGGACCGGGGCGATAGTAGCGCGAGTTCACGCCCTTCCAGTTGTTGACGATGATGCGTTCGTCCGCGTGCGTCGTCACGTCCCAGAGCCAGACTAGTTCGTCGGGATCGTAGTCCCTGCCCGCCTCGGCGTCGCCGCGGACGAGCCAGTAGATCCGGCAGCGGCAGTGCGTCGCGTCGACCGGCGTAAAGACGTAGGCGACGACGTGGTCGCTGTAGGCGAGCATGAAGGAGAACGGGCCGATCGTGAAATCCGAGGCGCCGCCGTCATAGTCGGTCAGCTCGCCGAGCAGCGGCGCGACCGGCTGCCCGTCCCTGCTGCCGGTCAGGTAACCGTCGAACAGCGCGGTCCGGCTGTAGCCGTAGCCCTGCTCGCCGGCGGGGGCCTCGGTGTCGACGTAGTCGAACTCGATCTTCTTCAGCCCGCAGGACTCCATGCGCTCGAGCATGTGCCGCTGCACCCGTTCGCGCTTCTTCGAGTCGAGCATCAGCGTGTGCATGCGCGCATAGTCCGGGTGCGCGGTGGCGCAGTGGTAGCACTCCTGGTAGTTCTCGATCGCGAGCTTCCAGTTCGCGGCGATCGGATAGTCGCGGGTCGCGGCAACCTTCAGGTTCTCGACATCGAACATGGCCAGCGGCTCGGCGAGGTCCCGCTCGGCCGCTGCGAGTGACGGCGGCTCGTCGGAGAAACAGACGAAGATCAGCCCGGCCATCGTCCGCAGCGACACCGGGTGCAGGCCATGCGCCGACCTGTCGAAGTCCTCCGGCATGTTGCGCGCCGCGAGCAGCCGGCCGTCGGTGTCGTACATCCAGCCGTGGTAGGGACACTCGAACTTGCGCGTATTGCCCCGCGATTCGAGGCACACGAGCGAGCCGCGGTGGCGGCAGACGTTGGCAAAGGCCCTGAGCTCGCCGCCCGCCGTGCGCACGATGATCGCCGATTCGCCGGCGACGTCGAGAACCTTGAAATCGCCGGGGGCCGGCAGCTCCGAGGCGTGTCCCGCGAGGATCCAGTTGCGCGTGATGATACGCTCGACTTCGAGGCGGTAGACGCCGGGGTCGGTGTAGAAGCGCTGGTCCAGCGACCAGCCGCGCCTGCGGTTGCGGATGAGCTCTGCGATACCGGCATCGACGTTCGCGGCGGCAGTCATCGGGCGGCACCTTCCTGCATGACGAGCCGGTAATTATGCCGGCCGGCCGCGTGCCCCCGGGAGCCGGGTTCCAGATAGTGAAATCGCCTCGGCGGCTGCGCGGCTGTCGCGGAAGCCCGAGAGATGGGCGCCGGCGACGCCGGGCAAGCGCTCCAGTTCCGCGAGGACGGCCGCTGCACGTTCGATACCGATCGCCCGCGCCTCGGCCGCCGACGCCGCGCCGCCGATTGCGACGCAGAAATCCTCCGGCAGCACGGCACCGCGCGACCCTGTGCGCAGCGCCTCCAGGTCCGCGTCCCGGCTGACGAGCGGCACGCAGGCGATCAACGAGACTCGCTCGAGCATGCGGCTCGCGATCAGGCGCCTGAGGTAGATCTCGAGAATACCCGGGTCGAGCAGGGGCTGAGTCTGCACGTACTTGCAGCCGACTTCCGCCTTGGAGGCGATACCGCGTGGCTCCCAGGCCGGCGGCGGGTCGATGACGCGGACAGGGGAGCCGAGAAAGAAACCGTTGGCAGGCGGCAATCCGCGCTCGCTGCCGATCAGGCTCGCGCAGCGCAGCAGCCGCTTCGCGCCGAACTCGTAGACCTTCTGCGCCCGTGGCGTCAGCGTCGGCGGCAGCCTCTCGCCGCGCATCAAGAGCAGGCTCGTCACGCCGGCCGCGCCCGCCCCGAGCAGGTCGCTCTGCAGCGCGATGCGATTGCGGTCGCGGCCGGCGAGATGCATGATCGCGTCCACGCCGTGCCGCAGGCAGATCGATGCGGCGACCAGCGGCGACATGTGCGGCACGCCGGCCGGGCTGTCGGTTACCTGCACGGCATCGACCTGGGGCCCGAGGATGTCGAGATCGGCGAGGATGGAACGTTCCGTCGACGCCGGCGCGAGCGGCAGCTCGGCGGTCAGCGCGAAGTTTTTCTCACGGATGGCCTTCTCGAAGGTCTGCACGCCGGCGTGCCGTATTCCGGGCGGGTGGACGGCAACAGTACCGACTGCCGGAGACGCGGACAAGCTCGCCGGACACCCGGCAGCGGCTCCGCTTCAGGCGATGGCGCTGGTGGCGGCCTCGCCCGCGACCAGCCTTTCGAGTTCGTCGGCCGGCAGCGGCTTGCTGTACAGGTAACCCTGGATCTGGTGGCAGCCGTGACCGCGCAGGAACTGCAGCTGCTCGTCGATCTCCACGCCCTCCGCGACGACCTTCAGGTCGAGCTTGCGCGCCATTGCGAGGATCGCGGCACAGATAGCGGCGTCGTCGCTGTCTATGTGCAGGTCGCGTACGAATGACTTGTCGATCTTCAGCGTGTCGATCGGGAAGCGCGTCAGGTAACTGAGCGAGGAATACCCGGTGCCGAAGTCGTCGATGGAGATCGCGAGCCCGAGCTCCTTGAACTGCTCGAGCGTCTCGACGGTCGAGTCGACATCGCGCATCAACAGGCTCTCGGTGATCTCGAGCTCGAGGAGTTCGGCGCCTATACCGTTCTCCGCTATGGCGCTCTGCACGGTACCCAGGAGGTTGCTCGTGTAGATCTGCTCGCTGGAGATATTCACCGACACCCGGATGTTGTTCAGGACCGTCCCCTGCCACCGCCCGATCTGGCGGCAGGCCTCACGCACGACCCAGTCGCCGATCGGCACGATGAGGCCGCTCTCCTCGGCAACCGGGATGAAATCGACCGGCGAGATCCAGCCGCGGTCCGGGTGGCGCCAGCGTATCAGCGCCTCCACGCCGACGACCGACCAGGTCTTGACGTCCACCTTCGGCTGGTAGTGCAGCAGGAACTGGCCGCTGGCCATCGCCTCGCGAAGCTCGCTCTCGATGTCGAGGCGCTGCATCGAGCGGATGCGCATCGTGTCGGAGTAGAAGCGGTGTGTATTGCGGCCGGAGGATTTCGCCCGGTACAGGGCGGAGTCCGCGTTCATCAGGAGTTCTTCGCTCGTCCGGCCGTCCTGCGGGTAGACGGTGATGCCGATGCTCGGCGTCACGACGAGGCGATGCTCTTCGCAGTTCATCGGCCGGCTCAGGGCGGTGACGACGGCGTCTGCGATACCGGCGGCCTTCACGGCGTCCTCGCCGCGCAGCAGCGCGACGAATTCGTCGCCGCCCAGCCGCGCGAGGTCGACCGGGCCCGGCGATGCCTCCTCGGCAAGGCACTTGCGCAGCCGGCCGGCCACGGAGCACAGCAGCGTATCGCCCATCGAGTGCCCCAGCGTGTCGTTGATCCGCTTGAAGCGATCGAGATCGACGAACAGGATCGCCAGCTGCGTGCCGTCGTCTGCACCATTGCCAATCGCCGCATCGAGCGTCTGCTGGAAGAGCTGCCGGTTCGGCAGTCCGGTCAGGCTGTCGTAGTAAGCGAGCTCGTAGATGCGATCCTCGTATTCCTTGCGCGCAGTGACATTGCGCACGATGGCGAGCGCCGTGCTGTGGTCGCGGCCGACGATTCGGGTCTCGAGGTGCGTACTGCCGCGATCGACGGTGTGCTCGAGGATCTGCGGCTGCGACGATGCGAGAGCGTCCTGGACCTTGCGGCGGAGTGCGACCCGGCAATCCTCCGGGAACACGTCGCCGAAGGAGCCGCTGGACACAAGGTCGATGGCCGTGGGCTGGCCGGTGCGCGTGTCCTCGAGCGTGCTGTACAGCTCGCCCTCGTCATTCAGGATGAAGATCCGGTCGGGCATTGCGCGGACGAGTCCCTTGATCTCGTTCAGCGCCTCGCTCGCGCGCATGACGAAGCGCACGCGGTGGGCGAGCATCGTCCAGGAAATCGGCTTGCTCAGGAAGTCGCTGGCGCCGGCATCGTAGGCCCGCTTGACGGACTCGCGGTCGTCGCGGCCGGTGACCATGAAGATTGGCGTGTGGCGTACAGTCTCCTCGGCGCGGATGCGGCGGCACACCGTGAATCCGTCGAGCACCGGCATCTCGACGTCGAGCATCAGGAGATCCGGCCTGAGCTCGCTGTAGCGGTCGAGCGTCTCCTGGCCGTCGGCCGCCTCTTCGACACGGAAGCCCGCCTGCTCCATGACTTCGCGCATGATCGCGCGGACGGTCGGATCGTCATCGGCGATCAGGGCCAGCCTCGGCTGCCCGTTGCGCGTCGCCTGGCTCATCGGGACACCACCTCGACCTCTTCGCGCAGGGCGTCGAGGGCCTGCGCGTGCTCCTGGCCGAGCCGGTGCAGGAACGTCGGCAAGTCGGCGAGCCGCCGCTCCCGAGCCATCGTCTCGAGTTCCTTGCATAGCTCGGCAAGGCGCGTCGCGCCGACGTTCATGCTGCTGGATTTCAGGGCATGTGCGGCTTCCCGGATTGCCGCGGCGTCAGCGTCCTCGACGGCCGACGAAAGCCGCGCGACGATATCGCCGGAATTCTCGAGGTAGATGCCGACGACCTTGCCGACGAGGCAGGGCGCGCCCGGGCGCCCGAGCTCTGCCAGCGAATCGAGCACGCTGCGGTCGAGCGCGTCCGCGCACCCGCGCGCTGCCGGTTCGGTTACCGCGCTTTCCGCGGGCTCCCGGGCGGGACCGCTGTCCGGCAGCAGGTGCACCGACAGCACGGCGTGCAGCTGGTCCATCGTGAACGGCTTGCCGAGGTAGTCGTCCATGCCGGCTTCGAGACAGCGTTCGCGGTCGCCGCTCATCGCGTTCGCGGTCAGGGCGACGATGGGCAGCCGATGGCGATTGTCGGCCGCTTCGAGCTCACGTATGCGCCGCGTCGCCGCGAGGCCGTCGAGCACCGGCATCTGGCAGTCCATCAGCAGCAGGTCGAAACTTCGCTCGCGCGCCGCCCGCACCGCTGCCTTGCCGTCGGCGACGACCGAGACGTCGATGCCCAGCGCATCGAGCATGCCGACGGCCAC
>JBFJUJ010000167.1:0-6104 GCA_041624755.1 Woeseia sp. | reverse complement strand
CGGCCGAAGGACCTCTCCGATGCGGAGCTCGCGGCCGTCTGGAGCGAGTCCGGCGACGGCGGCCTGCCGCTGCCGGCCGCGCGCATCCGCCGCGCGATGGATCCCGCCGTGATGGTGCGGGAGCGCCGCGGGCGGGGCGGGCCGCAGCCGGCCGAGGTGGAACGCATGCTGGCGCTGCATCGCGAGTCGCTCGCGGACGGGCATCGCTGGCTCGACGGCGCCCGGGGTCGGCTCGCCGCGGCGGACGAGAGCCGGCGGCGCGCGTTCCGCGCGCTGCAGCGCTAGCGGAGGGCGGTTTGTGCGCACTGCGATCCCTGTGGCATGGTGCAGGCAGAGACCGGGGGGAGCGCGGGCCATGCCGCCGACGCGATCGAGTTTCGAGGAACTGGTGCTCGTCACCAAGAAGCCGCTGGCCAGCTACCTGCGGCGCTATTTCGCATCCCCGGACGACATCCAGGACGTCCTGCAGGAAGCCTACCTGAAAGTCTTCTGCGTGCTGCGCAGCAACGGCACGGCCGGGCACGCGCCGTCGGCGCTGCTGTACACGACGGCCCGCAACCTCGCGATCAGCCGCCTGCGGCATCGCCAGGTCGTCGCCCGCAGCGCGGACGCCGTCGCGCTCAGCGAGAAGCTCAGGCGCGACACGCGCAGCGTGGAGCAGCAGGTGTCGAGCAACGAGCGACGGCGCTTCCTGCTCGAGGTCGTCAATGCGCTGCCGCCCCGCTGCCGCCAGGTGTTCGTGCTGCGCATCGTCGACGGCCTGAGCCAGCGGGCGATCGGCGAACGGCTCGGCATCTCCGTCAGCACCGTGGAAAAACACCTGGCCCGGGGTCTCCGGCATTGCAGGGAGCAAATGGCGCCGAGGCCCGCCGCGGCGGCCGCGGATGCTCGCCGCGCGCGGGGCAGGGCGACCGGTACGCCGTGATGATGGACCTCGAGGACTGGACCGGGCGCAACATCCCCGAGGCCGTGATGGACGACGCCGCGGCGTGGCTCGCACTGCTCGATGCCGAACGTTGTCACGACGCCGACCGGCTCGCGTTCGCGCGCTGGCTCGGCGAGGATCCCTGCCACCGCTGGGCATTCGAGGAGCTCTCCGAGGTCTGGGCGCGGCTGCACACGCTCGCGGACGTGCGCCCGCTGCTCGACGACCCCCGGATCGTGCGCTTCCCCGCTCGTGATCGCCCCGCGGGCGGCACGTCGCCGCAGGCCGCGCCGCAGAGCGACTGGACCGGCCTCGCGGCCTCGCTGCTCGTCGTCCTCGGGCTGGCCGCCCATGTCCTCGGCGCGCCGCCCGCGACGGTCGTCCGCGCGCCGGCCGGCGAGGCGCTGACCGTGTCGCTGGACGACCAGAGCCGCGTCGAACTGGATTCCGGGACCGAGATCGTCGTCCGCATCGACGAGGACGCGCGGCGCGTCGAGCTGGTCTCGGGCGACGCCATCTTCCACGTCGCCGGCGATCGCCGGCCGTTCGTCGTCAAGGCGAACCAGGGCTCCGTCGCCGCCCTCGGCACGGCGTTCGCGGTGTCCTCGACGGCGACCCGCATGAACGTCGCCGTGCTCCAGGGAACGGTGCGCGTCCGGCCCCGCCAGCGGCAGACCGGGCTGTCGGCCTACGACGGCCGGCGGACGAGCGCCCTCCGCGGCGAGGTGGCGCTGCTGCGCGCCGGAGAGGGACTCGAGATCGTCGGTGACGAGGCGCGCTACCGTGTCGTCCCCGCCGAGCAGCTCGATCGCGAGCTGTCGTGGCGCCACGGCATCCGCTATTTCGAGGACGAACCGCTGCCGCTCGTCGTGGCCGAGATGCGGCGGTACTACGCCGCCAACATCCTGATCGGCGCCCCCGAACTCGCCGACCTGCGCGTCAGCGGGCGCTTCCGCACCGGGGATCTCGGTGACTTCCTCGACGGGCTGAGCGCGAACCCGCACATCGCCGTGGATCGCGCCGACCCCCGCTGGATCGTCCTGCGCCCTGCGACCTGAGCGCCTTCGCAGGCGGACAGTGGCGGATTCCGGGCGGCCCGCGCGTTACACCAGCGTGAGCAAGAATAACGCGGCCGCCGAGCCGCTGTCCGACAGGGTCAGGGGGAGCTATGTGGTTTCAATCTTTTGAGCGCCGGGCGTCATTGCTGGCGGCACTGCTGCTGCCGTTCGTCGCGGCAACGGGCTATGCGCAGGACGACGACGATGAACAAGACGTCGACCTGGAGATCGAGGAGATCACCGTCACCGGTACGCAGATCCGCGGCGCGCGCATCAGCGGCGCCCTGCCGGTATCGGTCGTCGACCAGCAGCAGATCGAGGCGCTCGGCATCGATTCGGGCGACGAGCTGTTCGACTTCCTGCCGGAGAACGGCAACAACTTCTTCAACGAGGCCGAGAACATCAGCGGCGGCGTCAATTCCGCGCGTGGCGACGTCGGCGCCTTCAACCTGAGAAGCCTCGGCACCGGCAACACGCTGGTGCTGCTGAACGGGCGCCGCATGGTGAATTCCGCCACCTACCAGACCGAAGAGGTCGGCGGCAGCTTCGTGCCGGTCAACACGGTGAACTCGAACACGATACCGGTGTTCGGCCTGCAGCGCGTCGAGGTGCTGCGCGAGGGGGCCTCGGCCATCTACGGCGCCGATGCCGTCGCCGGCGTGGTCAACAACGTTCTGAAAACGGACTACGAAGGACTGACGATACGCACGAAGTGGAACGAGTACGACCACGTGCCGCGCCAGGACCAGAGCCTGTCGGTAGAGTGGGGCCGCTTCTTCAACGACCGGCGCACGAACGTCGGCGTGCTGTTCAGCTTCTACCACCGCGATCGCGTCAGGGCGTCGGACGAGGCGCGCTGGGCCGACAGCGATTTCCGCCCGCGCGTGCCGGCCGGGTCGCCGTGGGAGGGGTCGACATCCTTCCGCAACAACAGCGCGAACTCGCTGTACGGCCAGTACGACATCCTGGGCAGCATCTCGGGCTTCGGCCTGAGCGGTGTGTTCACGGACCCGCAGGGCGATTTCGAGACCTACCCGGTCGGCGATCCGCGCTGCCAGTGGACCCTCGGCTACGGGACCTGCGGCGGCGTCGACGGCCAGGGCACCTACCGCTACAACCTGAACGAGGTCCGCGACCTGAACTCGGACCTGGACCGCACGAACCTGTTCGTCTACATCAACCATGACTTCGGCAACGGCCTCGAGAGCTTCACCGAGCTGATGGCCTACCGGTCGACAACCAACCTGAGCCGGCATCCGTCGGCACCATTCAGCACGGTGCGCCTGCGCGTCGCGGCAGACAACTACTACAACCCGTTCGGTCCCTGCGGCTCACCGAACCGCCTGCCGGACAGCGTGATAGGCACGAACGTGCCGTGTTCCGGGCTCGGCATGACGATCGAGAACTATCGCTTCGCCGAGCTGCCGCGCATCGTCGACAACGACGGCGATACCTACCGGGTGCTGCAGGGCCTGCGCGGCACCCTGGCGGACTGGGACTGGGAGACGGCGGTGACCTGGTCGCGTGCGACGAAAGACGACATTACGCGCAACCGCGTTTCGAACACGCTGATCCAGGAGGCGCTGAACGATCCGACGCCGGCGGCCTACAACCCGTTCAGCGGCGGGGTGAACAACAACATCGAGCGCGGCCTCGTCGACGTGACGCGCTTCAACGAGACCGAGCTCAGGATGATCGACTTCAAGATCTCGACGCCGGAGCTGTTCGACCTGCCGGCGGGCCCGGTGGGCCTGCTCGGCGGCATCGAGTATCGCGAGGAGTCCTTCGTCGACGATCGCGATCCGCGCCTGGACGGCACGATCAACTTCACCGATCCGGACGGCGATACCTACCCGTTCGTCTCCGACGTCGTCAACTCCAGCCCGACGCCCGACAGCTCCGGTGAGCGCGACGTCCTGTCGCTGTTCGGCGAGCTGCAGATCCCGCTGCTCGAGAACCTCGACGCGCAGGTCGCGCTGCGCTACGAGGACTTCTCGGACGTCGGTGACACGACCGTCGGCAAGCTTGCGCTCGGCTGGCGCGTCGTCGAACCGCTGCTGATCCGCGGCTCGATCTCGACCGCCTTCCGCGCACCCAACCTCGTGACCATCAACGAGGACATCGTCGCCCGCCAGAACACGCGCACCGACTGGACCTGCTTCTACGCCGCGGAGAACGGCGGCGATCCCGACCAGGACGTCATCGACTGCGTCAACTCGACGCAGCGCATCGCGCAGGGCAGCGAGTTCCTGGAACCGGAGGAGTCGACGAACTTCTCGATCGGCGTCGTTTTCGAGCCGATCGAGGACCTGTCGATCACGCTCGACTACTGGTCCATCGAGAAAGAGGACACGATCGGCCTGTTCGGCGAGGAGAACCACACGATCCTCGACCTCGTTCTCAGGCTGGAGGCGGGCATCGGCAACTGTGCGAGCTTCCAGGGCAACCCGGCCGTCAACCGCGAGCCGACGCTGGATCCCGACGAGGAGGCGATCTATCTCGCCGCGGGCATCTGCCCGGCCGGTCTCATCGAGAACATCGACGACCGCTATGCGAACCTCGATACCCGGACCGTCGAGGGCATCGATCTCGGCATCTACTACAACGTGGACACGGCGATCGGCAATTTCGACTTCCGCTACGTCGGCTCGTTCCTCGAGAAGTACGAGCAGGAAGCCGGAGGCGATGCCTCGATCCTCGTTGCGGCGCAGGAGTCCGGCCTGTTGCCGCCCAATATCCCGGTCGCCGGCTTCGCCGACCTGATCCGCCGCGACGGCAACCAGGAAGACCGGCACAACCTGACCGTGGCCTGGAACTACCGGGACTTCGGCGCCTCCCTGTCCGGCTTCCGCGTCGGCGATTTTTACCAGGATTCGCTGACGCTCGCGGACGGCACGCGCTACGAGATCCCGTCGATGACGACCTGGAACCTGAAGGGCTCGTACAACTGGTTCTTCTCCGAGGATCGGAGCGCCAGGTTCACGCTCGGCATCAACAACATCGGCGACGAGCGCGCGCCGCTGGCCGACCGCTTCTTCGGTTACTTCGCCGACTCCCACCGCGACCTGGGGCGCTACTACTACATCGACCTGCGCCTGACGCTCTGATGCGGACGCGTATCCGGGCAGGGTCCGCGGACCCTGCCCGCCGCCGCCCTGGGTCGGGCGCATGATCACGACGGCGAAAACGGTCGACCCGTCGGTCAACCGGCCGCTCGACACCTACCAGGTCGTCGGGCGGATTCTCGGGCCGGCGCTGTTCGCCCTGATGCTCCTCACCGAGCACTGGCAGTCGGTCATGGAACCCGAGGCCTGGCGGGTCGCGGCCGTCGGCCTGTGGATGGCGGTCTGGTGGGCGACCGAGGCGATCCCGGTCTCGGTCACCGCGTTCCTGCCGATCGTGGTCTTCGAGCCGCTGTCGATCGCGAGCCTGCGCGACGCCGCCGCGCCCTACGCCAACCCGGTCATCTACCTGTTCCTCGGCGGCTTCATGCTGGCGCTCGCGCTGGAGCGCTGGAACCTGCACCGCCGTATCGCGCTCGCCGTGCTCGATCGCACCGGCACCGACGGCCGCCGCCTCGTCGGCGGCTTCATGCTGGTCTGCGCGCTCCTGAGCATGTGGATGACCAACACCTCGACGACGATGATGCTGCTGCCGATCGTGCTGTCGGTCGTCGGCGTCATCCGCGACAACGTGTCCGACCTGAGCGACCGGGACCGCGACAACTTCCAGCTCGCCATGCTGCTGGGCCTCGCCTACGCCGCGAGCATCGGCGGCCTGGCGACCCTGATCGGTACCCCGCCGAACGCGCTGCTCGTCGGCTATCTCGCGGACAACTACGGCATCGAGATCAGCTTCGCGCGCTGGATGGCCGTCGGCGTGCCGGTCAGTTTCATCATGCTGCCGCTCGCCTGGCTTGCGCTGACGCGCGTCCTGTTCCCGGTCAGGGTGCCGGAAAGCCGCGAGGTGCGCGCGCACCTGCACGAGCTGCGCGAGGAGATGGGGCCGATGAGCGTCGCCGAACGCCGCGTCGCGATCGTCTTCGGCGCCGTCGTGCTGTGCTGGATGCTGCTGCAGCCGCTGACGGACTGGCTGGGCGTGACGGGCCTGTCGGACGCCGG
>JBFJUJ010000166.1:0-6116 GCA_041624755.1 Woeseia sp. | reverse complement strand
CGGCGCCGCGCCCGCCCCGGCTCCCGGGGACACGCCGATGTCCGCGGCGCCGGCCGCCGGCGCGGGCAGCATGCGCTCGAGCGCCGCGAGACCCGTAGCAGCGACCGGCAGGGCGGGCGCCGGTGAGGCCTCGTCGGCAGCGGCGGACGCCCTCGCGGACTCTGCCGGCTGCGCCGCGAGCGCGGCGTCGATCGTAACCGGCGCCAGCCCGGCGGCCGGCAGCGGCGCAGACCCGGCCGGCACGGCGTTGCCGCCGGGCGGCAAGCCCGTGCCGCCGGCCACGCCGGCGTCGCCCGGCGGCGGCGCGACCGCGAGCAGTGACGAGAACGGGTTTTCGCCGGCGGCGGATTCGCCCTGGCCGGGCATCGCCGGTGAGCCGGCGTCGGCGGCAGCGTCGGTATTCATGCGGATTACGGGCGGCAGCATCGGCATTCCTCGATCGGGTCGTGCGGTTCCCGGCGCGGGTCCCTCGGGGCGTCCGCGCCGGCGCCCGGCCCACGGCCGGCGCTGGCGGCGCCGGCCCTGTCACGGTCCGGCTGGATTACTGTCAATAGAAAAGCAAGTTCCGTGCCAGCGCCGCCGCGCTGTGGCGCGCCTCAGAAGCTTCGGAACGGGTCGTCGGCGGTCGGCAGGTCGTCGAGTGCCTTCTGCCGCAGCCGCTCCTCTGCGCGGGATTCGTCGGCCCGGCAGCGGTCAACGACGCGCTGCAGCGATTCGGACTTGCGGCGCTTCAGCATCCAGCGCTCGCGGTGCGCGTCGCGACTCTTTTCCGTGGTCATGACGACCTCGGCCTGCGCCCGCACCGCGTCGTCCAGCCGCTCCAGGAAATTGCGGTAGTCGGCATAGCGAACGCTGCTGACGGCCGCGCCGCCCTGGCCCGGCGCCTGCCTCGCCGCGTACTCGCGGCGGTAGGCCTTGAGCTCCTCGAGTCGCCCGAGGTGCTGATCGAGCCTGCGCTGGGCCTCGCCCATCGCGCGGCAGTAATCGCGCTCCTCGGACGCCGCCAGCGTGTGCACGCGCTCCAGCCGCTTCGACCGCCGGACCATGTCAGCCCTCCTCCTCTGCCGCGTGGATCGAGGCGGCCAGCAGCTCGCGCAGCGCATCGAGGCTGGCACCGAAGCCGAGCGCCTCGTCCTGCCCCTGGCGCAGGAATTCGAGGATGGCCGGCCACAGCGCCACGGCCTCGTCGACGCGCGGGTCGCTGCCGCGCTGGTAGGCGCCCACGGCGATCAGGTCGCGGTGCTCGCGATAGGTCGAGTAGATCTGCCGGAAGCGCGTGATCAGGGCCTGCTGCTCTCCCGTCGTGATATTCGACAGCGCGCGGCTGACCGACGCCTCGACGTCGACGGCCGGGTACAGCCCCGCCTCCGCGAGCTGGCGGGACAGCACGATGTGGCCGTCGAGGATGGCGCGCGCGGCGTCGACGATCGGGTCGTTCTGGTCGTCACCTTCGGCGAGCACGGTGTAGATCGCCGTGATCGAGCCCTTGTCGTCGGCGCCGTTGCCGGCGCGCTCGACGAGCTGCGGCAGCTTGGCGAATACCGACGGCGGATAGCCCTTGGTCGCGGGCGGCTCGCCGATGGCGAGGGCGACTTCACGCTGCGCCTGGGCGAAGCGCGTCAGCGAGTCCATCAGCAGCAGCACGTTCCTGCCCTGGTCGCGAAAGTGTTCCGCGATCGCGGCCGAAAGCCAGGCTCCCTGCATGCGCATCAGGGGCGTTTCGTCTGCCGGTGTGGCGACCACGACCGCCTTGTGCATGGTCTCGCTGCCGAGCGTCAGGTCGATGAATTCCTTGACCTCGCGGCCGCGTTCACCGATCAGGCCGACGACGACGACGTCGGCGCCGGTGTTGCGGGTCATCATGCTCAGCAGCATCGATTTGCCGACGCCCGACCCTGCGAACAGGCCCATGCGTTGGCCCCGTCCAATCGTCAGCAGCGCGTTGATCGAACGCACGCCGACGTCGAGCGGTTCGCGAATCGGCTGGCGGTCGAGCGGATTGATCGGGCTGCCGACCAGCGGCACGCTGCAGCCCCGCTCGAGCGGCGCCCCGCCGTCCAGCGGCCGTCCGCGGCCATCCAGTACCCTGCCGAGGAGATCTTCGCCGACGGTGACCTCCGGCGTGCCGGCGACCGGGATGACCCGGGCATTCGGCACGATGCCGCGCATCTCGCCGTGCGGCATCAGGAACAGGCGGTCGCCGGCGAACCCGACGACCTCGGTCTCCACCGCGCGGCCGTCCTCGGCGATCACGGCGCAGCGCCCGCCGACGGGCGCTGAACAGCCTTCCGCCTCCATCGCCATGCCGACCGTGCGCCGCAGCCGGCCCTCGACGATCAGCCGGGGCGCATTTTTCGCAGCGCGCTCCCGGTAGCGCGCGAGGCGCGCCACGCGCAGCGCGTTGCGGTCGGCCGGGAGTTCGTCGGTCGCCGTCACTCGACCGTACCCGCATCGCGATCGTGGCCCGTGCCGCGCTCGTCGCCGACGATCGCCGCGATCACGGCGTTGATCCGGGTCGCATTCTGCGCGTCGATCTGCGACGTTTCCGTCGTGACACGGCAGCCGCCGCGGGCGATCAGGGGATCCTCGACCAGGCTCCAGGCGCGCTCGCCGTCGGTCGCAGACAGCGACTCCCGCAGCAGCGACGCATCCTCGGGATGCAGGTGCACGCGGATATCGCGACTCGCAACGGGCAGCAGCCGTACGGCTTCGCGCACGACGCCGACGACGTGGCCCGGATCGGTCTTCAGTTCGCGGCGGAACAGCTGGCGGGCCACCATCATCGCAAGCTCGACGAGCTGCTGCTCGACGGCGTCGTCGACGTCGGCGAGCGGCCTGGCCTGTGCGGCGAGCAGTGCATCCAGCCGCGCCGCACGCTCCGCCAATTCCTGCCGGCCCGCGGCGAGCCCCTCGGCATGACCCTGGCGGAAAGCCTCGTCGTAGGCTTGCTGCTGCAGCTCCTGCAGCCGGCTCGCGGTCAGCAGGCCCTGCCCGCCCGAACCGTCGATCGCCGGCACTTCCCAGCGTGTCGCAGCGGGCGCGGCCGTGTCCGGGTCAGACATATTCTTCGCCGCCCTGGCCCAGGTTGATGTCGCCGGCATCCGCCATGCGGCGCGCGATGTCCAGGATGCCCTTCTGGGCCTCCTCGACCTCCGACAGCTTGATCGGGCCGCGTGCCTCCATGTCCTCGCGCAGCAGCGTCGCGGCGCGCTTCGACATGTTCTTCAGCAGCTTGTCGCGAACCGCCGGATCGCAGCCCTTGAGCGCCACGACCAGCATCTCGTTCGATACTTCCCGCAGCAACGCCTGGATGCCGCGGTCGTCCACGTCGAGCAGCGTATCGAAGACGAACATCATCTCCTGGATACGCTCCGACAGTTCCTCGTTGCGCTCCTTGATCTGGTCCAGGATCTGCTCGCTCTTCTCCGCGCCCAGCGAGTTGACGATACTCGCCGCGACGCGATCGCCGCCGACTTTCTCCGTGCTGCCGCGCTTCCTGTCGCTGCTCTTGCTGGCGATCAGGTTCTCGATCTCGGCGAGCGCGCTCTGCTGCACGTCGGACAGGCGCGCGATGCGGATGACCACCTCCGCGCGCAGCTCTTCCGGCAGCAGATCGATGACCTCGGCCGCCTGGTCGGCATCGAGGTAGGCCAGGATGATCGCGATGATCTGCGGATGCTCGCCGTCGACGATTTCGGCCACGTCCTGCGAACTCATCCACTTGAGCTCGTCGAGCCCGCGGGCGTCCTGGCCGATCAGTATGCGATCGATCAGCGCGTCCGCCTTGCCCGCGCCGAACGCACCGGTGAGCACCTTGCGGACGTAGGCCTCGGTGCCGACGCCGAACGCGGTCTGGTCCTCGACCTCGGTAATGAAGCGGTCCAGTACCGTGCCGGCCTGCTCGCGCGTGATGTTGCTGAGCGTCGCCATGGCGGTACCGATGCTCTGCACCTCGCGCGGCCCCATGTACTTCAGCACCTCGGCCGCCTCGCTCTCGCCGAGAGTCATCAGCAGCAGCGCGGCGCGCTGCGTGCCGTTCAGGTCCTGCGCCTGGTCAGTCATCCGTGCTGACCCATTTCTTGACGATCTGCGCGACCCGCGCCGGGTCGGAGCCTGTAATGTTGCGCGCCGCGCTGACCTTGTCGTCGAAGCTCGGCGCCGGAATGGCACCGGCGACGCCGGGACCGGCCAGCGCGCCGGCGCCACCGCCGGGAATGTATTCCGCCGACGGCAGCCGGCCATCGGCCATCAGGCTCTTCAGCATGGGCCGCACCAGGCCGAAGGCCAGCGCCAGCACGAGCAGCGCGCCCAGCAACTGCTTCAGCGTGTCGCGCAGCATCGGCTGCTCCCACAGCGGCGGCTCCTCGACGGCGTCATCGATCGTCGTCTCGCGGAACGCGGCGTTGACGACGACCACGGTGTCGCCACGCGCCGCGTCGAAACCGACGGCCTCCTTGACCAGCGTCGTGAAGCGCTCGATGTCGTCGGCGGTGAAGCCGGCCTGCTCGCCGTCGGCCTCACCGGCCGTGAGCGGGCTGTCGTCGACCAGCACCGCCACGGACAGCCGCCGGATGGTGCCGGTCTGCGGCCGCACGTGGCTGATCGTGCGATCGACCTCGAAGTTGCGGGTCGTGCTGCGCGTCGAGTTGACGACCTCGGTCTGTTGCGCCGGGGCGCCGCCGGGCGGAGCGGCCACGGTCTCCGGCGGCTGGTTCGTCAGCGCGCCGGGTACACCCTCGGCGACGCCTTCGTTGTTGCGGCGCTGGTTCTCGGTCAGGTGCTCGCTGCGCAGCGCGGTGGTCGCCGGATCGTAGGTCTCGCGGGTCTCCTCGGCGACCGTGAAATCCAGGCTGGCCGCAACCTGCGCGCGCACCCGGCCGGGGCCGACGAGCGGCGTCAGGAGCTCCTCGATGCGCCGCGTGTAGGTCTCCTCGAGACGCTGCGCGTGCTTGAACTGGGTCGTGGCGGGGCCGTCGCCCCAGTCGTCGCCCCCGGAGCTCAGCAGGCGGCCGAACTGGTCGATCAGGGTCACGTTCTTCGCCGACAGATTCGGCACGCTGGACGCCACGAGATTGACGATCGCGGTCGCCTGGTCGGCCTCCAGGCTGCCGCGGCCGAGCTTCAGCAGCACGGACGCGCTGGCGCTCTTCTGGTCGCGCAGGAACGACGACTGCTTCGGCAGCGCCAGGTGCACACGGGCCTCGCGCACGGCGCCCAGGCTCGTGATGGTGCGCGCCAGCTCCGCCTCTAGCGCATGCTGGTAGCGCGCACTCTCCATGAACTGGCTGACGCCGAAGCTCGACTGGTCCTGCATCAGGTCCATGCTGCCATTGCCCGCCGGGGCCACGCCCTGCCCGGCGATCTGCATGCGCGCGTCGTGCAGGCGCGCCTGCGGCACCATGATGCTGCCGCTATCACTGACCTTGTAGTCGATCTCCGCACTCTTCAATGCATCGACGACCTGCGCGGCGTCCGCCGCGTCGAGACCGGAATAGAGCTGCGTGTAGCCGGGCGTCTGCGACCACAGGAAGATCGCGAAACCGACCGCGACCGCGGCAGCGACGCCGACGAGTGTCGTCACCTGGCGCACGGCCGGGATGCGCATTACGCCTCCCAGGCTCAACTGGCTGGCCGGCACACCTGCGGATTCGATGAGGGCTGAATTGTCCATGGCTTGTTATTCGCGTCCCTTTCCCTGGCGTCCCTAAACGGGCATGTTCATGATTTCCTGGTACGCAGTGACGAGCTTGTTGCGCACCTCGGTCATCGCGCGGAACGACAGGTCCGCTTTTTGTGCCGCGATCATCACTTCGGCGAGGCTCGCCTCGCTCGTACCACTCTCGAACGCCTGCTTCATCGTCGCTGACGTTCGCTGCGTTTCGTTGACCTGGCTGATCGCATCTTTCAGCATTTCTCCGAAGCCTGCGCCCGCCGGCTGGCGTGCAGGCTGTGTGCCGTGCAGCTCGGACTGCATCGCACGGATCTGGCTCAGGAGTTGCTGCGGGCTGATTTCGCTCATCGGCGGGTCCTCATCCGTCAAGCGGCTGGTTTACGGGCGGATCGGCGACGACGCCGGCCTCGCGCATGCGCGCGAGCTTGTAGCGCAGCGTGCGCGG
>JBFJUJ010000165.1:0-6122 GCA_041624755.1 Woeseia sp. | reverse complement strand
TGCCGGCCGACGTCGCGGGGCAGTCCGAATTGTCCCGGCAGGTGAAATTGCTTACGCTGCCCGGCGAAATGGGCGAGCACTTCAAGTGCCTCGCGCTGACGCGCGGCGATATCGCCGTGCCGGATGCCATCAGGGCCGCCGATCGATCGCACGCTTTGTGACGCACCGCAGCGCGGCGGGGGGCACGGGCGCGGCATGCTCGCCGCTCTCAAACGATGCCGGGCCGGTCCCCGCGACGCTCGCCGAGCGAGGAGCGGTCGCAACCACAGCGAGACCACGAGGAAGCCGCGTGACAGACCGCCCGGTGAAGGACCACTGCAGACCTGAAGGACCAGCCACTTGACGACGCTGCAGATCATCGTGCTCGCGATCGTCCAGGGCCTGACCGAATTCCTGCCGATCTCGAGTTCCGGCCACCTCGTGCTGGTGCCGGCCTTCGCCGGCTGGGACGACCAGGGGCTCATGTTCGACGTCGCCGTGCACCTGGGCTCGCTGGCGGCCGTGTGTGTTTTCTTCCGCGCCGATCTCGCCGGGCTGTTCCGCGGCGCGTTCAAGGTCGCCCAGGGGCGCCGCGGCGAGACCGACGCCCGCATGGCGCTCGCGATCGCGCTCGGCACGGTGCCGGCGGCGGTCGCCGGCCTGCTGTTCGCGGACTGGATCGAGGCGAACCTGCGCGACCCGGCGGTCGTCGTCGTCACGCTGTCGTTCTTCGGCATCCTGATGGCCGTGGCCGACCGGCTCGGCGGCCGCGAGCGCAACGTGACCGACGTGGGCCTGCGGGATGCGCTGATCATCGGCCTTGCGCAGGCCGTGGCGCTGATACCGGGCACGTCGCGCTCCGGCATCACCATTACCGCGGGCCGCGCGCTCGGCTTCGCACGCCAGGACGCCGCGCGCTTCTCCTTCCTGCTCTCGGCGCCGGTGATCCTGCTGGCGGGCGGTTACAAGATGCTGTCGCTGGTGCTGGCCGGCGTCGCCATCGCGTGGACGGAACTCGCCCTCGGCATCCTCGTGTCGGGCATCGTCGCCTACCTGAGCATCGAGTTCTTCATGCGTTTCGTCACCACGATCGGTCTGCTACCGTTCGCGGTGTACCGCCTGGGGCTCGCCGGGGTCATCGCCTATGTGCTGCTCTGAACGCTCGAGACTTCTGCTGACGCTGGCGTCGCTGCTGGCCTGCGGCGTCGCCGCCGCCGAGCACGTCGTCAGTATCGGCTTCGAGGCCGATACCGAGGAGAGCAAGGCTGTATCGCTGCTCGGCAGCTTTGCCGTCGCCAGCGACAGCTGGTTGACGGCCAGCGTCTCGCGCAGCCGCAGCGAGGACCGCCTGTTCGACCTCGAGACGCTGTTCGCCGATCTCGGCTTCGATCATCACTTCGACCCGATCGGCCTGCGCGTCGGCGTGGGCTACTGGGGCGACGCGGACCTGCTGGAGTCCAACGATGCGCGTGCCGCGCTGTACTTCCGCAACGACCGCTTCTCGCTGTCGCTGGACTACGAACGGCGCGCGTTCGACCTGACGGTCCGCTCGCTGCTGCTCGACGAGCCGCGCCGGGTGGAGTTCGACGCCGACGGCGTGGGCGTATCCGCTCGCCTCGCCCTGAACGATGCGGTCAGCGTCTACGCGAACGGCATGCGCTACGACTACTCGCGCAACATCGCGCTGGAGCCGAACATCGACGTGCTGCGCGTGTTCGCGCTGTCGCGCCTGAGCATGATGAACAGCCTGCTCGACGATCGCGTCGGCGGCGGTCTCGAGTGGAGCGTCGGTACTCGGCTCATCGACCTGCGGGTCACGTCCTGGCGTACGGCGGTATTCGGCGACCGTGTCGACTCGATCGGGATCGGCCTGCTGACGCCGCTCGGCGATGCGAGCGACATCGAGCTGCGCCTCGAGACCGACGATTCGGACACCGTCGGCCAGGCGACCGTCTTTTCCGTGTTCCTGTACTTCTACGGCGAGTAGCCCGGAAGGGTCACCGCCCGCGAGTCGGTGACGCGTGCGGGACTGCAGCCGCTAGGCCGCCTCGGCCTTCCAGGCGCTGAGCGCCGCGAGCCGCAGCCGGCGCAGCTCCTTCCCGATGCCGGCGCCGCGGAGGCCGGCCGCGGCGAGCCCCGATGCCGACACCGCTGCGGCCGCGTCGAACGCGCCGGCGAAATAATCCGCCTGTGGATAGGGATCGTCTTCGCGGCCGGTGCGACCGCGGGCGTCGGCCTCGCAGGCGAGCAGGAACTTCCGGAAGCGCGGTGGTCGACGGAAGGCGTCGCAGCGTTCCAGAACTTTCAGCACGGTCGAGGGCTTGAGCTCGAGAGCGCGATGGCAGTGGCCGTGGAATTCGGCGACCAGGAGCGCCAGCTCGCGGGCGGCTTTCGGCACCGGCAGCCGCTCGCAGAGCGTCCTGATCAGCCCGACGCTGCGCTTTTCATGCCCGGCATGGCCGGGCAACTTGTCGGCGGGCGTCGTCGCCTTGCCCAGGTCGTGCACCAGCGCGGCGAAGCGCACGTCCAGATCCGCGGAGAGCCGCGCCGCCTGCTCGAGCACGAGCAGCGCATGCAGACCACAGTCGATCTCCGGGTGCCACTGCGGTGGCTGCGGCACGCCGAACAGGGCGTCGATCTCCGGGTACACGCATGCCAGCGCCGACGTGTCGCGCAGCACGCGGAAGAAGACCTGCGGATCGTCCTCGCGCAGCGCGCCCTCGGTTTCCTTCCAGACCCGCTCCGGGGCGAGCTCGCTGGCTTCCCCGGCGGCGACCATTTCGCGCATCAGGGCGAGCGTCTCGTCGGCGAGAGTGAAACCGAGTGACGCGAAGCGCGCGGCGAACTTCGCGGCGCGCAGGATGCGCACCGGGTCCTCGCGGAATGCGTCGGAGACGTGGCGCAGGCGCCGCGCCGCCAGGTCCTCGAGGCCGTTGCACGGATCGATCAGGGTGCCGTCGGCGGCTTTCGCGATCGCGTTGACGGTCAGGTCGCGGCGCATCAGGTCGTCCTCGATCGTGATGTCGGGCGAGGTGTCGAAGCAGAAGCCGTGATAGCCGGGGCCGGTCTTGCGTTCGGTCCGCGCGAGCGCGTATTCCTCGCCGGTTTCGGGATGCAGGAACACCGGGAAGTCCTTGCCCACCGGGCGGAAGCCCTTCGCCGTCATCTCGTCGGGCGTCGCGCCGACGACGCACCAGTCGCGCTCTCGCACCGGCAAGCCGAGTTGCTCGTCCCGCACCGCGCCGCCGACCAGGTAGATCTCCATGCGGCGATTCTATCGGGAATCGAGCGCCGCAACAGTTGCCACGGGTGACGCGCCGAGCGCCACCGTTGCTATGCTGTGGCGCGATGAACCGTCGTAACGCCATTCGCATCGCGCCGCTGCGCCTCGCGCTGCTGGCGGCCGCCGCCGCCGCGCTGCTCTCGGTCCAGGGCTGCTATTACCTGCAGGCCGCCCGCGGGCAGTTCGAGATCTGGCACAAGAGCGAGCCGCTCGACGAGGTGATCGCGGATCCCGGCACAGACGCCGTGCTGGCTGCGCGACTCTCCATGCTCGCAGCGGCGCGCGACTTCGCCAGTGAGGATCTCGGCCTGCCGGATAACGGCAGCTATCGCGCCTACGCGGACCTCGGGCGGCCGTACGTGGTGTGGAACGTGTTCGCTGCCCCGGAATTCTCGCTGACGCCCGAGACCTGGTGCTATCTCGTCGTGGGCTGCCTCGCCTACCGCGGCTATTTCCGCGAACAGGCGGCGCGCGCCTTCGCCGCGCGGCTGCACTCTGACGGTCTCGACGTGCACTTGAGCGGCATCGCCGCATATTCGACGCTCGGCAAGTTCTCCGACCCGCTGCTGAACACGATGCTGGCGCGGGACGATCCCGATCTCGTCGCCCTGTTGTTCCACGAGCTGGCGCACCAGCGGCTGTTCGTCAAAGACGACACGGCGTTCAATGAAGCCTTCGCCTCGGCCGTCGCCGAATTCGGCCTGCGGCAATGGCTAACCGCGCGCGGCGAAGGCGGGTCGATGCAGGGCTGGCTCGCACGGCAGGCCGCGGTGCGGGCGCGCATGGCGCTCATCGAGCGGGCGCGTGCCGACCTTGCGGCGATCTATGCGAAAGCCCTGCCGGACGAGGAGAAACGCCGGCAGAAGGCATTGGCGTTCTCGCGACTGGCCGCAGAGCTTAATGGCGCCAGCGATGGCGCGACATGGTCGGCCGCGGCGCTCAACAATGCGTGGATGGCTTCCGTGTCGCTCTACCGCGGCAATCTGCCGGCGTTCCGCCGCGTGTTCGCCGATTGCGAGCAGCGCTGGTCCTGCTTCTACGCGCAGGCGGAAGCCCTCGCCGCACTGCCAGCGGCCGAGCGCAGCAACGCGCTCGCGGTCCTGGCGGGCGACTAGCCCGGAATCCCCGGCGCGAGCGCGGGCTCTCGTCAGCCCTGCGCGCGCCCGGCGGATTCTCCCTCTTCGAACAGGTACACGGGTTTTCTGCTCCCGCCGACAGTCCGCAGGCTGGACCGCAGCCTGAGCGGACTAGCGACCGAAGCGACGATCGATCCGGGCTAGTTCGGCGCGGCCGGCCCCGAGCCGGCCCGGACTGCGGCAACGCGGGGCGCCGCCGCCGGGATCTCCGGCAGCCGCGCCGACAGCCGGCCCGGCCGGCCGGCCAGGCGCCAGGCGAAGATCGTGTCCGCCGTCAGCACGCGCCGGACGTAGCGCCGCGTTTCCGCGTAGGGGATGGTCTCGATCCAGATGCGCGCATCGAGCGCGGTACGTTGCGGCAGCCAGGCCTCGACGCGCAGCGGGCCGGCATTGTAGGCCGCCGTCGCCAGCACCGGGTTGTTCGCGAATCGCTCCTGCATGCGGCCCAGGAACCAGGTGCCCAGCCGGATGTTGGCGGCCGGGTCGGTCAGCGTCACGCGGCCGTGCCAGTCCATTTGCAGTTCCCGCGCCGTCAGGCGGCCGGTGCCGGGCATGACCTGCATGACGCCGATCGCGCCGGCCGGCGAGCGTACGTCGGCCATGAACAGGCTCTCGCTGCGGGCGACGCCGAGCGCCCAGCTCGGCGACACGCTGGCCGCCCGCGCGTGTTCGGCGAATGCCTCGGCGAAGGGCAGGGGGTAGCGGATGTTGAGGTCATCGTATTGTTCGCCGTCGGCAGCCGTCGCGATGGCGCGCGAGTGCCAGCCCCAGCGGTGCGCCAGCACGGCCGCCTGCAGCCGCGCATCGGCGTCGAGCCGGCGCACGGCGGCGTCCCATTCGGATCGTCCGCGCCCCTCGAGCCCGACCCGGAAGAGCTCGCGCGCCCGGACCAGCGCCGGCATCCCGGCGAGCCGCTCGAGCAGCGCCTCGTCGGCCGGCAGGTCGCTGTGGCTGAAGTCGTAGTCGCGGCCGAGCGCGTCCGCCGCGAGGAAGCCGTAGTAGCTGCGCTCGGCGGCCAGCGCCGACAGTATCGGCTCCGCGCCGGGGTGGCCAGCCTGCTGCATCGCGATGGCGCGCCAGTATTGCCACTGTGCCGAGTCGCGCTCGCCCGGCGGCAGGCTGGCGATGTGATCCAGGACGCCTGTCCAGGCATGCTCGCGCAGACCGCTGCGTACGCGCCAGCGCCGCACCTCCGCGTCGACCGCGGACTCCGGCAGCGCGAGCAGCGCCTCGTACGCGCCCGCTGCGTGATGTCGCGCCAGCCACAGCGTGACGTGACGCGCGACGAAATCGCGCCGCGCCTTCGAGAACGCGTAGCCGCCTGCGAGCGATCGCCAGCGCTCGGCGGCAAGTTGCGGGTCGTCGTATGCCAGCCGCTCGATGGCCGCGACGAGCTGCCGCCGATAGCTGTCCGAATCCTTTTCCGGAACGTTCTCCGCCAGGAATTCGCGAGGCAGGCCGACGGCGCGAGTCCAGTTCGCCGCTTCCCGCCGGTGTTCGTCGGTAAGCGAGCGCGACAGGTAGCGCGCCATCGCCAGCTCGCGTTCGTCGATCGCCAGCGCGAAGCGCTGCCGGTAGAGCTCCTCGTCGATGAGTCCTGCGTTCGTCAGTCGCTTGAAGACCGTGTCGCACTCGGAAACCTGGCTGTGGCCGACGAGCCAGAGCTCCCGGGCCCGCGCAGGCAACGATGCAGGCAGCCCGTCCGCGAGCTTGGCCGCGAGCGC
>JBFJUJ010000164.1:0-6126 GCA_041624755.1 Woeseia sp. | reverse complement strand
GGCGTTACCTACCGCGCGGGCGAAGCGATGATCGTGCCGCTGGCACAGCCGCAGCACCAGCTCGTCCGCGCGATGTTCGAGACGATCGACGAGTTCGAGGACACGACGTTCTACGACGTCTCCACCTGGACCGTGCCGCTGGCCTACGGCGTCAGCTACGGCGCGCTCTCGGGACGGCGGCTCAATGCCAACCTGCTGGGCCAGGAGGTCGGGCTGCAGATGCCGGTGGCGCCGGCCCCGGACGTGTCGGGCTACGGCTATGCCTTCGCCTGGACCGGCTACTACGCGCCGCGGGCGCTGTACCGGCTGCTCGACGAGGGCGTGCTCGCGCGCGTCGCGCTGGACCCGCTCGAGCTCCAGACGACGCGGGGCAACGTGTCGCTGCCGCGCGGCAGCATCACGGTGCCGTTCGACCGGCAGGAGGTGTCGCGCGAGCGCATCCACGAACTCCTGCGGACCGCGGCCGCCGAGGACGGCGTTTCCGTCCACGCGCTGACGTCCGGGGCCGGCGTGCCGGGCTCCGGCAGCTCGGACGTCGGCGGGCAGTTCTTCCGCGCCGTGAACAAGCCGAGTGTCCTGCTGGCCGTCGGTCGCGACATGAGCTGGTACGACGCGGGCGAGATCTGGCACCTGCTCGACGTCCGCATGCGGATGCCGGTGACGCTGAAGGATCGCGACCGCCTGGCCGACGTGAATTTCGACCGCTACACGCACATCGTGTTCGCCGGCGGCGAGTTCGAGGAATGGCAGCCCGGCTACGCGGCGCGGCTGCGGCTGTGGGTCGAAGAGGGCGGCACCGTCATCGGCATCCGCCAGGGCGCGGACTGGCTGCGCGCCAACGCGCTCGACTACGTCGAGCCTCTGCCCGGCCAGGAGCCCCTGGCGCCGGGGCAGGCGCCGCCGCCGTCCGGGCTGACCGAGTCGGGCCACGCGGCGATGCCGGAGCCCGGCGTGGAGCCGGAGCGTTTCCCGTACGGCGACAAGGAACGCCGCGACGCGCTGGACGTCATCGGCGGGGCGATATTCGCCGGCGACCTCGACAACAGCCATCCGCTGGGTTTCGGCTACCTGCGGCGTTCGATCGCACTGCACAAGAACACGACGGAAGTCCTGACGCGGCCGGTCAATCCTTACGCGACGGTCATCGCCTACGCGACGCCGCCGCTCATGTCCGGCTACGCGTCCGACAAGAACCTGGCGGAACTGGAGGGCACGGCCGCCCTGATCGCCGAGCGCAAGGGCAAAGGCAGCGTCGTGCTGTTCGCCGACAACCCCAACTTCCGCGGCACCTGGTACGGCACGAACAAGCTGTTTTTGAACGCGCTGTTCTTCTCGAAGGCCTTCGAAGCGCCGCCCGAGCCCTGACCGGGCGGGCCCGCAGCCGTCACCGATCATTCCCGCGAATCGGTGACGGATGCGGGCTAGGGCTGCAGGTCGACCCGGTAGTCGAGCGCCACCTCGAGGAAGCGCGACACGTCGGTCATGTCGGCGGCGACGTAGCGCAGCGTGTGCGAATTCAGCCGCTCGACCACGGGCAGGTAGGCTAGCAGTTCGACCGGCCGGTAGTGTTTCAGGCTCAGGTCGAGCGTGAGCGGGCCGTCGAGCACGTACGGCTCGAAGTCCTCGAGACGTGCGATGGCCGCCTGCGTGCGCCGCCGGATCTCCGTGCGCGCCGCGGCGGGCGTCAGCGTGCGTGCCGAGTGGAAGCCGCTCGCCCATTTCACGACGGCGCCTTCCATGTCACCGACGATCACCTGGGTCTCGGCGACGGCGACGTCATCGCCCGAGACCATGATCACCGGCACCCCGAACATTCCTGCGATCGCGGCACTCAGGCTGCCCTCCGACATGGACCTGCCGTTGATGCGCAACCCGGTCACGTTCGCGCTCGACAGCGTGTGGGCGCGCACGCCGCGCGTATTCTCGGTGCTCGCGTGGTAGCCGAGGAGGATGGCGGCGTCGAAGGTCTCGTCGATGCCGTGCATCATGCCGTGCTCGCGCGGCCAGGAGCGCACGACCGTCACGTCGCCCGGCAGCAGCTCGACGAGCAGGTTCTGGCCGTTGCCGTGCGAGTCCGCGACGAGGAAGTCGGTGGCGCCCGCCTCGCGGGCGGCGGCGATGCAGGCATTCACCTCGGCCGTCATGAAGTCGCGGAAGCGCTCGTACTCGAAGCCGGACGGACCGAGCTGCTCATCGGTGACGACGCCGGCGACGCCCTCCATGTCGGCCGAGATGTAGATCTTGAGCCCGTCGGTGCGCTGCGCCGCTGCGGCATCGACCGGCACCTCCTGCGCCGGCGTCTCGTCCTGCGGCATCGCTGCGATCGGCGTCGCGTCCGCCTGCTCGTCGCTCGTCGGCGTGTCCTGCTGCTCTGCCGCGGCGAGACCGCCGGCTGCGAGCAGCAGCACCGTGAACCAGCGTACCGATGTGTCCATGTCTCTCCCTCTGTTACCCTCGCCATCGTCTCTACCGGGAACCGGCCGACGAGGAATGCCGTGAGATTCGCGCTCCGCCCGACGACGCTGCTGCTGTGGCTGGTGGCCGTCGGCAGTATAACGCCCGCCGCCGGCGCGTCAGCCGCTGGCGCCCTGGACCGCGCCGCGGCGCCCTACCTCGTGCTGATCTCGATCGACGGCTTCCGCCACGATTACCTCGACCGCTTCCCGAGCCCGGCGCTCGAACGCATCGCCGAGCGAGGCGTACGCGCCCGCTCGCTGAAGCCCGTGTGGCCGACGCTGACCTTCCCGAACCACTACAGCATCGCCACCGGGCTCTACCCTGCCGGGCACGGCATCGTCGCGAACGAGTTCCCGGACGAGGCGCGCGCACGCTGGTACCGCTACAAGGATCGCGAGACGGTGCAGGACGGCCGCTGGTACGCCGGCACGCCGGTATGGGTCGCCGCCGAGCGGGCCGGCATCGGCAGCGCGGCGTTCTATTTCGTCGGCACCGAGGCGGACGTCGACGGGCAGGCGCCGTCGGACTGGCGCGCCTTCGACGCGAGCGTGCCGGGAGAGGCGCGGGTCGAACAGGCGCTCGCCTGGCTTAAGCTGCCCGAGGCCGAGCGGCCGCACGTCATCACGCTGTATTTCGAGCATGTCGACGTCGCCTCGCACGAGAACGGGCCTGCCACGCCCGAGTGCGCCGCAGCCGTTCGACGCGTTGACGGCTGGATCGGCGAGCTGCTCGACGGCATCGAGCGCTCGCCGCTCGCCGGCCGGGTCAGCGTCGCGGTCGTTTCCGATCACGGACAGGGACGCTACCGCCGCGACGTCGAGCCGCTGGTCCTCGCCGACTTCCTGTCTCTCGACGACGTCGACATCGTCGAGAGCGGCGCCTTCGCCGTCCTGTACGTCAGGGATCGCGATCCGCGGCGCGCGCGCGAGCTGCGCGACGCGATCAACGCCCGCTGGCGGCATGGCCGCGCCTGGCTCCGCGGCGAGGCGCCGGCCGCCTGGCGGGTGGCGGACAGCCCGCGGATGGGCGACGTGCTGCTGCAGGCGGACCTGGGCTACGGCGTGCTGAGCCGGCGTGACAAGGCTCACAAGATGACCGCCGGCGATCACGGCTGGCCGCCGGAATCCATGGACATGCACGGCATCTTCCTCGCGACGGGCCCGGGTCTTCCTGCCGGGCGATCGATCGGTACGATCGAGGCCGTCGACGTCTATCCGCTGCTGATGGCGCTGGCCGGCCTGCCGGACCCGAGGCCGGCGGCGGGGCGATCGCCGCTGTTGGAGTTGCTAAGATGACGCGCCCGTGAATCGCGGACCCGGCTCCGTGCCGCCGCGGCCGCCCCTTCGTCCTCCATGTCGCTCCGAGGAACCGGAATGCACAGACTGATCTCATTCACCGCCGCCATGCTGCTGACGTTCGCCGTCTCGGGCCTCGGCGCACAGACAACCGACCAGCCGGCACAGCCGGGCGAGCAGGTGACGGACGACATCGAGCAGCTCGTCGACAAGCTCGAGGACCCGGCGGAGCGCGAGCGGCTGATCGCCGAGCTGAAGCTCTTGCTCGAGGCGCAGCAGTCCCGCGAGGTCGCCGCGGCGAAGCAGGGCTCCGGCAGCGTGATCGATGTCGTCAAGGGCATCTTCGAGGACTTCTGGGACCAGGCGACGTCGATCGACCCGACCCAGCTCGCCATCTCGTCGATGATCTCCGCCGGGATCCTCATCGCGGCGTTCCTGGTTCGCTGGCTCGTGCTGTCCCTGGTGAGACGGCTGTACGCGCGCCTGACGCACGAGTCGCCGGATGACGAGGAGGACGAGGGCGAGCCGACCCCGGAGACCGCTGCCGACGCGAAAGCCACAGCCGATAGGGTCGAGCTCCCGGCGGCGATTACGCGCGTCGTCAACCTCGTCGTCGGGGTACTCGCGGTCGCGCTGATCGCCGAGAGCTGGGGCGGCGGCCTGACCGAGCTCCTGCAGACCGACATCGGCGTGCGCATCGCCGAGACGGCCGTCGCGGTCGGCTTGATCCTCCTGATCACCGTCGCGCTCTGGCATGCCTCCGAGATGCTGGTCACGCGGCTGCTGAAGCTCGGCACGCGAAAGCACGATCGCGACCGCACGGCGCGACGCCTCGAGACCCTGGTACCGCTGCTATCGAGCATTCTGCAGGCGACCATCGGCGTCATGGCAGCCCTGCTGATCCTGTCCGAGCTCGGCGTCAACATCGGCCCGCTGCTCGCCGGCGCCGGCATCCTCGGTCTCGCCGTCGGTTTCGGCGCGCAGACGCTCGTCAAGGACCTGATAACCGGCGTCACCATCCTCCTCGAGGACAGCGCCACGGTAGGTGACGTGATCGAGGTAGCGGGCCATGCGGGCGCCGTCGAGGAGATGCGCATCCGCGTCATCCAGCTGCGCGACATCTCCGGCAACGTGCACCTGATTCCCTACAGCGAGGTCAGCTCGATCAAGAACTTCACGAAGGACTTCTCGTACTACCTGTTCGACGTCGGCGTCGCCTATCGCGAGGATACCGACGAGGTCTGCAAGGTGCTGATGGAGATCAGCGACGACATGGCCGGCGACGAGGTGCACGGACCGAACATCATGGAACCGCTGCAGATATTGGGCCTGGACCGCTTCGCCGACAGCGCCGTCGTGGTCCGCGCGCGCCTGAAGACGCTCCCGGGGCAGCAATGGGGCGTGGGCCGCGAGTTCAACCGGCGCATCAAGAAGCGCTTCGACGAGCTGGGCATCGAGATCCCGTTCCCGCACACGACGGTCTACTTCGGCGAGTCGAAGGACGGCAAGGCGCCGCCGATGCAGCTCGCGCTGACGGGAGAGGGCGCGAAGGCGCTGGCTGGGGGGTCGGGCTAGCGCTTGCCCTTCAGGCGCTGCGCCGCGCGGAAGCGCGCCTGCGCCTCGGCCAGCTCGAGCTGCGCCTTCTTCAGGTCGGTTTCCTCGGAGGCGCCGGCGAGCGCATCCTCGGCTTCCCGCTGCGCCTTCAGCGCGGCGGCCTCGTCGAGCTGCTCGCCGCGCAGCGCCGTGTCGGCCAGCACGGTCACACGGTGCGGCTGGATTTCGAGGATGCCGCCGGTGATGTAGTAGAAGTGTTCCTTGCCTTCGGTGTCTGCGACGCGCACCTCGCCGGGTCTGAGCGTTGTCAACAGCGGGGCGTGGCGTGGCGCGATGCCGACCTCGCCCATGCGTGCCGGCGCGAAGATCATCTGCGCGTCGCCCGAATGGATCTCGCCCTCGGCGGAGACGATGTCGACCTTGATGGTACCTGCCATATCGATTCTTTCCGGTCCGGTGAATGCCGCGGCTACTGCATCGTCTTGGCTTTCTCGACGGCCTCTTCGATACCGCCGACCATGTAGAACGCCTGCTCGGGCAGATGATCGTAGTCGCCCGAGACGATCGCGTTGAAGCCGCGGATGGTCTCGGCCAGCGAGACGTACTTGCCGGGCGAGCCGGTGAAGGTCTCGGCCACGAAGAACGGCTGCGACAGGAAGCGCTGGATCTTGCGCGCCCGGGTCACGGTCAGCTTGTCGTCCTCCGAGAGCTCGTCCATGCCGAGGATCGCGATGATGTCCTGCAGCTCCTTGTAGCGCTGCAGCACCGCCTGCACGCCGCGCGCGCAGTCGTAGTGCTCCTGGCCGATGACCAGCGGGTC
>JBFJUJ010000163.1:0-6137 GCA_041624755.1 Woeseia sp. | reverse complement strand
GCTGATGATCATCAGCGGCAGCGACCACGCGGCGAGGATGCGCAGCACGCCGAGTATGATCGCGACGCCGACCGCGCAGGCCACGGTGATGCGCAGGTACAGCGCATACCGCGACCGCGCGCCCTCGGTGTCGTCGATCGCCCCGGCGGCCGCCGCGACGCGCGATGCCTCCTCGGCGACGGCGAGCAGCGCGGGCTCGGCGATGGTCGTGCCGAAGCCCAGCAGGAAGGCGAAGGTCAGCAGCCAGAACGCGCTGCCCTTGGCGGCCAGCGAGTGTGCGAGACGTTCGCCGATCGGGAACAGCGCGAGTTTCAGACCGTAGATGAACAGGGTCAGCCCAAGAAGCACGAGCAGTCCGCCGGCGGCCAGCGGCGCGAGTCCCGACACGGGGTTGCCTAGCACCAGCACCTGGAACACGGCGATCACGATGACGATCGGTGCGAGGTCGCGCACGCTTCCGAGCGCGTCATGCAGCAGAGAGCGGAGCGCCTCTCTCACGTCGCGGCGGAGTTCGCGATGGCCCGTGGCACGGCTTTCATGGCCTCATGATACCCGTTCGCGCAGCGTCCCTGTGCCTGACATCCGCGGCGCCGCCGGTTACGCTGGCCGCGAGCAGGTAGCGGAGAGAATGCATGAGCTTTCGCTGGTACGACGTCGTCGGCAGCCTCGGCGTGCTGCTCGTCCTGCTGAGCTACCTGCTGCTGCAGCTCGGCCGCCTGCGGGCGACCGACTTTGCCTATTCCGCTGCGAACGGGCTCGGCGCGCTGCTGATCCTCGTGTCGCTGTCGTTCGACTTCAACCTGCCGGCATTCCTGATCGAGGCCGCCTGGCTGCTGATCAGCCTGTTCGGTCTCGCTCGCTGGTTCCTGCACACCGGCGTGCGGGGCTGAAGGCGCGGCGCGCCGGCGTCGGTCATGCGAAAGCGGGACATCGATACGCCGAAGAAGAACTCCGGTAGCCGCGAGAACCTTATCGTGATCGCGTCACCGTTTGAGAATACCGATCCGCCGGAACCGGATTACGTCGAATACGAGGCATGCCGCCGCCCGATTCGGCGGGCGGTACGGCCCGCGTTAGCGGCGGCCCGGGTCAGCGCACGGTCTCGCGCGCAACCAGCTCGTTGATGAGCTCGAGCAGCTTCGGATAGCTGCCCGCTTCGCTGGCGCCCGTGCGGTACTTGCCGTTGACGACGATGGCGGGGACGCTCGATATGCCGTAGCGCCGCGCGAGGTCCTGCGCGACACGGAGTTTCTGGGCGACCTCGAAGGATCCCCAGGCCTTCCGGAAGTCCTCCTCGCTGACGCCGAAGCGCTGGAACACCGCCAGGATGGCGTCCTCCGTGGCGAGGCGGTTGCCGCGCTGGTGGTATTCGCGGAACACGGCGGCGCGGAAAGCCTCCGGGTCTGCGATCTTGCCGTTCTTGCCGAGCACCTCTTCCGTGTAATACAGCTGGGCATGCAGCTTGACCAGCGGGTTCCACACGGCGGGAATGCGCACGAAGCGCGCATTGGCCGGTTTCGCCTCGAGCCACTTTTTGACGTGTATCTCGAAGTCGTAGCAGTGGTTGCAGCCGTACCAGAAGACCTCCGCGACCTCGACCTTGTCGGCGCCGCCGACGGTCGGCTGCGTCGGTACGAGCCGCGTGAAGTGCTCACCTTCCTTGTACTTCCAGTTCGCCCTGGCGACGGTGTCGCCCGCCGGCGCGAGCATCAACTCGACGTCCTGCGGGTCCGTCTCCTGGACATCGGCTGCGGATTCCTCGACCAGCGTCGGCGCCTCGTCGCTGTCCGTCGGCGGCGGTGCGGGCGGTGCGGCCTCCTCGGCTGTTGCCGCTTCGTCGCCGCCGTGCAGAGCGCCGCTGTCTGGTTGCGGCGCCTCGTCCGCGCCGCAGCCGGCAAGCAGTGTCGCAACGAGAATTGCGAAAACCAGGTGGTACTTCATGGATTTACTCCGGCTTCAAGACCCTGCGGTGGGGCAGGATCCCTGATCGTCAGTCTGCCTCCGCGACGCTGCCGCGCAGACCCTGGATGTAGGAGGCGACAGCGTCGATTTCCTCTTCGCTCATGCGCACCGCGATTTCCTGCATCATGCGGCTCAGGCGCCCGGTATCGCGCGCGCCGCTCTTGTAGTCACGCAGCGTCTTGGCCGTGTAGGCCGCGTACTGCCCGTGCAGCATCGGGTACTGCGTCGCCGGGTTGCCCGCACCGGTCGGGCCGTGGCAGGCGATGCAGGCGGAAACGCCGGTCTCGGGATTGCCTGCCCGGTAGACCGCCTCGCCCTTCGGCACGAGATTCGCGTCGGACACGGTTTTGACCGCCGGGCGCTGCTCCGTGTAGTACACGGCGAGATTGCGCATGTCCTCGTCGGTCAGGCCCATCGCCTGGCTCGACATCAGGGCGTTGACGCGTGCGCCGCTCTTGAAATGCTCGAGCTGCGCGACGATGTAGGTGGCGTGCTGCCCCGCGATGCTCGGCCACTGCGGATTGACGCTGTTGCCGTCGGCGCCGTGGCAGGCGGCGCAGGTTATCGATCTCGCCTTGCCCGCTTCGGCGGAGCCGTCGACGAGGCCTGCCGCGCCGACCGGGCCGGCGATGAGCACCGCCAGCAGCGGAACAGCAGCAACAGCAGCGAACTTACCCTTCATCATGCTCTTCGTCCGTAAACCGAACCCGGCCACCGGCAGCCGCAGCCGCCGCCGTGCTCGTCGTGGGAATATGCCTTCTGACCGCGCCCGCGCGCGGCCGAAGCGGCCGCCGCTTGCTGCCCGACGGGCGTCGGTCCACACTACGCAGGCCGGCCCGCCGATCCCAGAAGGCCCCGAATTATACACATTTCGGGGCGGTATCCCATGTCGCAGTACCCTGATGCACGATTCCTGAAGAGCGCTAATTCACCGGCGCAGTTCGTCCCCGACGAAGGTCGCGAGGTCGCCGTGGCCGGGCGCTCGAACGCGGGCAAGTCGAGCGCCATCAACGTCATCGTCAACCGACGGCAGTTCGCCCGCACCAGCAAGACGCCGGGCCGCACGCAGCTCATCAACTTCTTCGCGATCGGGGATGGCCGGCGCCTCGTCGACCTGCCGGGCTACGGCTTCGCGCGGGTCGCGGACAGCGTGCGCGACCACTGGGGCCGCCTGATACAGCGCTATTTCGAGGGTCGGCAAAGCCTGTCCGGGCTGTTGCTGGTCGTCGACAGCCGCCGCGGCGTGGGCGACTTCGACCGCCAGCTGCTGGAGCTCTGTGCGTCGGTCGGGGTCCCCGTGCACCTGCTGCTGACAAAGGCGGACAAACTCAAGCGGGGTCAGGCCGCCGCGGCGCTCGCCGACGCCAGGCGCGAGCTCGGCGACCGGGCCACGGTACAGCTGTTCTCCGCGACGAAGCAGACCGGGCTCGCCGAGGCCCGCGAGGCGCTTGCGGCCCTGCTCGACGGCACCCGGCCCGGGGCGGGCGGTGGGGAATAAAAAACCCCGGATGCCGCCATGCGGCGTCCGGGGCAAAGTGCGCAGCCGGCTTGGGGCGGCCGGACTGCATGCCTGATTAGGGAGGTAAACAGGCGAGTGACTATGCACTCACGGAGTTGGAACAAATCTTGCTGGCCGAGTTCCCGCCGGCGGTAAATTTTCCGGGGACCCCCGGGGCGGCGGGCGTCGCGGCCGGCGCGCCTCAGTGCGCCTCGTCCCAGTCCCCGCCGACGCCGGCTTCGACCAGCAGCGGCACTTCGAGGCTGGCCGCGCCCTGCATGCGGGCGACGATCTCGGCCCGCACCTCGTCCACCGCGCCGGCGTCGACCTCGAAGACGAGCTCGTCATGCACCTGCATAATCATGCAGGCCGGCACCCGTGAACGCGACAGCCAGTCGAACACGTCGATCATCGCCTTCTTGATGATGTCCGCGGCCGTGCCCTGCATCGGGGCATTGATGGCGCTGCGCTCGGCATACTGGCGGCGCTGGGCGTTGCGGTCGCGGATCTGCGGCAGGTACAGGCGGCGGCCGAACAGCGTCTCGACGAAACCTGCGTCGCGCGCCTGCTCGCGGATGTCGTCCATGAAGCGCTTCACGCCCGGATAGCGCTCGAAGTACAGGTCGACATAATCCTGTGCTTCTGCGCGCGACGTGCCGAGCTGCCTCGCGAGCCCGAACGCGGACATGCCGTACATCAGCCCGAAATTGATCGCCTTCGCGGAGCGCCGCTGCTCGGGCGTCACCTCGTCCACCGGCAGGCCGAACACCTCGGCGGCGGTCGCCTGGTGGACGTCGCGCTCCTCGTTGAATGCTTCCAGCAGACCCTCGTCCGCCGACAGGTGCGCCATGATCCTGAGCTCGATCTGCGAGTAGTCGGCGGCGAGCAGTACGCGGCCCTGCGGCGCGACGAACGCCTTGCGGATGCGGCGCCCCTCTTCGCTGCGAATCGGGATGTTCTGCAGGTTGGGGTCGGTCGACGACAGGCGCCCCGTTGCCGCCACCGCCTGGTGATAGGAGGTATGGATGCGGCCTGTGCTGTTGCTGATCTGTCCCGGCAGCTTGTCGGTGTAGGTGCTCTTCAGCTTGCTGACGCTGCGATACTCGAGAATGATTCGCGGCAGGTCGTAGTCTGCCGCGAGTTCGGCGAGCACGTCCTCGGCCGTCGACGGCTGGCCTTTCGGTGTCTTGCGCAGCACCGGGAGTTCGAGGTCATCGAACAGGATCTGCTGCAGCTGCTTCGGCGACCCCAGGTTGAACGGACCGCCGGCGGCATCGTGCGCCTCTTTCTCCAGGCGCTCCATCGTTTTCGCCAGCTCGCCACTCTGCTTCCCGAGCATCTTGCGGTCGACCAGGACGCCGGTTTCCTCCATCGCGAAGAGGACCGGCACCAGCGGCTGCTCGATCGTCTCGTACAGCTTCTTCAGGCGTTCGATCTTGCAGAGCTCGCCCCAGAGCTTGTGATGCAGCCGCAGCGTGATGTCGGCGTCCTCGGCGGCGTAGGGCGCGGCCTGCTCGAGGCCGACCTGGTTGAACGTGAGCTGCTTCGCGCCCTTGCCGGCGACGTCCTCGTAGTGGATCGTGTCCATGCCGAGGTAGTGGCGGCAGGTCGAGTCCATGTCGTGCCGGGTCGCCACGCTGTTCAGCACGTAGGATTCCAGCATCGAGTCGAAGCGCATGCCCGCGAGCTCGATCCCGTAGCGCGCGAAGATGTGCGCGTCGTACTTGAGGTGGTGGCCCAGCTTGTTTTTCGCAGGGTCTTCCAGCCAGTCTTTCAGCGCCGCGAGCACGCTGTCGCGCGACAGCTGCTCCGGCGCGCCGGGGTAATCGTGCGCCACGGGGATGTAGGCGGCCTCGCCGACGCTGACGGCGAGCGAGATGCCGACGAGCTCGGCCTCCATGTAGTCGAGGCTGGTCGTCTCGGTATCGAGTGCCGTCAGCTCGGCCGCGTCGATCCTCGCAAGCCAGGCATCGAGCGCATCGCGGGTCAGCACGGTTTCGTAGTCGCCGGCTGCCGCGGGTTCCGGCGGCCCGGTGTCCGCGGATGCGTCGTCATGCCGGTCGGCGAGCTGGCGCGCGAGCGCTCGCAGCTCGAAGCGCTCGTACAGCGAGCGCAGGGCATCGATGTCGGGCTCGCCGCGCGCCAGCTCCGCGGGGCCCTGCTCGAGGTCCACGTCGAGGCGGATAGTCGCGAGCCGCCGCGACAGCTCTAGCTGCTCCAGGTGTTCCCGCAGGCTTTCCCCGACCTTGCCCTTGATGCTGTCGGCGTTCTCGATCAGCGTATCGATGTCGCCGAATTCCCCGAGCCATTTCGCGGCGGTCTTGGGCCCGACTTTCGGCACGCCCGGGATGTTGTCGGACTTGTCGCCGATCAGGGCGAGGTAGTCGACGATCTGCTCCGGCCAGACGTCGAACTTCTTCTTCACGCCCTCGCGGTCGAGGACGGTGTCGCTCATCGTATTGACGAGGGTGACGCCGTCACTGACGAGCTGCGCCATGTCCTTGTCGCTGGTGGATACCAGGACCTCGATGCCGTCCGCGGTGGCCTGCCGGCAGAGCGTGCCGATCACGTCGTCGGCTTCGACGCCCGCAACGCGCAACAGCGGCAGGCCCATGGCTTCCACGGCCTCGAGCAGCGGCGCGAGCTGCTCGCGCAGTTCGTCCGGCATCGGCGGGCG
>JBFJUJ010000162.1:0-6191 GCA_041624755.1 Woeseia sp. | reverse complement strand
TTCAAGGAATATTTCTACGACTACCCGGGCCGCAAGCCGCTGGCGATGGTCGGCAAGGAAGACGAGAACGGCGAGCGCCTGGTGCCGTGGACCGGCGAGCTGTCGCCGCTCGCGCTGGCCCGCATCGTTGCGCGACGCTTCGACGCGGTCGTGCCCGGACTCGACCTGCATCGCCGCGCCGAGGCCCTGGTCGATCGCCAGCGCCGGCCGATCGAGATCGGCGGGGCGACGCGCAAGCCCTATTTCTGCTCCGGCTGCCCGCACAACACGTCGACGAAGGTGCCGGAAGGGTCGCACGCGCTCGCCGGCATCGGCTGTCATTTCATGGCGAGCTGGATGAAGCGCGACACCAACGGGCTGATCCAGATGGGCGGCGAAGGCATCAACTGGATTCCCCGCTCGCTGTTCAACGGCGGCGAGCACGCCTTCCAGAACCTGGGCGACGGCACCTTCTACCACTCGGGCTCGATGGCCATCCGCCAGGCGATCGCCGCGAAGGCCAACATCACCTACAAGATCCTGTTCAACGACGCGGTAGCGATGACCGGCGGCCAGCCCGTCGACGGGCCGCTCAGCGTCGAGGCCATCGCGCAGGCGGTCCGGGCCGAGGGAGTACAGCGCATCGCGGTCGTGTCCGACGAGCCGGAGAACTTCAGGCTCGCCGATTTTCCGGCCGGCACGACGATCTCGCACCGCCGCGAACTCGATGCGCTGCAGCGCGAGCTGCGCGAGATACCGGGCGTCACGGTGCTGGTCTATGCACAGACCTGCGCCACCGAGAAACGCCGCCGCCGCAAGCGCGGCTTGCTGGATGACCCGGACCGCTATGCCGAGATCAACGACCTCGTCTGCGAGGGCTGCGGCGACTGCTCGGTGGAGTCGAACTGCCTGTCGGTCGTGCCGAAAGAGACGCCGTTCGGCCGCAAGCGGCAGATCGACCAGAACAGCTGCAACAAGGACTTCTCCTGCCTGAACGGCTTCTGCCCGAGCTTCGTCACGGTCGAGAACGCCGAGCACAGGCCCACCGCGGCGAAGGACCCGGGCGCGAGCTTCCCGCAGGCCGAGCTGGACGCCCTGCCGCTGCCGGCGACGCCCGCCGAAATCGCGAGCTTCGACCTGCTGGTGACCGGCGTCGGCGGCACCGGCGTCATCACGATCGGACAACTCATCACGATGGCCGCGCACCTCGAGGGCAAGGGGGCGAGTGTGCTCGACTTCATGGGCTTCGCGCAGAAGTTCGGGCCGGTCTTGAGCTTCATCCGCATCGCCGATGCCCCGGAGCGCCTCAACCAGGTGCGCATCGGCGAGCAGCAGGCCGACGCGCTGATCGGCTGCGACCTCGTCGTCAGCTCGTCGCCGCAGGCGTCGAGAACCTACCGCCCGCAGCACACCCGTGTCGTCCTGAACGGCAGCGAGATGTCCACCGCCGACTTCGTGCAGCACCGCGACGCGAGCCTGAGGGCCGACGAGCGCATCGCCGCGATCGGAGACGTCGTCGGCCGGGAGCGGCTCTCGGTCGTCGGCGCGAACGAACTGGCCGCGAAACTGCTCGGCAACACGATCTACGCCAACGTGGTGATGCTCGGCTACGCCTTCCAGGAGGGCCTCGTGCCGGTCTCGCTGGCCGCGCTGACGCGCGCGATCGAGCTGAACGGCGTCGACGTGGAGACCAACCAGCGTGCCTTCGGCTACGGCCGGATCGCGGCGGCCCGCCCGGAATTCCTCGAACGCGAGCTGGCCGCGCCCGTGGTCAGGCCGGCGGAGACGGAGAGCCTCGATGAGCTGATCGAGCGCCGCCGCGCGTTCCTCGTCGACTACCAGGACGAAGCGCTGGGCCAGCGCTACCTGCAACTCGTCGAGCGCGTCCGCGGCGCCGAGAAAGCCGTCGGCAGCAGCGCGATGTCGCTGACGGATGCGGTCGCGCGCGCCTACTTCAGGACGCTCGCCTACAAGGACGAGTACGAGGTCGCGCGGCTGCACGCGGAGAGCGGCTTCGTCGAGGAACTGAGGCGCAGGTACGGGCGCGGCGCGAGGCTGCGTTTCCACCTCGCGCCGCCGCTTCTCTCCCGCCGTCGCGATGCCCGCGGGCGCCCGCTGAAGAAGGAGTTCGGCGCCTGGATACTGCCGCTTTTCAGGATGCTCGCAAAGCTGCGCGGACTGCGCGGCACGCCGTTCGACCCCTTCGGTCGCACCGCCGAACGGCGCATGGAGCGACGGCTCATCGCCGACTTCGAGCGCACCGTCGACACGCTGCTCGACGGCCTGAGCGCGGCTAACGTCGACCGGGCGTCGCAGGTCGCGAAGCTGTTCCTCGACGTACGCGGCTACGGGCCGGTCAAGGAGGAAGCGGTTGCGAAGCTCGACGAACGTCTGGAAGATGCCCTGACTGAATTCGTCAGTACAGAGCGCAAGGCCGCCTGACCGGCAGCCTCAGCCCCGACAGACCAACCAGCAGGCGAGGAAGCGCATGGCGGCCAGGGCGCCCGCAGCCGGGCTCGACTTCGAGTTCGAGGAAACCCCCGAGACCGGCTGCACGATGCCGGTCGCCGACGGTGTGCACTGGCTGCGCATGCCGCTGCCGTTCGCGCTGGCGCACATCAACCTGTGGCTGCTCGAGGACGGCGACGGCTGGGTCATCGTCGACAGCGGGCTGCACGTCGACGAATCCACCGCGATCTGGGAGCGGACGCTGGCAGGCGTCATGCAGGGCCGCGGCGTGGACCGGGTCGTCGTCACGCACATGCACCCGGACCATGCCGGCAACGCCGGCTGGCTGTGCGCGAAGCTCGGCGCCGAGCTTTCCATGACGCGGCAGGAATACCTGTATTGCCGGGTGCTGATGGCCGACACCGGCAAGCCGCCGCCGGCCGCCGGGCTGGACTTCTACCGCGCGGCCGGCTTCGCGCCGGAAGCCCTGCACCGCTACGAGACGACCTTCGGCATGTTCGGCCGCTACATCGCACCGCTGCCGGTCAGCTACTCGCGGATCACGGACGGCGACACGCTCGGCATCGGCGGGCGCGAGTGGCAGGTCATCGTCGGCAATGGCCATTCGCCGGAGCACGCCTGCCTGTTCTGCCCGGAGCTCGGGGTCTTACTGTCCGGCGACCAGGTCCTGCCCAATATCTCGTCAAACATCGGCGTCTGGCCGACCGAGCCGCTCGCCGATCCGCTGGCCGACTGGCTGGCCTCGATCGACAAGCTCGGGAAAGCGCTGCCAGAAGACGTCCTCGTGCTGCCGGCGCACGGCCGCCCGTTTCGCGGCGTGCACGCGCGCCTTACGGCGCTGCGCGACGAGCACCTGACCGGGCTCGAGCGTCTGCAGGAACTGTGCCGCGAGCCGCGGCGGGTCATCGACACCTTCAGCGCGCTGTTCCGCCGCGACATCAGGCCGGGCGAACTGATCATGGCGACCGGCGAGGCCATCGCGCACCTGAACTACCTGCGGCAGCGCGGCGAGGTCGAAGTCGAGACGGACAGCGACGGCGTCAACCGGTATCGCAGCACCTGACCGGGCGGGGCGATCGCCGCCGTTGCCGGTTGAACAGGGTCGGGGGCGGCGCGAACCCGGTTCCAGCGCCCCGCCTGTCGTGACACCATAGGCGCAATATTTGCCCCGGGAGCCCTGATGCACCGCCTCTTTGTCCTGCCGCTCGTTGCCGGCCTGCTCGTCGCCTGTTCGCCGGCGACGCCGCCCGACGTCACCGAAGCGCCCGCGCCCGCAGCCGAGCGCGCGCCGCAGGCCGCGGTGGCCATGCCCGATAGCTACGCGGCGCAGGTAGCCGAGGACGTGCTGAGCGCCGGCGGCAACGCGGTCGACGCGGCGGTCGCGGTCGGCTTTTCGCTGGCCGTGACCTACCCGGAAGCCGGCAATATCGGCGGCGGCGGCTTCATGCTGGTCCACATGGACGGCGAAGCGAGCTTCCTCGATTACCGCGAGGTCGCGCCGCTCGCCGCGCACCCCGACATGTACCTCGACGCCGACGGCAAACTCATTCGCGGCGCGACGCTGATCGGCCACCTGGCCTCCGGCGTCCCGGGCACCGTCGCCGGCATGTGGGAAGCACACCGGCGCTACGGCACGCTGCCCTGGCAGGATCTCGTCATGCCCGCGGTGCAGCTCGCCGAGGACGGCTTTGTCGTTCCCGAACACCTCGGCGCGGGAATGAAAACGCTCGACTTCGTCTTCGGCGCCCCGGAGACCAACTTCGACGACTACTTCGGCAACATGGTCGCGGGAGAGACCTTCCGCCAGCCGGAGCTGGCCGCGACGCTCAGGCGCATCGCCGAGCAGGGCCCGGCGGACTTCTACGCCGGCGAGACCGCCGACCTGCTGGTCGCGGAGATGGGGCGCGGCGGCGGCCTCATCACGCACGAGGATCTCGCCGCCTACCGGGCGGTATGGCGCGAGCCGCTGCGCACGGACTGGCGCGGCTACGAGCTCGTTACGGCGCCGCCGCCGAGCTCGGGCGGCTTCGCCGTCATCCAGCTCCTGAAGATGAAGGATTATCTCGCGCACCTGTTCGAGGGGCTGCCGCACAATTCGCCCGGCTACATCCACCTCGTCGCGGAGATGGAGAAGCGCGTGTTCGCCGACCGCGCCGAATACCTGGGCGACCCCGACTACGTCGACACGCGCATCGACGAACTGATCGCGGACGACTACATCGCGCGACGCGCGGCCGAGGTCAATCCCGAGGCTATCTCGACGCTCGCGGAATCGCCGCCGGGCCTCGAATCGCCCGATACGACGCACTACTCCATTGTCGACTCGCAGGGCAACGCGGTCGCGAACACCTACACGCTGAACCTGAGCTTCGGCAGCCGCGTCGTCGTCGAGGGCGCGGGCTTCCTGCTGAACGACGAGATGGACGACTTCAGCGCCAAGCCCGGCGTCGCAAATACCTACGGCGTCGTCGGCTTCAAGGCGAACGAGATCCAGCCCGGCAAGCGCATGCTGTCGTCGATGACGCCGACGATGCTGCTGAAGGACGGCCAGGTGGAGGTGGTCATCGGCACGCCGGGCGGCACGACGATCTTCACGTCCGTCTTCCAGGGCATCGCCAACCTGCTGGACTTCGGCATGAGCCCGCTCGATGCCGCCGGCGCGACGCGCTTCCACCACCAGCTGATGCCGGCCACCGTGATCACCTACAGCCCGAGCCGGCCGCTGCCGGCCGAGACGATCTCGGCCCTGGGCGACCTCGGCTACCAGGCGATCCCGCACGGCTGGGAGTTCGGCGACCTGCAGATCATCCGGCGCGACGACGAGACGCTCGAGCCGGCCTCGGACCCGCGCAATCGCGGCGAGTCGCGCATCATCGAGGTCCCCGCCGTCGAGCGGGCGGCAACCGCTCGCTGACGCCGGAAACGGGATTCCGGAATTCCCCCCGCGCGAGGCGGTGGACGCGACTCCGTGACCCGGCGGCAGACGCCGGCTCAGACGTCGAAGCCGACGGCCTTGCCGACGTGCACCGACAGCACGAGGAACACGACGCTCAAGCCCAGCAGCTTCAGGAGCAGCGGCATCGTGAAGCGGAACCAGGCGCCGTAGGGGATCTTGCCGAGCGCGAGCGCGCCCATGACGAGCGCACTGGTCGGCACGAGCATGTTCGAGAAGCCGTCGCCGAACTGGTAGGCGAGCACCGCGGTCTGCTGCGGCACGCCGGTCAGCGTCGCCAGCGGCGACATGATCGGCATCGTCACGAACGCCTGCCCGCTGCCGGACGGGATGAAGAAGTTACAGATCGACTGCACGACGAGCATGCCGACCGAGGCCGCTTCCGGGCCGAGATCCTTGAGCACGCCGGCGATCGAGTCGATCACCGTGTCGATGACCTGGCCGTCGGACAGCACGACCTCGATCGTGCGCGCGAAGCCGATCAGCAGCGCGGCCGCGGTCATGTCGGCGGCGCCGGAAATGAACGTGCGGCTGGTCTCGCCCGGCGACATGCGCGCCAGCACCGCGGCGACGAGGCCGGCGGCCATGAACACGGCCATCAGCTCGCCGATATACCAGCCCCAGGTCGCCGCGCCGAAGACGAAACCGACGATCGCTGCAAGCAGCGTCAGCAGGACGATAATGCGCACCGGCGTCAGCGCGACGTCCTCGGGCGCCTCGAAGCCCGTCGTGTGGTCGACGTGCGCGACCAGGCTGGCTTCCGGATCGCGCCTGACGCGCATCGCGTAGC
>JBFJUJ010000161.1:0-6241 GCA_041624755.1 Woeseia sp. | reverse complement strand
GTCATCGGCCCGATGCAGATGCCGGCCGGCGCGTCGCGTCTCATCGCCGGGCTCACCGGCCTCGACCGCATGGCCATCGACATCCGCATGTCGCGGCTCGGCGGCGGCTTCGGCCGCCGGCTGACGTCGGACTACGCGGCCGAGGCCGTGCTCGTCTCCAAAGCCGCCGGCGTGCCGGTCAAGGTCACCTGGACGCGCGAGGACGACATGGCGCACGATTTCCTGCGCCCCGGCGGCTGGCACGAGCTCACCGCCGGACTCGACGCCGACGGCAACGCGATCGCGTGGCGCCACCGCGTCGCGAGCCCGTCGAAGTACTACCGCCGCGAGGACGCCGTCCGCTGGCAGTCGGAGATCTACACCGACGACCCGCCCGCCGGGCTCATCGACAACCTCGCCTACGAGTATTTCGACATGGCCTCCGGCGCCTGGCGCGGTTCGTGGCGCGCGCCGGCGCACACGGCGAATGCGTTCACCGTGCAGAGCTTCATCGACGAGCTGGCCGCCGCGGCCGAGCGCGATCCGCTGGAGTACCGCCTCGCGATGCTCGGCGAGCCGCGCGAGATGCCGTACTCGAACCACGGCGGCCCCGTCTGGAATCCCGGCCGGCTGGCGAAGGTGCTGGAAGTCGCCGCCGACAGGGCGGGCTGGGGGCGCAGGCTGCCGCCCGGCGAGGGCCTGGGAGTTGCCGGCCACTTCACGTTCGGCGGCTACGTCGCCTGGGTAGCGCACGTCCGCGTCGCCGACGGCGCGCTCAGCGTGCTGCGCCTGACCGGCGCCGTCGACTGCGGCCTGCCGGTCAACCCGAACGGCATCCGCGCGCAGATGGAAGGCGGCGCCTGCGACGGCCTGAGCACCGCGCTCGGCCAGGAGCTTTCGATCGACGGCGGCCGGCACCGCGAGAGCAACTTCCACGAGTACCGGATGATGCGCATCGACCAGTCGCCGCGCGAGATCGACGTGCACATCGTCAGGGGCGCCGACGAGCCCGCGGGCCTCGGCGAGCCGCCGCTGCCGCCGGTCGCACCGGCGCTGACCAACGCGATCTTCGCCGCGACCGGGCGGCGGATACGGCATCTGCCGATCGCGGAACAGCTCCGCGAGGGGCCGGCATCGTAGGCATCCCCCCGCCGGGGGATGCCCTGTTGCAGTGCAGGCTCCCGGACGACTGCCGGGAGCGGAGTAACGGCTGTCCCCGCGGAGCGGGGACGGGGCGCCCTGCTCAGTCCGTCTCCGGCTTCCGGAACTTCAGCGTCATGCGGTTCGACTCGCCGATCGCCAGCATCTCGACCCGCAGCGCCTCGTCGTTGAGGCTGGTCTGCAACGACGGCGGCAGCCGCCAGACGGCGTCCTCCGTCGTCGGCTGGTCCCTTTCGTTCGCGTTGATGTCGCTGGCCTCGACGAGTTCGAAACCGGCGGCTTCCATCTGGCTCACGATGAAGCTGCGCTTCAGGTAGCCGTTCTGGCCGCCGGCCCACTCGTCCGGCATGTTCTCGCGCGCCTCGTGCTGGACGACACCCGCGATGCCGCCGGGCTTCAGGACGTCGTAGCAGTCCTCGATCGCCTGCCCCAGGTAGCCGCCGTTGGCGTCGAAGCGCGCCAGGTTGTGCATCGCCCGGATCAGCAGCACCGCGTCCGCGGTGCCGTGCATGGCCTCCGGCAGGGAGCCGAAGACGAAAGCGCTGATCGAGGCTCCTTCCTCGCCGTACCACTCCTGCGCCATTTCCGGCCAGTCCGTGGTCCAGGTCTTCTTGTCCTCGATGAACTCCGGCGTGACGAAGTCGAAGTTGTCGTACATGTCGAGCGCGTAGTCGGCGCCGACGAGTTCTCCCTCGGGTCCGAGGTACGGGATCAGTATCTTCGAGTACCAGCCGCCGCCCGGCAGCGCCTCGACGACCGTCATGCCCGGCAGGATGCCGAAGAATTCCAGCGTCTCCTGCGGATGCCGGTCGATGTAGCGGGCTTTGACCTCGGCGGGCTGATTCGCAAGGATTTCGGCGAGCTTCCGGGAGGACGTCGACATATCCGCCGGCGGCCGGCCCGTAGCGGTGGCCTCCGCCGCCGGCGGCGCCTTGGCCGCTGGTTCCGACGTCTCCTCGGACGGCTGACCGCAGCCGACGAGGGCGATTGCGAGAAGCGTCAGGCCTATATTGCGCATTTGAAAACCTCCGATTGTCTTTTTGTGCCTTGCGTGCTGGCATTCACTCCAGCTTCCCCTGATCATGCACCCCAACTGTACTCCGATGTGCGCCGCTAATCGATGCCAGCCTTCTCTCGCGACCCGGTAACCGAGCGTTCGATTCGCCATTCGCTGAAAGACGCGGCCGCATTCGCGACGATGACGGGCGTCGGCGAGACCTACCTGTCCGCATTCGCGCTGTTCCTCAGGGCCTCGACCCCGCAGATCGGCCTGCTGGCGTCGCTGCCGCCGATGCTGGCCTCGTTCATGCAGCTCGTCTCGGCCTGGCTCGGGCACCTGACCGGCCGCCGCAAGGCGATCGTCCTGGCGGGCGCCAGTATCCAGGCCTTCGCGTGGCTGCCGATCCTCACGCTGCCGCTCCTGTTCGGCGAGTACGGCGTGCCGCTCCTGATAGCCAGCGTCGTGCTCTACCACGCGGGCGCGCACCTCGGCGCGCCGCAGTGGAGCAGCATGGTCGGCGACATCGTGCCGGAGCGGCGCCGCGGGCGTTTTTTCGGCCTGCGCACGCGGCTGACGACGGCGATCACCTTCGCCGCGCTGATGCTCGGCGGCTTCGTGCTGCACCTGGCGGAAGGGCGCGGCGCCACGCTGCAGGGATTCGTGCTGCTGTTCTGCGTCGCCGGGCTGGCGCGGCTCGTGTCCGTCTGGCACCTGTCGAAAATGCACGACCCGCCCGGCCACGTTTCCACCATCGAGATACCGGTAGGCCCGGGGTGGTGGCAACGGCTGCGGCAGTCCAACGCGGTGCGCTTCTCGCTGTTCTTCGCGCTGATGCAGTTCGGGGTCGCGATCGCCTCGCCGTTCTTCACGGTCTACATGCTGCGCGATCTCGAGTTCAGCTACCTCGCGTTCACGGTCAATACCGGCACCGCGATCCTCGCGCAGTTCCTGACGCTGTCGCAGTGGGGCCGCATCAGCGACGTCTTCGGCAACCGCCGCATCCTCACGGTGACGGGCCTGTTCATCCCGCTGATGCCGCTACTGTGGACGCTGTCGCCGAACGTCTGGTACCTGATCGCGATCCAGGCGCTCAGCGGCTTCTCGTGGGCCGGCTTCAGCCTCGCGGCGACCAATTTCATCTACGACCTGATCGCGCCCGGGCGCCGCGCCACCTACCTCGCGGTTCACAACGTGCTGGCGGCCGCGGGTGTGTTCGCCGGCGCGATGCTGGGCGGCTATCTCGGCGCCATCTTGCCGACGCAGCTTTCGCTGTTCGGGTTCGAGGCGAGCTGGCTCAGCCCGCTCTACGGCGTGTTCATCGTCTCCGGCCTCGTGCGCGCCGCGGTCGTGCTGCTGCTGATCCCGCGGCTGCGCGAGGTGCGGCCGGTGCGCGACATCTCGCTGCGCGACGTGATCTTCCGAGTCACCCGGATCAATGCGCTGGCCGGCGTGTGGTTCGACATCGTCGGCACGCGCCCGAAGGAACAGCGCAGCGGGAGTCATTCATCGGGTCACGCGGCCGCCGGACGCGCGCCATCCGGCGACGAGCGACCCGGCGGCACTGCCTGAGCGTCGCCCGGCGCCGCTATTCCATCGTCAGGTAACGGTCGAAGATCGGCGATTGCACGCCGTGGCCCTGGCCCTCGCTCTCTGCGTCCAGGATATCGACCGTGCGGTCGAACAGCTCCTGCGCTTCCTCGGCGCTGTTGCCGATCGCCGTCATGCCGAGCTTGCCGTATTGCGACAGCGCGCCGATCATGTAGAACAACACGCCCGTGCCGGTCGTGTGCCGGTAACCGAGTCTGTGGCGCGTGATGATCTCGAACAGGTCCTCCGGCAGCAGTCCGCGGTAGGCCGGTGACTTCAGGTTATCCGTCGCGCTGTAGAACTTGGTCTGCTCGCCCGGTGTCCGGAACAGCCCTGTGTCCAGGTCGAGGCGGCCGCCCGTCAGGAACTCGAGAGCATGGAATGGCGGGGTCGTGCCGCCCATGCGCAGGTTGATCTCGATCGCGTAGGAACGCCACTCGCCGCCTCTTTCGCGGCAGACCAGGAAGTCGATGCCGAAGCGCCCGATTACCCCGTGGCCGGACAGCGCCGCGCCGACCTTGTTGGCTTCGCGCTGGAGCACCCTGCGGTAATCGTCGTCGGCCGGGAAGCGGCAGCCGAGATACACCTGGCCCGTCGAGCCGCCGAGCACCTGTTCGTGGGTCGAGACGATCGCGCCCGCGCCGTCGGGATGGATGCGCATCTGCACGCTCGGCGAGCGCACCTCCTCGGCCTCGACCATGACCTCGACGATGCCGCCCATGTTGCGGTACTTGCGCATGAAGGCGTCGAAACTCTCGGTGCCCGAGGACCACTTCAGGTTCCTGAGCGCAGCCGCGATCGCGCTGTCGCTGCTCTCCTCCGGGTAGGTGAACAGCCCGTTGCCTTCCCCGGAAAATCCCTCGTTCAGCTTGACGACGGCGCGCCTGAGGCCCGGGTCCGCCTCTTTCAGCCGTTGCAGGGCCGTGACGATCTGCCGTTCCTCGTGCAGGTCTTCGAAGCCGGCCGGGTGACTGACGCCGGCCTCGGTGAAGATCTTGCGATTGCCGGACTTGGTGCCGTATTCCAGCAGGCCGGGGTCGACGCCGTTCAGCGGGATGCCTAGCTGCACCGCGAGGCGCCGCTCGAGCACCGTGGAGTTGTAGCAGGTCAGGTAGGCGCGCGCCGCGTCACCGATGCGACTCTTCAGGCGGGCGATCAGCCGCGGCCGCTCGAGGATCTTCTCGGTCAGCGGTCGCGAGCTGCCGTCGTAGACCGACATCATGAACAGGCGCTGGCGGGCGTGATTGACGGGCACGCCCTCGAGGAGCTGCAGATAGTAGTCGACGACCTCGGTGTGCACCGGCTGGCTGGTCACGTAGATCACCCGCGCGTTCGGGTTGCGCAGCCGGATCAAGGCGAACATCAGGCGTTCTTCGTAGAACGAGGCGCCGGTGACCTTGGCGAGCTCCTCCTGGTTCACGCTGAGGGAGGGCACGATGACCGAGGTATGCTCGAAGCCGGGATTCGCCCGCAGGTCCGCCCAGATGCGACGAAGGTTCGGCTTCAGCCGGTTGAATTCCTCGATTTCCTGCCGCTCGCTGGCTGCGTCCTGCATCGTCGTTGTGCTCTCAGTGTGATTTGTCGTTGCCCGCGCTGCGCCGCGGCGGAGGTCGCGCCGGCCTCAGCGGGCGTGTACCCGGACGGTCTGCCCGATGTCGTTCAGGATTTCACGCAGCCGGTCGTAATCCGGGTGCCGTACCCGCATCCAGGCATTGGCCATGTAGCCGGCCTCGACCGGCTGCGTCGGTGTCCCGGGATCCGGCAGGTGCGCGGCGACGATGCAGTCGCCGTAACGCTGACCGATGGTATCGACGCCCGAATAGCCGCTGATGCGGCCATCGCGCTCCGGCCTGAGTGCGATCATGCCCGCAGAAAAGCGGCGCGACGGCTGCGAGTGCGGCTTGCCGTGGACGATGGCACAGGCCCATTCGAAGTACAGGTCGAACTCGTTCGCCGCATTGTAGACGTCCCACTGCCCGACGCCGGGCGGCCGGCAGCCGATCTCCGAGAACTTGAGGCCTTTCGGACCGAAGAACCACTCCATGTGCGTCGCCGACGTGCCGATGTCCAGGATGCGGTTGACCTTGCGCGCGAGCTCGCGAACTTCCCGGTAGCCCGGCTCGTTGATGCGGTTGGTGGTGACCATCTGCGGTGAGATCCAGCGCTCGCGCATGGCCTCCAGCACGTTCGGGTAGTAGTGCGTGATGAATTCGTGGGCCACCTCGCCATTCACCGTCAACGTGTCGATGAAGCCCTCGTGGCCCTCGATGAACTCCTCGACCGCGACGGCCGTGCCGCCCGCGAGGCCGCTCTCGCGGATGACGCGTTCGAGCGCGTCGTCGTCGCGTACCCGGAACGTCGCCGAGGCTCCTGCCCCGGCCGGCGGCTTGACGATCAGCGGATAGCCGACCGCGGCAGCGAAGTCCCGCGCTTCCTGCGGGTTGCGCGCCCGCGTCGACTGGGCGCATGGCACCCCGGCCTCGCGCAGCGCCTCCTTCATGGCCGGCTTGTCGC
>JBFJUJ010000160.1:0-6309 GCA_041624755.1 Woeseia sp. | reverse complement strand
GGCCGGTAGAATTTCGCCACGACCGGCCGCGCATCCTCGATACCGACCTGGTATACGCGGTTCTCGTAACTGTTCAGTGCCAGCATGCGGCCATTGCAGTGGAAGCCGAGCTCCTCCAGCGTATCGAGGATGTCGTCGGGCCGGAGCTCCCGGAACGCGAGCGTTGCGTCGATGTCGTTCACGAACCGGTAAGCCGCTTGTCGCGCTTGCGCTCGCTCTCGGTCAGCAGCTTTTTCCGCAGCCGGATGCTGGACGGCGTGACCTCGAGCAGTTCGTCGTCGTCGATGAATTCGATCGCCTGCTCGAGCGAGAAGCGCACCGGCGGCGTCAGCAGGATGTTCTCGTCGCTGCCGGCCGCGCGGATGTTGGTGAGCTGCTTCGCTTTGGTCGGGTTGACGACCAGGTCGTTGCGCCTGCTGTGGATGCCGACGATGCGGCCTTCGTAGACCGGCTCACCGTGGCCGATGAACAGCCGGCCGCGCTCCTGCAGGTTGTACAGGGCATAGGCGAGCGCCTTGCCGTTCACCATCGAGACCAGCACGCCGTTGTTGCGCTGCCCGAGCGGCTGCGGCAGGTAACGATCGTACTTCTCGAATACGTGGTAGATGAGGCCCGTCCCCGAGGTGGCCGTCAGGTACTCGGTGCGGAAGCCGATCAGGCCGCGCGTCGGGATGCGGTAATCGAGTCGGACGCGGCCGCGCCCGTCGGTGGCCATGTCGAGCAATTCGCCCCTGCGATCCGCGATACGCGACATCACCGCGCCCTGGTAGTCCTCGTCGAAATCGACGGTCAGCAGTTCCCAGGGTTCGAGCCGCGCGCCGGCTTCCTCGCGCACGATAACCTCGGGTCGCGATACGGCCAGTTCGAAACCCTCGCGGCGCATGTTCTCGATCAGCACCGACAGGTGCAGCTCGCCACGGCCGGACACGCGGAACTTGTCGGGATCGTCCGTATTCTCGACCTTGAGCGCGACGTTGTGCTTGAGCTCCTGGTCGAGGCGCTCGCGGATCTGGCGACTGGTCAGGAACTTGCCTTCCTTGCCGGCGAACGGCGACTTGTTCACCTGGAATGTCATGCTGATCGTCGGCTCGTCGACCGCGAGCGCCGGCAGCGCCTCGGGCGCGTCGCGCGGGCACAGCGTGTCCGAGATGTCGAGTTCGTCGATGCCGCTGAACACGACGATGTCGCCGGCCGTGGCGCGCTCGATGCGCTGGCGCTCGAGGCCGTGGAAGCCGAACAGGTCAAGCACACGCCCGTTGCGCACGCGGCCGTCGGCCGCGACGATCGCGACCGGCGTATTGGTCGTGAGCGAGCCGCGCTGGATACGGCCGATGCCGAGCACGCCCACGTAGGGGTCGTAGGCGAGGCTCGAGACCTGCAGCTGCAGCGGCCCGTCAGCGACGACCGGCGGCGGCGGCACCTCGGACACGATCGCCTCGAACAGCGGCTGCATGTCGCCGCTGCGGGCTTCGGAGTTCCTGCTGGCATAACCGATCAGCGCCGACGCGTACAGCACCGGGAAGTCGAGCTGCTCGTCGCTGGCACCGAGGCGATCGAACAGGTCGAAGGTCTGGTCGAGCACCCAGTCCGGGCGCGCCCCGGCGCGATCCACCTTGTTGATCACGACGAGCGGCTTCAGGCCGCGCGCGAAGGCCTTTTGCGTGACGAAGCGGGTCTGCGGCATCGGTCCGTCCACCGCGTCGACGAGCAGCAGTACGCTGTCGACCATCGACAGCACCCGCTCGACCTCGCCGCCGAAGTCGGCGTGCCCCGGCGTATCGACGATGTTGATGCGGTAGTCGCGCCAGCGGATCGCCGTGTTCTTGGCGAGAATCGTGATGCCGCGCTCGCGCTCGAGGTCGTTCGAGTCCATGACCCGCTCGGGCACGGCCGCCCGCTCGCCCAGCGTGCCGGACTGCTGCAGGAGCTGGTCGACGAGCGTCGTCTTGCCATGATCGACATGCGCGATAATGGCGATATTGCGGAGTTTGCGGATCTCGGTCATGAATCGGGCAGGCGGGGCGCGGCAGGGCGCGGATTATAGAGTCCGCCACCGGCAATTGATACGCCGCAACTGGGGCCGGGCGGCCCGACTGCGGTAAGCTCGGGCCTGGGCCTGGAGACGGGGCGCCGGGGAGCGCGGGCCGGAGACGGAAAATGGACAGCGAATCGACACATCTGCCGGCGCATGCCGCCCTGACCCGCGACGTCCGCCGCAGCCCGGCGGGGCCCGGCTCCATCGCATTCTTCGACTTCGACGGCACGCTGATCTTCGGTTTCTCGATCGCCTCGCTGTTCCGCGAGCGCTTCACCAGCGGCAAGCTGAAGGCCCACGAGGCGATCGGCCAGTTCCTGTCGCTCGTCGGGCACGGCATCAGCGGCAGCGACTATGCGCTGCTGCTCGCGGAGGCGGCCGAGACTCTCGCCGGCGTGCCCGAGCAGGAATTCATCGAGCTCGGCGAACGCGTGTTCGTCAAACACCTGGCCGGCGCCGTCTACCCGGAGTCGCGCGCGCTGCTGCGGGCGCACCAGGCGCGCGGCCATACCGTCGTCATCCTGTCCTCGGCGACGCCCTACCAGATTGGCCCGGTCGCGCGCGAATTCGGCATCGAGCACGTACTCTGCAACCACTTCGCGGTCGAGAACGAGCGCTTCACCGGGGAGATCGTCCCGCCGGTGGTCTATGCGAGCGGCAAGCTCGACGCGGCGCAGCGCTTCGCGGGCGCGCGCGGCGTCGACCTGGCCGACTGCTGGTTCTACAGCGACGGCCTCGAGGATCTGCCGCTGCTCGAGGTTGTCGGCCGACCGCGGCCTCTCAACCCGGAACCGGCGCTGCGCGAAGTCGCGCATCGCCGCGACTGGCCGGTGCGCGACTTCGACAGCCGCGGCTTCCCCGGCATCAAGGAGTTCGTGCGCACCGGCCTGGTGTACGGCGCCTTCCTGTCGGCGGCCCTGTCGATCGTGCCGACGTGGCTCCTGAACCGCTCGCGGCGCGACGCAGTGAACCTGGCGGTCACCACCTGGGGCGAATTCGGCAGCGCGCTGGCCGGCATCGACGTGCAGGTGCGCGGCGAGCAGTACCTGTGGGTAGAGCGCCCGGCCGTATTCCTGTTCAATCACCAGAGCGCAATCGACGTGCTGATCATCGCGAAACTGCTGCGGCGGAACTTCAACGCGATCGCCAAGCAGGAGATCGCGCTCAACCCGCTGATGGGCCCGGTATTCCGCATCGCCGACACGGTGTTCGTCGACCGCAGCAACCACGACAAGGCCATCGAGGCTCTGCGGCCGGTAGTCCGCTCGCTGCGCTCGGGCCTGTCGCTCGCGATCGCCCCGGAGGGCACGCGAAGCTTGAGCGACCGGCTGGGCCCCTTCAAGAAGGGCCCGTTCCACATCGCGATGCAGGCAGGCGTGCCGATCGTGCCGATCGTGATCCACAACGCGAGCGACGTGCTGCCGAAAGGCGGCTTCTTCGTGCACCCGACCGCGGTGCGGGTCGACGTGCTGCCGCCGGTCGCGACCGGCGCCTGGCGGCCCGAGACCGTCGACCGGCACGTCGCGGAGGTGCGCGGCATGTACCTGGATGCGCTCGGCCAGCGCCCGGACGCGCAGCCGGCGCTGACCCGCGTCAAGTAGGCAGCGCGCGACGCCGCTCCGTCGTTGCGCCGCACGGGGCGGCAATTTGCCCGGAGACTCGATGCCGGAGCGTTCTGCCGGTATCCTTCGCCCCCTGCGCCGGACTCCCCGGGAGGCGGCATCCGTTCACGACTGTTGGAAATCGGCATCATGCATCGACTCGCGAAGGCAGCAACCCTGCTGTCGTTGACCCTGCTCGCAGCGCTCGGCGGCTGCGGGAAAAAAACGGAACCGCCAGCGGAAATGGGCGGCGATTACGTCGTCCTGCGCTACGTAGACGCTGACACCCCCTACCTGTTCGCCGCCCTCGAACCCGCGCCCGACGACGTCTACGAGAAGATCGAGCCGCGCCTCGACAAGCTCCTGGATGCCTATCGCGACCTGATCAGCGTCACGCTGCGCGAGGGCCTGGAGCAGGACAGGCTCGAACAGGCGGCCGACGAGGCCGCCGGGGATTCCGCCAGCGGCGGGCCCGACATCGATGAGGAGAGCGCCGAGCGCATCATTGCCGTCGTCGACCACCTGCTGGGCATGTTCTCCGCGGAGGGCATGAAGGAGGCCGGGCTGAGCCGCGATTCCGAAGTGGCGCTCTACGGTGCCGGCCTGCTGCCGGTGCTGCGCATTACGCTCGCGGACGTCGCGGCCTTCGAAAAGACGCTCGCGGAGCTCGAAACGGAAGCGGGCACCGAGATGCAGAGCGCGACGCTCGATCGGGTCACGTACCGCTACGTCGGCGACGACGAAGCGCGAGTCGTCATCGCCATCGTGGACGAACAGATGGTTGCGTCGCTCGTGCCGACCAGCCTCAGCGAGGACGGTCTGCGCACGGTGCTCGGGCTGACGAAGCCCACCCGGTCCATCGCCGAGTCGGGTGCGCTCGCGGACATCGCCGGGAAATATGGCTACACCGCGAACGGCGCGGGCTTCGTCGACATCGAGCGGCTCGCGGGCACCTTCCTCGATGCGCCGTCGGGCATCAACGCCGAGGTGCTGGCGCTGGCCGATTACGACGCGGCCGCGCTGAGCGACGTGTGCAGGGAGGAGATGCGGGGCCTGGCCGCCATCGCGCCGCGCCTCGTTACCGGCTATACCGAATACAACGCCGAGCGCATGACCTCGAACACGGTGCTCGAGCTGCGCAGCGACATCGCTGCAGGGCTCTCGAAGCTCACCGCCGCGGTTCCCGGCCTCGGCATCGACCACGGCGGCCTGGTGTCCTTCGGCATGAGCATCGACCTGCTCGCCGCGCGGGAATTCTACGAGGCGCGTCTCGACGCGATGGACGAGAATCCCTTCCGCTGCGAGCTGCTCGGCGGCATGCAGGCGGGCGTTGCGCAGGGCCGTGCCGCGCTCGAGCAGCCGGTGCCTCCGATCGTCTACGGTTTCAAGGGTTTCCTCGCCATCGTCGACGGCGTCGAGGGTCTCGATCTCGCCAGGAAGCAGCCGCCGACGTCGATCGACCTGCGACTGCTGCTGGCCAGCGACAATGCGCCCGGGCTGCTCGCGATGGGGACGATGTTCAGTCCCGAGCTTGCGGCGCTCAACCTGCAGGCCGACGGCAAGCCCGTGCGCTTCGAGTCGCCGCAGTTGCAGCCGCCGATCGAGGCCGCCTGGCTCGCGCTCTCCGACGGCGCCATCGCGCTTGCCGTCGGCCAGCGCGGCGAGCAGCAGGTCGGCGGCATGCTGTCCGCGAAAGCCGGCGAGCCGCCGCCGCTGTTCTCGATGCACATGGACGCAGCGCGCTACTACTCGTTCATTGGCGATGCCGTCACGGCGCAGCAGGACGAGCCGGCGTCGGCGGAGCAGGGCCGTGCCGTCAAGAACCTGATGCAGAGCCTGAGCGAGCTGATCGACCGTGTCTCCATATCCGTCATGTTTACCGAACGTGGCATCGAGATACCGGCTGTTACGACGCTCGCGGACTGAGCATGCGCCGGTCTCTGGTGACCGGAATACTCCTCGCCGGCTGCGCGCTGCTGGCGGGCTGCGCGCAGCCCGCGTCGCCGCCGCTGCCGCCCGCCGTCACGGCGATCCCGCCCGCAGAGCTCCGTCGCGACCCCTCCGTGTTGCCCGCGAGTGGCTACCTCGCGACGGGCCAGCCGGATGCCGCGACGCTCAGTGCCATCGCCGCGGCAGGCTACACGGCGGTCGTCGATCTGCGCACGCCGGGGGAGTCGCGCGGCTTCGACGAGGCCGGCACGGCCCGGGCACTGGGCCTCAGCTACCATGCGCTCCCCGTCGCCGGGCCGGACGACGTCAGCTGGGACAAGGCCGCCGAACTCGACGAGATACTCGCGGGCCTTGACGGGCCGGTGTTGCTGCACTGCGCGAGCGGGAACCGCGTCGGCGCGCTGTTCGCGCTGCGGGCGAAGGCCGCGGGAGCGACCACCGAGGAGGCGCTGGCGGCGGGCCGGGCCGCCGGGCTCACGTCGCTGGAACCGGTCGTGCGCAGCCGCCTGGGCGAGCGCTAGAGAGAGCGCAGGGCGACAGGCGCCCCGCCGCTCAGAATCGCCCGGACTGGAAGTCCCGGTAGGCCTCCAGCAGCTCGTCGCGTGTGTTCATGACGAACGGGCCGCTGCGCGCCACCGGCTCGTCGAGTGCGCGGCCGGCAATCAGCAATAGGCGGTTGCTCCCGGCCCGTCCCTCGATTTCGACGCGGTCTCCTTCGCCGAG
>JBFJUJ010000159.1:0-6495 GCA_041624755.1 Woeseia sp. | reverse complement strand
TGCAACGCGGCTGTATCCGCTACTGCGCAGCGCCTGCCGTCGTCTGCCTCCAAGCGCCCGGCGCCGGCTCTCGTCGGCGATATCCTCGAAGAGCCGGTTCTGCTCGCGGCTGCCGCCGAGCACATGCAGCCGCGGCACGACGGTGTCCAGCAAGTCGGCAGCGCGCTGGTAGTCGCGCGTCGCAAAAGCGCGCAGTGCCAGCGCGGCATTGCGTAGCAGGAACCGGTCGCCCGGCCTGTCCGACGGCCGCATCGAATCCAGCCAACGGTCGATGCTGGCGACGTCGCCGCTGCCCGCGAGCGCGAGCACGTTGTGCAGCTCCACGTACGAGTCGCCCGTGTTACCGAGCCGCCGCAACGCGGTTCGTCGCAGTACGTTCCACGGCAGCCGGACGGGTCGCGACGCGGCGAGCATCAGGCGCCACAGCAGGCCCGGTGCGTCGGTCAACGCATCGTCGCCGGCGGCCGCCGCTGGCAGGATGTGCCTGTGGAAGCGCGCGCAGGCATCGTCCCATCGGCCGACTGCCAGCTCGAACACGGCCATGTGGAACTGCAGGTGGACCCACTCGCTGCCCGAGCCGCGCCGGCCCTCGAGCCATGCGCCGAGCATGCGGTAGCCGTCGTCTGCGCGGCCGGCATCGGCCAGGCGGTGCGCGAGCACGTGGGCCGCGCCCGTGTCCCCGTGGGAAAAGAGCGCGTGGCCGCCCGAATCGCGCGCCGGCCCTTCCGTCAGCCGGTTTGCAGGCTCGAGCCGTTCCGCTCGAGACGCGCTGCGGCTGCCCGACCAGAGCATGCGTTGCAGGACCGGCGTACCTCTGCGTTCGTGCCGGACCACGGCCAGGACGTGGCCGAGAACGAGGACGGCAAGGCAGACACTCGCCACCCGGTGCACGCCGCCGAACAGGCGGTTCAGCGCGGCGTTCCGGAGCGGCCGCGGGAGCGATACCCACTCGAAGACGTCGATGTCCTGCCGCATCATCAGTACGCCGGACGCGAGCACGATGCCGGTCAGCACGTACAGCGCGGCATGACCGAGCCGTGCTGATCGGCGCATAGCGGGCGACAGATGCGGTGCAGCCGGCGGCTTCGCGAGCAGCCGGCAGACGACGCGAAGCGCGAACACCGGCACGAAGAGCGTCGTCAAGGAGACGTTGAGCGACGCCAGCCAGGCACGCACCGCCTCGTCGGCGAAGGCCGCGGCAAAGAGCCCGCTGGAGGTGGCCCACAGGATGACCGCCGCCGAAACCCAGTGAAGCAGCTTCGCCGTCGGTGAATAGCCGTTCTGCTGCTCGACACCCATCGCATGAGACCTCTCTCGATCGTTCGAGGCGGCAACAGCGCACCGCCGATGGGCGATGAGTGTCGGTCGATGGCGATTCGCGGGCTTGACGCCGGCGTGGTCAATGCGTGGTTTTTCCGTGCCGGCGGGTCAGGAAAAAGTCATGAAAGTGTCAAAAGCCGGTCAAGCGGCGAATGCGCCGTCGGTCGAGACTTGTCCACCAGTTCGACGGGAACCGGATGGAGGCCGACATGTTTACGAAGTATCGCAACACACTGATAGCAATGCCGTTTCACGGACTGCTGGTGGCCGCAATCGTCGCTGCGCAGGCAGAGACCGCGCCGTCGGCGGCCGATGACCCCGGCAGGGTCGCCGTCCGGCTGTCGTTCAAGACGCATCTCGACGAGGGCCTGCCGGAGCAGGACGTGTTCATCGAGCGGCAGCCGGGCAGCGGCGAGGTCTATCGCGTCACCAACGGCGACCACGACATGGACGCGCCGCTCTACAAGTCGGCGGTGCCCGTTCCGCACAATCCGTTCAGCGATGAAGCGATAGGCCCGCATCCCAGGGGCGAGCCCCTCGGCCTGACGCTGGGCGAGTGGCTGCGGCACGCCGGCAAGGGCACGTACACCTGTGAGAACGGGCAGGGAAACCTCGACGTGAGCTTCACCGGCCTGGTGCCGAATGGCGTGTATACGATGTGGCACGCTTTCATGGCTATCCCTCCGCCCGTGCCGTTCACCGGCACGCTGGATCTGCCGCTGGGCGCGCGAGACGGGTCGGAGAGCGTGTTCGTCGCCGATAGCGACGGCAATGCGTCGTTCGAGCACCGCTTCACGCCGTGCCTGCAGATGTCGGACGTCTGGACGACATCGATGCTCGCAATCAACTGGCACAGCGACGGCAAGACCTACGGCGGGCATCCCGGTGAATTCGGCAGCGACGCGCACATCCCGCTGTTCGTCATGTTGCCGCCGCGCGCAGGCATCTGAGGAGGGTTGACTCATGAAACCGACAACGAGCTTGCTGGCAACACTGACCGCCACGGCTGTCGCCGGGGCGCAGGTCTTCGCGACCTGCGCCCTGGCAGCCGGGCCGGCCCTGCCGCAGCCGGTTGCCGACAGCGACTACTACGACAACGGCGCGCCGGACCCCGACAAGGTTGCGCTCGGCCGGCTGCTGTTCTTCGACAAGATACTGAGCGGTAACCGCAACATTTCCTGCGCGACCTGCCATCATCCGTCCCTTGCGTCCGGAGACGGGCTGGCTTTGCCGCTCGGCGAAGGGCCGACCGGCCTGGGCCTGGCGCGCCGACCGGGCCGTTACGCCGAGCAGGCCGTACACGGCCGCGTGCCGCGCAATTCGCCGGGCCTGTTCAATCTCGGTGCCCGCGAATTCGTGCGCCTGTTTCACGATGGCCGCGTCGAGGCCGACCCCGACGTCGACTACGCCGGCGGGTTCATTACGCCGGCGAAATGGAAACTGCCGGCCGGCCTCGACAACGTGCTCGCGGCGCAGGCGTTGTTCCCGGTGACGTCCCCGGCGGAGATGGCCGGGAACAAGGGCGAGAATCGAATCGCCGACGCCGTGTTCGAGAACAACGCGGCCGGCCGGGGCGGCGCCTGGCAGCTGCTCGCCGAACGGCTGCAGGGTATCGACGAGTATGTAGAGCTGTTCCGCAGGGCTTTTCCCGCACAGGTGAGGGACAGGGAGGACATCACCTACGTCCTCGCCGCGAACGCCATAGCTGCATTCGAGGTCAGGGAATTCCGTGCCGACAACAGCGCGTTCGACGCCTACCTGCGCGGTGATGCAGACCGCCTGTCGCGCAGCGCGAAGCGCGGGCTCGGTCTTTTCTACGGGAAGGCCGGCTGCAGCCGCTGCCACTCCGGCAAGTTCCAGACGGATCACGATTTCCACGCGATCGCGATGCCGCAGATCGGGCCCGGAAAAGGTGATGGCTACGACGGGGAGTTCTGGCGCGCGACCGGGCTGAAGCTGGCGCTGGAGGACTACGGTCGCGGCCGCGTCACGTTCCGCACCGAGGACCGCTACAAGTTCCGCACGCCCAGCCTGCGCAACGTGGCGCTGACCGGCCCGTACGGACACGCCGGCGCCTACACGTCGCTCGAAGCCGTCGTGCGTCATCATCTCGACCCGGTGCGCTCGCTTCACGCTTACCGGCCGCAGGACGACCTGCTACCACCCCTCGGCGGCGTGCTGGAGCTGACTGCGAACGGTCCGGACTTCGAGCAGTCCTGGCTGAGCGACGTGCGCCAGGACGGATTCCGGCTGAGCGACACGTGGGTACAGCAAAGCGACAGCCTGCGCGGCAGGATCGCCGCGGCGAACGAGCTGCGGCCGGTCGCGCTGACGGACGGGCAGGTCGAAGACCTCGTCGCGTTCCTGGAAAGCCTGACCGACAGCCGGGCGGCAGCGCTCGACTACCTGGTACCCGAATCCGTCCCCAGCGTACTGCCGGTCGTCGACTAGCGCGGATGCGGGCCAGTCGCGTGGTAATGACCGGCACGCGCCTGCGCGTGCCGGTCGGTCAGGCGCAGGCCCGCGCGGCCTGCCAGTCCGGCGTATCGTGGCCTTCGTCGAGATCGGCCAGGACCTTCTCCAGGTCCTTCTTCTTCGCCGGGTCGTCTCCATTGGCGATCTCGCAGCGCGTGATGCAGGTTTTCAGTTCGAGCATCCTTGCACCCTGGTCCCGGGCGATCTCGAGCGACCTGGTCAGCAGCTCGTCCGCCTGTCTCCTGTTGCCCGGATCCTGCTCGAGCAGCAGTTCCGCGTAATGGCGCAGCATTTCGGCTTCGTAGAAGAATGCCCGGCCTTTCGGGTTTGCCTTTATTGCCTGCCGCTGGGCTTCGAGCGCATCGTCGAGCCTGCCCATGTGGGCGAGCAGGTCCGACTTCAGCGTGAGGTGATGCGGCAGGTCCATCTCCGAACCCATCATCGCCAGACTGCACATGCCTTCGTCGATGGATTCCAGCGCATCCTCCCGTTCCGCCGCTGCGGCAAGCCGGCCGCGCGCCCAGCCGGCGACGATCAGGATCTGCGCAACGCGATAGGCGAATCCCTGCTTCCCGGCGATCTCCTGCGCGCGCTCCGACCAGGACAGCGACTCTGCCGGTTCGTTCCGGAACTGGTGCAGGAAAGCACGCAGGGTCAGCGCCGAGCAGCTGCTGTAGGTGTGGCCGACGGCGAGTTCCAGCGCCTGGTCGGATCGCTGCAGCGCGGATTCCGGGTAACCCATGAAGTGCAGGCTCAGCGCCGCCCAGTTGTGCGACGCGACGCCCGGATTCTCGCCGTAGCGGGCGAGAATGGCGCTGATCTCGCCGGGGTCGTAGTTCCGGGTGGCGCGGTCGGCGCTGCTCCTGGACTGATCGAATCGTCCCTGGTGAAAGAGCGAGCAGGCCAGCAGCTCGTGCGCTTCGAGCCCGAGGTCCGAACTGCGCTGCATCAGCGCCTCGATGACGGCCTGCGACCGTGAATAGCTGCCGCGGTTTTCGTACATGGCAGCGATCCCGTAAATTTCCGGTGCGTTCGCCTCCAGCTCGAGTTTTTCCGCAAGCTCCCTGGCCCGGAAGTAGGATTCCTCGACGCGCCCCGACGACCAACCCTCGAGAAAGATCCAGGCACTGGCACGCAGCAGCTGCAGGTCGCGCTCTATGCGCCAGGTTTGTTCTGACTCCGGCAGCGTGTCGATGAGGGCCAGTGCCCTGTCGACCATCGCGACCGCCTCGCGGTAGGCCGAGCGATTGAATGTAACAAGCGCAGCCGGGTAGAAGTATTTCAGCGCGCGCCCGGCCTCGTGCGCACGGGCGAAATGATCGGCGATCTCGCCGGCAACCGGGCCGGTCTCGTCGCCGTAGGCGCGTTCCAGGCGCTCGCCGAACGCAAGGTGCAGGCGAGCGCGTCGCGCCGCGGCAACGCAGTCGGCCAACGCGTCGCGGTAGAGCTCGTGCCGGAATTCGAATGTCGACGTGATCGTGCCGTCCGGCCAGCGATCTTCACCCGCATTGCGAACGATTCGCCCGAGACGCGCTTCGTGCGCCAGCATCGATTCGATGCCTTCTTCGGGCTTGTCGAGCGCGTATGCAACGGAGGCGGCAGCGAAGGGCGATCCCGCCAGGGCGGCCGTCTCGAAAAGCTCACGCTGCTCGTCGTTCAGGGCGAGCAATTGCTGCTCGATGAGCTGCATGAGGTTTTCCGGCACGTCGGCCAGCAGCGCGCCATCGTCGCCTGCGGCGGCCCAATGGCCGTCGGCACGCCTGATGAGGCCGTTCTCGAGCCAGTGATCGACCAGCGTGTCGATGAACAGCGGAAATCCGCCCGTGCGCCGGAACGTCAATGCCGCCAGCGCCGGTGTCGGCGGATGATCGAGGCGGTGGTTGAGGTAATCGCTGATGTAGGCCTCTTCGATCGCTTCGAGTGACAGGTGATGCGCATAGCCGCGCGTCGCCAGCTCGCGGCAAACCGCAACGCACGATGCATCCGGCCGGTAGGTCGTGATCAGCATCAGGCGGGCCGGGTCGTTGCGCCGCGCGTAGTATTCGAGCCAGTCCGTCGTCGACGGATCCGACCAGTGCATGTCTTCCAGCACGAGAATGACATTCCGCTTTGCCGCCATCGTATTGAGCAGCTCCGACAGCTCGCGCAGCATGCGCCCGGCGGTGACGCCGTAGGCGAGGTCTTCGGGCATCGGGCCGGAGCCGTCCGCAAGCGCTGGCAGCTGAGCCAGCCACGCCTGCGCGTGGCGAACGATGAGGTCGCGAACGGCGGCGTCCTGCTGGCCGGCCCGGCCGATTGCCTCGAGCAGCGGCAGGTAGGCTTCGCTTGCGCCGCGCTGATTGACGCACTGGCCGTGCATCAGGAAGACGTCCGCCTGCGTGCTCGCTGCATGGAGAAACGCTCGCGTCAGCGTCGTCTTGCCGACGCCGGCTTCGCCGGAGATCAGGACCACGGCGCGTTCGCCGCCGAACGAGCGATCGAGCCAGCGCGACAGCTTGCCGAGTTCCGTGTCGCGACCGATGGCCGACGCCCGCGGCGGGCCGGATGTCGTTGCCGGGCGTGGCCGAATCGCGGCTGCATAACCCGGGTCGTCCGTGAGTTCGGCAACGAAGCGGTAGCCGCGGCCGTGCACGGTCTTGATGACGCGCTGCGCCGAGCCCGTGTCGCCGACGGCGCTGCGCACGGATTTCAGCCGGCTGG
>JBFJUJ010000158.1:0-6508 GCA_041624755.1 Woeseia sp. | reverse complement strand
TCGCTGCCTCGTTGCTCTCCAGCGCGTGCCGGCGCAGCGTGGCTTCATCGAAGCCCTCGTGGAACTGCGGCGCGGTCGGGTACGACGTGTAGCGCGGGCCGGGCCTGTCGTAGCGGCGCAGGAAGTCGGGATCGAACCGGGCTGTCGTATCCATTCTGCTGGCGATGATCTCAGCCGGAAGCCGATACCGGGAATACGTAGTATTCACGACACCGGCGACCGGCTGGTCAGTGCCAGTAGACGGGCGGCGACCGTTCCCCGACCGAGTTTTCCGCCACGGACAAAAAAGCTCCCGCGGGAGCGTGGGCTTCGCTCCCGATCTCGCTCCAGCCGGCATAGCCGAACTCGGGCACGGCAATGCCGTCGGGGAAGCGGCAGCGGTTCAAGAGCCTTGCAGCGACGGTGCCGGCCGGCGGCCGGGAGAGGCACCACGTGCGGTCCTCGAGATACCAGTGCGGACTGGCGTGCGCGGCGCTACATGCCAGGATGATCGCCGATGTCTTGAGAACTATGGCGAAAGTTTTCATCCAGGCGGGCTGTGACAAAAAGTCCCCGGCCCTGCTGCCTAGAACTCCTTCACCGCCTGGATCAGCTCCGCCGCCATCTTCTGCCCGTCGCCGTACAGCATGCGGGTGTTGTCCAGGAAGAACAGCGCGTTCTCGATGCCGGAGAAGCCGGTGCCCTGGCCGCGCTTGATGACGATGACGTTCTTCGCCTTGTCGGCGTTCAGGATCGGCATGCCGTAGATCGGACTCGAGGTGTCGTTGCGGGCCGACGGGTTGACGACGTCGTTGGCGCCGATGATCAGCGCGACGTCGGCCTGCGGGAACTCGGGATTGATCTCGCCTTCGTCGAAAATGATGTCGTAGGGCACGCCTGCCTCGGCGAGCAGCACGTTCATGTGGCCCGGCATGCGGCCCGCGACCGGGTGGATCGCGAATTTCACCGACACGCCGCGCTCGATCAGGAGCTGGGCGAGCTCCCAGACCTTGTGCTGCGCCTGCGCCACGGCCATGCCGTAGCCCGGCACGATCAGCACCTTGTTCGCGAACGCCATCATGACGCCGACGTCGTTCGCCTCGATCGGCTTCATGCTGCCCTGCGGACCCTCGGCGGCCTCGACCGCGACGTCGCCGAAGCCGGCGAACAGCACGTTCGCGAGCGAGCGGTTCATCGCCTTCGCCATGAGCTGCGTCAGCAGCGTACCGGCCGCGCCGACGACGGTGCCAGCGATGATCATCGCCGCGTTCTGCAGCACGAAGCCCTCGAAGGCGACCGCGAGGCCGGTCAGCGCGTTGTACAGCGAAATCACGACCGGCATGTCGGCGCCGCCGATCGGCAGCGTCATCGTGATGCCGAGCAGAAGCGCGAGCAGGAAGAACACCGTGACGACGTTGACGCCACTGTGCTGGACGACGATGACGCCGGCGAAGCCCACCGTGACGACCAGCAGCGCGAGGTTCAGCCACTGCTGCCCGCCGAAGCGGATCGTCCTCTTCATCAGGCCCTGCAGCTTCGCGAACGCGACCAGGCTGCCGGAGAACGACACGGCACCGATCAGGCCGCCGAGCACGGCCAGCACGCCGAAGACCATGCCGTGGTCTTCGCCGCCGAACAGCTCGACCGCGGCGATGGCCGCCGCCGCGCCGCCGCCCATGCCGTTGTACAGCGCGATCATCTGCGGCATGTCGGTCATCGCGACGCGCTTGCCGCTCCACCAGGCGAGGATGCCGCCGACCGCGATCGCGACGAGCATGAGCCCGTAGTTGCCCATGCCGGGATAGAGGAAGGTGATCAGCGAGGCGACGACCATGCCGGCGCCGGCCCAGATGATGCCGCCGCGCGCCGTCTTCGGCGAGCTCATGCGCTTCAGGCCGAAGATGAACAGGATGGCCGCGACGAAATAGCTCGCCTCGATGAGCCCGCGGACGGAGAACGCGTCGATCATTTGCCGTCCTCCTTGCTGCTCTTGAACATCTCGAGCATGCGCTCGGTGACGACATAGCCGCCGACCGCGTTACCGGCGCCGAGCACGACGCCGACGAAGCCTATGACCAGCTCGAGCGTCGTGTCGGCCCTTCCCAGCGCGACCATCGCGCCGACCAGCACGATGCCGTGCACGAAGTTCGAGCCCGACATCAGCGGCGTGTGCAGGATCACCGGTACGCGGCCGATCACCTCGTGGCCGACGAATGCGGCCAGCATGAAGATATAGAGTGCGATGAATCCGTCGATCATCAGGGGGCTCCGTTGCCTGCATTATTCATGAAGGATCGGGGTCGTGGCGGTTCGTGGCGAGTGCAGTGCGCCGCTCTGGACTGAAAGGCATGGCCGTAGCCATGCCTTGAGGGAAGAGCAAGCAATGCGCCGCCACGGGCCGCCACGGGCCCGATAGGCGCAGAGCGCGCCTGCAGCCTGTGTCCAGCCTCGTTCGCCGTTTCGTTTGTCATTTCAAATCCTTAATCGCGCTCCGCTCCGCCTTCATGAATAATGCAGGCTAGCCGAGCTGCTCGCGTGTCGGCTCGTGGACGATCTCCCCGTCCCGCGTCAGCGCCGATTTCGCGAAGACCTCGTCTTCCCAGTCGATCTCGAGCTCGCCGTCCTTGATGCCCGGCGAGATGAAGTTGAAGAGATTGCGCGCGTACATCTCGCTCGCGTGCCGGCCGAGCTGCGCGGGCAGGTTTTCCGGGCCGACTATCTTGACCTTGTTGTGCACGGTCGTCTCGCCAGCGACGGTGAGCTCGCAGTTGCCGCCGGTCTCGGCGGCGAGGTCGACGATCACGGCGCCCGGCTTCATCGCCTCGACGGCAGCCTTCGAGATGATGCGCGGCGCCCTGCGGCCCGGGATGGCCGCGGTCGTCACGACGACGTCGGACGCGGCAATCTCCTTGTCGAGCGCTTCCTGCTGCTTCGCCTTCTCCTCGTCCGTCAGCTCGCGCGCGTAGCCGCCCTCGCCCTCGGCCGAGACGCCGGTGTCGACGAACTTCGCGCCGAGCGACTCAACCTGCTCCTTGGTGGCGCTGCGCACGTCGTAGCCCTTGACGATCGCGCCGAGCCGTTTCGCCGTCGCGATCGCCTGCAGGCCGGCGACGCCGGCGCCGATCACCAGCACCTGCGCCGGGCGTATCGTGCCCGCCGCGGTCGTCAGCATCGGGAAGAACTTGTCCAGCGTGATGGCGCCGATGAGGACCGCCTGGTAGCCCGCCGCGGCGGCCTGCGACGACAGCACGTCCATGCTCTGCGCGCGCGAGATGCGCGGGATCAGCTCCATTGCGAATGCCGTGCGTTTCTGCGCGGCGAGCTTCTCGACCAGGCCCCTGTTGAGGTGACCGTGCAGGATGCCGGCCACCAGTGCGCCGTCCTTCAGCTCGCCGACCGTGTCGGCCGACGGCGGCTGCACCGTGAAGAGCAGGTCGCAGCCCGCGAGCACGTCTTTCGCATCGCCGAGCCTGACGTCGCCGTAGTCCTCGTCCAGGATCTGCGCGCCCTCGCCGGCGCCGCGCTCGACGATCACCTCGACGCCGAGTTTCGCAAGTTTGCCGGTGATCTCCGGGGTGAGGGCGACGCGCGTCTCGCCCTCGTGCCTTTCTTTCAGCACGCCAACCGTGAACGGCATTGTCGAGGTCTCCGTCGAGTGATCAGGGGGATGTCGGGCTCATTCGCTTCGCCATTCTCGCCGCGGCGGCCGGGCGCTCCGGCCGGGCTTTCGGGATGCCGCGGTAACGCGTGCGTAAAGAACCGTCGCGCATAATGACATAGCGCACGAGGATCGCAAACAGCGCTCGCCCGGCGATACCTTCGATTTTTGCGGCCGGAACGATTGATTTTTGTGGTGGCTCCTGCAAACTTGACCGCAAGGCCGCTCAAGGCCGCAAGAGGTGGAGACAGATGCTGTACGGCGCTGCGTCGGAGATCTCGCAGCAGGTCCTGCGCACCGATGTGTCCGGGATGCCCCTCGAGTGGATCGACTACCGCGAGGCGGTGCGCCTGTACCACACGGAGCAGGTCGCCTATGCCTGCGGCACGCGCCTGTACACTATCTGCGGCGGCTGTTCCGCGCTGACCGGTCGGCAGAGCCGCGTCGACGTCAACTCGATCATCGCGACCCACGGCACCAGCCAGGGCCATGCCTGGGTGCACGAGCGCTACACTCCGCCGCTCAACAACCGCACGCTGTTCAAGCGCGACGCGAACCTCTGCCTGTACTGCGCGCTGCGCTTCCCGACGCGCGAGCTGACGCGCGACCACATCACGCCGCTGTCGCAGGGAGGCACGGACGTCTGGAACAACGTCGCGACCGCCTGCCGCCGCTGCAATAACCACAAGGGCGGCCGGACGCCGGAGCAGGCGCAGATGCAGCTCATCGCGGTGCCGTTCACGCCGACCTACGCCGAGTACATCTACCTCAAGGGCCGCCGGGTCCTCGCCGACCAGATGCAGTACCTGCTGGCGCACATCCCGCGCTCCAGTCCGCTGCACGCTCGCCTCTCCGACCACCTGGCCGAGGGCGCCAGCATCTTCGACGAGCTGCGCTGAATCCGGTCGCTGTCCCCGGACTGTATACTCCGGCCATGCAGTACCTCATCGACGGCAGCGTCTACGTGTTCCGCGCCTGGTTCTCGATGCCGGACGACATGCGCGACCGCGACGGCAACCCGGTCAACGCGTTCTACGGCTATTGCCGATTCTTGAGCGATTTCCTCGAGCGGGTGCGGCCCGCACACGTCGCGGTGCTGTTCGACGAGAGCCTGACCACGTCCTTTCGCAACGATATCTACCCCGCTTACAAGGCCAACCGCGAGCCGGCGCCGCCGGAGCTGGAGCGGCAGTTCGCGCTGTGCCGCGAATTCACGCGCGCGCTCGGTATCGTCGAGTGCGGTCACTCGGTCTACGAGGCGGACGACCTGATCGGTTCCCTGGTCATGAGCGGCCGCGAGAACGGGCTGCCGTCGACCATCGTCAGCCGCGACAAGGACCTGGCGCAGCTCGTCGCGCAGGAGGACGTATTCTGGGACTTCGCCGGGCGCGGCCAGCTGCGCTACGAGCAGATCCCGGAAGTCTTCGGCGTGTGGCCGGAGCAGATCGCGGACTACCTCGCGCTCACCGGCGACTCGGTCGACAACATCCCGGGCGTTCCCGGCGTCGGCAAGAAGACCGCCGCCGCGCTGCTCGAGCATTTCGGTTCGCTGGAGGCGATCTACGACAACCTCGACAGCGTCCACGAGGTCACCGTGCGCGGCGCGAAGACGCTCGGCGCGAAGCTCGCCCTGCATCGCGACGCGGCCATGCTGGCGAGGCAGCTCACCGGCATCGCCTGCAACGCGCCGGTCGAGCAGCCGTCCTGCGGGCTCGCGCCGCAGCCGCCCTCGCTCGGCGCGATCAACGCGCTGTTCGACCGCGCCGATTTCGGCACCGCGCTGCGCCGGCAGGCGGAGCGGGTCGCGGACCTGTTCTAGGCCGCACCGGCCCCCGTGCCTGACTGGCCCGCGATCGTCGACCGCCTCGCGGCCTCGGGCATCGCCGCGCGGCCCGCGGCGCGGCCGCTGTCCGGCGGCGACATCAGCGCCGCGTGGAAGCTCGAAAGCGACGACGGCGCGCTGTTCGTCAAGACCGGCCCGCCGGACGCGCTGCCGATGTTCACCGCGGAACAACAGGCGCTGGCGGAACTCGCCGCTGCCGAAGCCGTGCGCGTGCCGCGGGCGCTCGCGGCCGACGTTGCCGGCGGCACGGCCTTCCTCGCGCTCGAATTCCTGCCGCTGTCACCGCCCGACGCCGCCGCGAACCGGGCTTTCGGCACGGCGCTGGCCGCGCTGCATCGCAGGCAGGGGGACAGCTTCGGCTGGCATCGCGACAATACGATCGGCAGCACGCCGCAGCCGAACCCGGCGTCGGACGACTGGATCGGGTTTTTCCGCGAGCAGCGCCTGGAGCACCAGCTCGGGCTCGCGGCCGGCGCGGGCTACCGCGGCCGGCTGCAGGATGACGGGCTGTACGTTGCCGAGCGCCTGGAGCACCTGTTCGCGGACTACGAGCCCGAGCCCTCGCTGCTGCACGGTGATCTCTGGGGCGGCAACTGGGCGAGTTCGAACGGTGAGCCGGTCATGTTCGATCCCGCGACCTACTACGGCGATCGCGAGACGGATCTCGCCATGACGCGGCTGTTCGGCGGTTTCCGCGCCGAATTCTACGGTGCCTACGAGGCGGCCTGGCCGCTGGCCCCGGGCAGCGAGACCCGCCTGCCGCTGTACCAGCTCTACCACGTGCTCAATCACCTGAACCTGTTCGGCGGCGCCTACCTGGGCCGCGCCGAGAGCCTGCTCGCCGGCCTCAGGCGCAGGCTCGGGGGAGCTCGCGCGCGGGGCGGCGCCTGACGGACACGCGGCTACGGCGGCGCCGGCCCTTCCGAGACGACGTAGGGCTCGCCGAGGAAATCCTCGTCGAACAGGTAGAGGCGGGTACCCTCCGGCGCCGCGAGCACGGCGAAGGCGCCTTCGAAGCCGGGGAAGGA
>JBFJUJ010000157.1:0-6533 GCA_041624755.1 Woeseia sp. | reverse complement strand
CGGACCTGTCGACGCGCGACCCCTACTTCATCCTGCCGATCATCATGGGTGCGGCGATGCTGTTCCAGCAGAAGCTGAACCCGGCGCCCGCCGACCCGGTGCAGGCGCGCGTGATGCAGGTCATGCCGATCGTGTTCACGGAGTTCTTCGCGTTCTTCCCGTCCGGCCTCGTGCTCTACTGGGTGACCAACACGATCCTGTCGATTGCGCAGCAGTGGCACATCAACAGGGTCGTCGAGGAGGAGGACCGCAGGAAGAGCGGCGGGAAAAAGGCGCGCAAGAAAAAGAGCTAGGCCGGGCGATCCGCTCAGTCGCTCAGGGTCGTGCGAATCCTGATCTCGCCGTGCAGCGTGCGATGCACCGGGCAGCGGTCGGCGATCGCGGCGATGCGCTGCCGCTGCTCCTCGCTGAGGTCGCCCTCGATCGTCAGCTCGCGGCGGAACTCGTCGATCCTGCCCTCGCTCGTCTCGCAGTCCTCGCAGTCTTTCGCGTGCACCTTGCTGTGCGTGACCCGCGCCCCGGCCGTCTTCAGGTCGAGCTTCTTGTGGCGCGCGTACACCTGCATCGTCATCGTCGTGCAGCTCGCGAGCGCGGCCGCCAGCAGGTCATACGGCGTCGGTCCCAGGTCGCTGCCGCCGTAGGACACGGGCTCGTCGGCGACCAGCCGGTGGCCGGACGCGACGAGGTCGGTGCGGAAGCCGCCTGCAGGCGTTCGCGCGACGACCGCGTGCGACGCGTCCGCGTCCGCGTCGGCAGCCTCGTCGCCGACGGTGTAGCGGCTCGCCCAGGCGGCCAGCACCCTGCCCGCGTAGCGCGCGTCGGCCTCGCGCGACAGCAGGTGGTCGGCGTCGTCGAGGCTTACGAAGCTCTTCGGGTGCTTCGCCGCGGCGAAAATCTCGCCGGCGTTGTCGATCGACACGATGGTGTCGAGCGGTGCATGCATGACGAGCAGGGGTTTGCGCAGCGTGCCGATGCAATCGGGCAGGCCGTGCCGGCCGAGATCGTCGACGAACTGCTTGCGGATGGTGAACGGCCGCCCGCCGAGATCGACCTCCGCCTCACCGGCCTCCTCGATCTCGTCGGCGGCAGTCGCGAACAGCTTTTTCACGTGAGCGGGCGTCGACGGTGCGCCGATCGTGGCGATCGCTCGCGCCTCCGGTATCGACGCAGCCGCGGCCAGCACGGCCGCGCCGCCGAGCGAATGCCCGATCAGGAGCGCCGGCGGCAGCGCGTTGTCCCGCATCCAGCCCGCCGCGCTGACGAGGTCCTCGACGTTGACGGAGAAGGTCGTGTCGGCGAATTCCCCCTCGCTCTGCCCGAGCCCGGTAAAATCGAAGCGCAGCACGGCAATGCCCGCTGCGTTCAGCGAGGCGGCCAGGTGGCGCACCGCCTTCAGGTCTTTCGAACAGGTGAAGCAATGCGCGAACAGCGCACAGCTCGAAACCGGCCCGGCCGGGCGGTCGAGGATACCGGCGAGCGTCACGCCCGCCGCGTTGTCGAACCTGATCCGGGTTCCCGCCATGGCCATTCCCCCCCGCGGTGCCTTGAATGAGTGCCGAGCCTGCCTACGTCGAAGATACGATCGTTGCCGCGGCCACACCAGCCGGCAGCGGCGGCGTGGCCATCGTGCGCGTCTCGGGCCCTGCCGCCGCCGGCATCGGCGAGCGCATGCTCGGCCGCCTGCCGCTGCCGCGGCAGGCCGGGCTGCGCCGCTTTCGTGACGCCGCCGGCGAGGATATCGATTTCGGCATCGCGCTGTGGTTCGAGGCGCCCCATTCCTTCACCGGCGAGGATGTCCTGGAGCTGCACGGTCACGGCGGCCCGGTCGTCGTCGCGGCGCTGGTCGCCGCGGTGACGGAGCTGGGCGCGCGCCGCGCCGAGCCCGGCGAATTCTCGCGTCGGGCCTTCCTGAACGACAAGCTGGACCTCGCGCAGGCGGAGGCCGTGGCGGATCTCATCGGCAGCGGCACGCGGCAGGCCGCGCGGGCCGCGCTGCGCTCGCTCTCCGGCGCGTTCTCGGCCGCCGTCGACGAGCTGGCCGAGGAACTCACGCTGCTTAGGGTCTACGTCGAGGCCGCGATCGACTTCCCCGAGGAGGAGATCGACTTCCTGTCGGACGACGAGCTCGCGGCCCGCATCGGCTCCGTGCGCGCGGCGTTCGAGGCGCTCGTGTCCCGGGCCGCGAGCGGCCGCCTGCTGCGCGATGGCCTGCAGGTCGTCATCGTCGGCCGTCCGAATGCGGGCAAGTCGAGCCTGCTGAACCGGCTTGCCGGCCAGGAGGCGGCGATCGTCACCGAGGTGGCCGGCACGACGCGCGATATCCTGCGCGAGCGCATCGACGTCGGCGGGCTGCCCGTCGAGCTCGTCGACACGGCCGGCCTGCGCGAGGACCCGGATCGCATCGAGGCCGAGGGCATCCGCCGCGCCCGCGCCGCGCTCGGCAGAGCCGACGCGGTGCTGTGGATCGTCGACGCGACCGCCGCGGCGGAGGCCGCGCCGCCCGAGGAGTTGCCGCGCGACGTGCCGGTCGTCCTCGTGCGCAACAAGATCGACCTGCTGCAGGACCAGGCGGCCGCAGCGCCCGGTCGGGAGGCTGCCCCGGTGCCGGTCGTCGCGATCTCGGCGAAGACCGGGGAGGGCATCGACGCGCTGCGCGGCCGGCTCGGGGAGATCGCCGGACTCGGCGACCTGGGGGAGGGCAGCTTCACGGCGCGCCAGCGGCACCTCGATGCGCTGGACGAGGCGCGGCGCCACTTCGACCGCGGCGTCGTCGCGCTCGAGCGCGATCGGGCCGGCGAGCTGCTCGCCGAGGAACTGAAGATCGCCCAGCAGGCGCTCGGCGAGATCACCGGCCGCGTCACCAGCGAGGACCTGCTCGGGCGCATCTTCGCGGAGTTCTGTATCGGCAAGTGATTGCCCCGGCGGCGATCGCGGCCGGGCAGGCGCAGCTCAGCCCAGCAAACCCTCGCGCCGGTACAGGCGCGCGCAGACGTAAGTCAGCAGGGCGCCGAGCGCGAGCGTCGAGCCGACCGACACGGCGGCGTGCAGCCAGTTGACGGGCTCGTTGCGGATCAGCCCGTTGAGCAGCAGGTGCTGGGAGAGCGACGGCACGAGCATCAGCTCGGTGCTCGGCCGGACCTGCAGGATGCTGACGATCAGGATCGGCAGCGTAGGCGCCAGCAGCACGGCGCTGACCCAGGTCTGCGCCTCCTTGTAGCTGCGCGTGAACGACGCGACCAGCGTCATCAATGCCGCGCCGAGCAGCGCGAAGGGCACCATCAGCAGGAACGCGCTCACGACCACCTCAGGGCCGAAGTTCGGCGTCATGCCGATCTTCTGCAGCGGCAGGAACTTAAGCGTGACGAAGAACGACAGCAGGCTCAAGGACAGCGAGATCGACATGAACAGGCAGGCCGCGAGGATCTTGCCGACGATCAGCCTGCCGCGCGTGACCGGCAGCGACAGGAGCGGCTCCAGCGAGCCGCGCTCGCGTTCACCGGCGGTCGCGTCGATCGCGAGATTCATGCCGCCGGTGAGCAGCGCAAAGATGAAGAAATAGCTCAGCATGCCGAGCAGGATCGCCGAGCGGCCGCTCGGCGTGGAGACGTCGACGTCGTCGATGTTCAGCGGCGTGAGCAGCTGCGGATGAACGCCGCGCAGGATGAGCCGCATGCCGGACAGCTCCTGGCTGTACGCACCAAGTGCGCGTTTCGCCCGGCGCGCCTCGCGCTCGGCGGTCGTGGTCGCCAGGTCGGATATGACCTCGATGCGCGCCGGCGTCGCCTCTGCAAGCTGCGCGGCAAATTCCTCGGGGACGATGACGACCACGTCGTGCACGCCGTCCTTGACCGCGGCGATCGCGGCCTCGCGGGTCGCCGGCGCGTCGACGACGTCGATGTTCCGGCTCTTCAGGTAGGCCATCAGGTTCGGCGCGCGCTCCTGGCCGATGACCGGCAGCTCGAGCGCCTCGCCGTCCGCGCTCAGGGACCGGTTGAGCGACAGGTTGATCACGAACGCGAACAGGATCGGCCCGAACAGCGGCCCCATCAGCAGCGCGGAGATCAGCGTGCGCCGATCGCGGAAATTGTCGATGACCTCCTTGCTGAAGACGATCCGCAGGGCGTTCATCGGAACTCGCCGGTGTGCGCGATCGCCTTGACGAAGGCTTCCTCGAGGTCGTCACAGCCGGTCGCGCGGCGTATGCCGTCGGGCGTATCGTCGAGCGCGACGCGGCCGCCCGCGATGATCACGATCTCGTCGCAAAGCGCCGCGACCTCCTGCATCACGTGGCTGGAAAACAGCACGCAGCGACCCTGTTCCTTCAGCCGCCGGATCAGCTCCCTGAGCGAGCGCGTCGCCATGACGTCGAGGCCGTTGCTCGGCTCGTCGAGCACGATGTTCTGCGGGTCGTGCACCAGTGCCCGGGCGAGCGCGACCTTGGTGCGCTGTCCCTGTGAAAAGCCGTGCGTGCGGCGGTCGGCGAAGTCCCGCAGATCGAGCTCGTCGATGAGCGCCTCGATGCGCGTCTCGATCGCAGCCTCGTCCATGCCGTAGAGCCGCGCGTAGTAGCGGATGTTCTCGCGCGCGGTCAGGTGCGGGTACAGCCCGGAGCCGTGCGGCAGCGAACCCAGCCGCGCGCGCGCCTCGAGGCTTCTCGAGACGACGTCGATGCCGTCGATGCTCGCGGCGCCGCTATCGGGCTTGAGCACCGTGTACAGGATCCTGAGCGTCGTCGACTTGCCGGCGCCGTTCGGGCCGAGCAGGCCGGTGATGCGGCCGTCCTCGGCGCGGAAGCTGACGCCGTCGACGGCCCTGACCTCGCCGAAGGACTTGTGGAGATCGTCGACGACGATCACGGCGCCGGCCCGGAAAAATCGAGACAGGTCGGGAGCGCGAGAACGGTCACGGCGCCGGCCCGGAAAAATCGAGAAAAAACGGCATCGCGAACTGCCGGTCGAGGCAGTCGGTGTCGAGGTCCGCGACCGAGGCGTCGGCGACGAAACTCGCCATCAGGTCGGGCACGCAGCCGCGCGGCGCCATGCCGTGCCCCTGGCCGCGGCCGATCAGGTGTGCGGCGCTGTCGAGATCGACGGCGGCGCGCTCGGCGTAGGCAGGCGGCGTGATCGGATCCGCGTCGCCCGACAGCAGCAGCACGGGCCGGTCGGTCGCGAGCGGCTCCTTGAAGTCCTCGTCGATGACGCCTGCCGGCCAGACCGAGCACATCGCGTCGAGCGCTTCGAGCATCAGCGGGCCGATGTAGGTCTTGTCGAGGTCGCCGCGGCCTGCCGCGTCGACGTCGAAAAACGGCACGTCCTCGGTGCAGACGACGGCATTGTGCATGCCGAGGCTCAGCGCGTCGGCCATGGCCTCGCTGTTCATCAGGTGCTGCGCGGCGAGCGGCGCGAAATTGCCGGCGGTCGCCTCGGCGATCAGGAGCGGGATCAGGGCGATGGTGTTCGGGTGGTAGCTCATCAGGCGTATCGCGCCGGCGAGCTCGAGGTCGCCGAAGCTCAGGCTCGTCGGCCGGCCGGATGTGGGGTCGGCGAGTTCGACCTCGACCGGCGCATCGGCCAGCCGCGCCTCGAGCGCGTCGAAGTCTGCCGCGAGCGTCGGGAAGCGCTCGCGGCAGGCCTCGCTCCCGGCGCAGCGGTCGAAGATCGAGTTGAGCGCGCGCTGCGCCTCGAGCGCGATGTCGGGCCCCAGCGCGAGCTGCGGCGGCACGACGCCGTCCAGGATCAGCGTGCGCGTGGCCGCCTCGTAGCGGCGCGCGAAATGCTGCGCGACGCGCGTGCCGTAGGACACGCCGTAGACGTTGAACGCCGCGTAGCCCAGGGCCTGCCGCAGCGCCTCCAGGTCCTGCACCGCGACGCTGGTCGTGAAGAAGCGAGGGTCGAAGGGCAGCGCCTCGAGGCAGTCGCGGGCCGCGGCGATCGTTTCCTCGCGGCTGATCTCGCCGGCCACGATGTCGTCGTCGACAGGGCAGTCGAGCGTCGCCGATGCGCCGGTGCCGCGCTGGTCGAGCAGCACGATGTCGCGGGTGCGGCGGATCTTCTCGAACGCGGCGGCCTGCGCCGCGTAGAACTCGATGGTGGACTGGCCCGGGCCGCCGGCGATCGGCACGAACGGGTCGGGCTCGGGCTCGAGCGACAGCGCCGGCACGACCGCGACGTGCAGGTCGAGCGTCGGAGAGTTCTCGTCCGCGGGATCGAGCGGACGCAGCAGGATGCCGCAGCGGGCCTTGATGCCCGGGTAGGCGGGCCCGGCGCTGATGCGGCAGTCCTCGAGATGCACGCCCGCGGCGCCTCCGGCGGCGAGCGCGGCCATCGGCGAGGGCGGCAGGCCGGCGGCGGCGAGCAGGGCGAGCGCGATTCCGAGCGCGATTCTCAAGGCACGAGTCTCGATGGACGGCTTCCGGGTTGTCGGCGGCGGGCCGCGATTGGGCGCCTATCATCCGGATTGCGCATAACAAGTAAAGCGCTGTGGCAAGCGGCCGCCGGCCGCATTAGAATCCGCGCTCGGTCGGAAAACCTGCG
>JBFJUJ010000156.1:0-6569 GCA_041624755.1 Woeseia sp. | reverse complement strand
TCGCGACGCCGCGGTAACCATGCCGGTTCGAACAGCGACGAAGCATGCGCACCGACGATGAGTCACGATCGCTCCGCCACGCACCGGTTCCCTGGCCGCCACGCTGCACTGCTGGCGGCAGCGTGTATGGCGCCGGTCCCGGCGTTGTCCGATTCCGGGATCGAGGCCGACGATAGCCGGACTTTCGCCGCCTGCGTCGAAGAGCTCAAGGTGCGGGCGCGGCAGGAGGGCATCAGCGACGGCGTGGTCGACGACGTGCTCGGCAGTGTCGCCAGGGTAGAGCGTGTCATCGAGCTCGACCGCAAGCAGCCGGAATTCACCCGTACCTTCGCCGACTACTACAATCGCCGCGTCACGGCCGAGCGCGTTGCCCGCGGACGCGCGCTGCTGGCCGAGCACGGCGCGCTGCTCGAGCGCGTGCTGAGAGAGTACGGCGTGCCGCCGCACTACCTCGTGGCATTCTGGGGGCTGGAAACGAACTTCGGCTCATACTTCGGCAGGATGCCGGTGCCGGATTCGCTGGCAACGCTCGCCTGCGATCCGCGTCGCAGCGGGTTCTTCAGCGACGAGCTGCTGGCCGCGCTGCGCATCGTCGATGCCGGCGACATCGAAGCGGAGCGCATGCTCGGTTCCTGGGCCGGGGCGATGGGACACATGCAGTTCCTGCCGTCGGTGTTCCTGCGCTACGCCGTGGACGCGGACGACGACGGCAGGCGCGACCTGTGGGGCAGTATTCCCGACGCGCTGAGCTCGGCAGGGAATTTCCTTAACGGCCTGGGCTGGCGCACCGGGCTGCGCTGGGGCCGCGAGGTGCGGCTGCCCCCGGATTTCGACTTCAGCCTTGCCGGACGGCAGACGAAAAAGCCGCTGTCGTTCTGGGTGGATGCGGGCGTCACGAACGCCTACGGCGGCCGGCTGCCGCCGCTCGACGAGCCCGCGTCGGTGCTCGTGCCGGCCGGCCACGACGGGCCGGCGTTTATCGTCTACGACAATTTCGACGTGATCATGCGCTGGAACCGCTCCGAGTACTATGCGCTCGCCGTCGGCCGCATGGCGGACCGCATCGCCGGCGGTGGGCTGCTGGTGCAGGCTCCGGATGCCGCCCAGCCGCCCGTGACGCGCGAGCAGATGCGCGTGCTGCAGGAGGATCTGCACGCCCTCGGCTACGACACCGGCGAAGCGGACGGCATCTTCGGCCCGGTGACGCGCACCGCCCTCAGCCGTTTCCAGAAAGCACGCGGCATGATTGCCGACGGCCATCCCGACAGCGAGGCGCTGGCCGCGGTCCGCGACGCGGCCGCCGGGCTGCAGGGACGATCCGGTGGGCGAGCAGCGCCCCAGGCGCAGCCATCAATCGAGCGCGACTCCGCGTCGAACTGAGATCCGCAGGGGCCGACGGGCGCGCGTTAACTCGCCCTGTCAGTGATAGATGCGGTCGGGCCGCGTTTCTTCGTCGGACTCGACCGCTTCGGCCGGCTTCTTGCGCTCCGGTTCGCCGGCTTTCGCAACAGCGGCCTGGTCGACGGCTACGTCCTCTTCGCCGTCGGAGGCCGCAGCCGCGCTCTTGTCATCCTGCGCGTGTTTCTCGCTGTCGCCGGCCTTTTCTTCCGGCCCGTCGCTGCGGACTTCGGCGGATTGCTCCGGCGTCGCGGCATCGGCGGATTCCGCGCGGGTTTCGGCGTGCGCCGCCGGCGCCTCGTCGGCGTCCTCGCGGTCGACGGCGGACGACCGGTCTGCCGGGAGGAAGGAGATCGGCTTCTCTGCCTTTTCGGGGTCGCACAGCGCCTCGGCGCCACTCGCCATGTGCTCATACAGCGCGCGGTATTCGCGCCCGATGGTCTGGAAATGATCGGCGGCCTGGCCGAAGTGCTGCGCGACCTGGGCGCGATACGCGTCGTATTCCGACTTGACGTTGCCCGCCTGCGCTTTCGTCCGCGCGCTGCCGAGCCAGAAGCCGAGGCCCGCTCCCGCGGCGAACACCAGTATTGCGCCAATGATCGTCGTTATTACGGGACTCATGTCGGACCTCCTGTCGGACCGTCTGCAAGAAGTGGGATGACGTGTCGCATCTTAAGCCAACCGCTGCGGCCTGTCGCCGCCCGGGTGGATCTTCAGTGCTCGCCGCTCTCTTCGTCATCCATTGCGACGACGAAGCTGCGATAGTGGATCGTGTCGCCGAACGGGGATCGGTCGTCGTTCGCGGCGGATGCTGCCAGGTACATGACGATGGAACGTGCGTGCGGGCCCGTCACGCGCCAGGTCAGGGTCCAGCTCACCTCGCCGCCGCCTGCTGCAGGCCGGATCGATCGGCTGGCAGCGCCGATCGTTTCCACGTCGGCGTCTGCGCTCCTGAATACGCCGGCGACCCCGTCCGTCGCGGTGGCGAGGAGCTGGAAGCCGGATACGGCCGCGGCGTCGTCGCTGAAGCGTACGGTCAGTTCGTAGTCACGGTCCGCGACCGCCGTGTCCGGCAGCCCGTCGATGCAGAGGGCGGCGGAATCGCGTTGCGGTTCGTAATCGTAATGACAGGAGCTGCAGTTCTCGTCCGCCTGCGGGTCGGCGGCGCCCCACGGCGCACCCTCCGGGTACGCGCAGGCGACCTGCGCGGCGAGTGCCGCCAGTGCGGCAGCGAGCGCGCGCGCTGCCGCGTCAGCGGTCGGGTACAACGATCGCCCGTCCCAGGTAGTTCGTATCGGTGCCGAACCACACCGCGCCGGAGGGCTCGTGGTAATGCATGTGCCGCACGGTGCCGCCGCCCGAGGGCACCGGCGTCGCGGCGAAGAACCTTTCGGCGGCCGGATCGAATCCGACGAACACGTTGGGCTGCACGCCGGTTGCCACCAGCCAGATGCGGCCCGCGGAGTCCGACGCCATCCCGTAGGGGCGCGCCGTCTCCCCCTGCGGCATCGCCCATTCGCTGAAATCGCCCGACGCGGGATCGTATGCGCCGAGGCGGCCGGCGGCGTAGTCGCCGTACCAGATGCGGCCGTCAGTCGTGATCTCGACGCGGCGCGGGCGTGCCTCGTCCCGCGGCAGTTCGATCTCCGTCAGTTCGAGTGTGTCGGGATTAACGCGCGCGAGCCTGTTGCTGCCGAACAGCACGACCCAGACGGTGCCGTCGGGGGCGATCTTGATGCCGTAGGGCCGCGACCGCGGCGTCTGCGAACGGACGAGGTCCACGCGGCGCGAGTCGATCTCGAGACGGCCGATCATGTTGCCGCCCTGCACCGTGAACCAGATGTTCTCCTCGCCCGCGTCGAACACCAGCGTGTGCGGGTCGCGGGCCGCCTCGTCGGGCATGTCGATTTCCTCGATCTCGCCCGTCGCGGGGTCGTAGCGGCCGATGAGGCGGTTGCGGTTGCCCGCGTACCAGACGATGCCGTCGGAACCGACGATCAGGTTGTGCGGGCCGGATCCCGGTTTCAGGTCGATCTTCTCGAACTGCCCGCTGTCGACGTCCAGTCTCGCGAGATAGCCCGAGCGCTGGCCGACGAACCATACCGAGTCCGCGCTCGCGGCGAAGGGATCCCGCGGCCGCGAGTCTTTCCAGGGCACCTGCCACTCGCGGATGTCGACGTCCGCAGCGGCCGGCAGCGGCAGCAGACAGGCGAGCGCGGCAAGGGCAAAGGTCCGGACGGCAGCGGGTCGCACGGTCGAATCCTCCATCGAAACCGGGTGCAGCTGGCAGGGCCGAGTATACCGGCTCCCCCCGTCGCTGACTGGCTGCCGACGAAAGCCGGTGACGGCGGCCGGGCGCGACGGAGCGCATGTCAGGCCGTGCGTCGCCGGTCGTATATAGCGTCGCGTTATGGGCCGATAAGAACTCGATCCTTCACCCGCGACCGGGCGGCGCGTAGTTTTCGATGCGTCGAACCGCACGCGGAGACCGCCGTGAGTTCAGTGCCACAAACCGCCGTCACGATGCCGCTTGCCGACGACAGTCGGCGACAGCTCGACGCCGCCGTCACCGGCCTCGACCGCGATCAGCTCCTGTGGACCAGCGGCTACCTCGCCGGACTGGCCGCCAATGCAGAGGCCGCCGCGGTCTCCGTGGCGCTGCCGTCGGAGGCAACATCGGAGGCGCCTGCGGAATCGCGCTGGCACGTGCTTTATGCCACCGAGACCGGCAACAGCCGGCGCGTTGCGACGGAGCTCGCCGCGCGCGCGCAGGAGGCGGGACTCGCGGTCGAGCTCGCCGACCTGCGCGACATCAGGCCGAAGTCGCTGGCGCGCATGGATCATGCATTGTTCGTCGTCGCGACGCACGGTGTCGGCGAGGCGCCCGACGGCAGTGAGCCGTTCTTCGAGTTCTGGTTCGGCGAACGGGCGCCGCGGCTGCCCGACCTCGGCTATTCCGTGCTCGCGCTGGGCGACTCGAGCTACGCCGACTTCTGCGCGGTGGGCGCCGAGCTCGATGCCCGGCTGCAGGCACTCGGCGCGACGCGGCTGTCGCCGCGGGTCGACTGCGACGTCGACTACGAGGCGCCGGCCGCAGCGTGGACGAGGTCGGTGCTCGAGCGCTCGGAGGCGCTGGCGCCGGCGACGCCGCGCAGCGCGAACCTGCATGCCGTGCCGGAGGCGCCGCGAGTCTCGCGCGACCGTCCGTACGCAGCCGCCGTGCTCGCAAACCAGCCGATCACCGGCGTCGGCTCCGGCAAGTCGGTGCACCATATCGAGCTCGATATCGAGGATGCCGGCATGGCCTATGCGCCCGGCGACGCACTCGGCGTGCACCCTGAGAACCCGCCGCCGCTGGTCGAGGCGCTGCTCGACGCGACCGGGCTGGACGGCGCGGCCGACGTGCGGCTCGACGAGACGACCGTGCCGCTCGCCGACGCGCTGACGGCTCACCGGGAGGTCACCGTGCTGAGCCGCCCGCTGCTCGAGCGACTCGCCGGCGAGCACGCGGCGCTCGAGGCGCTGCTCGGCGACCGGGAGGCGCTGGCCGCATTCCTGCGCACGCGCCAGCTCGTCGACGTCGTGAACGACTATCCTGCCGACTGGACGCCGCAGGCCCTGGTCGATGCCCTCAGGCGCCTGACGCCGCGCCTCTATTCCATCGCGTCCAGCCCCGACGCCAACCCGGGCGAGGTGCACCTGACGGTCGATGTCGTACGCTACCGCGCGTTCGGCCGCGAGCACTGGGGGGCCGCGTCCAACTTCGTCGTGTCCGGCCGGGACAGCGTGCCCGTCTATGTCGAGCCGAACGAGCATTTCCGCCTGCCGGACGACGGCGACCTGCCGATCATCATGATCGGCGCGGGCACCGGCGTCGCCCCGTACCGTGCATTCGTCGAGCACCGCCGCGAGCACGGGCAGCGCGGCGACAACTGGCTGGTCTTCGGCGACCGCAACCTGCGGTCCGACTTCCTGTACCAGCTCGAGTGGCTGCGCTACCGCAAGGAAGGCAGCCTGGCGCGGCTCGACGTCGCCTTCTCGCGCGACCAGGCGCAGAAGGTCTACGTGCAGCACCGGCTGCTGGAGCAGGCGGCGGAGCTGCGCCGCTGGCTCGATCGCGGCGCTCACATCTACGTCTGCGGCGACGCGGATCACATGGCCGTGGACGTGCACCGGGCGCTCGCGACCGTGCTCGAGCGCGGCGGGCTCACGGCGGAGCAGGCCGCCGGGGAACTCGCGCTGCTGAAGCAGAGCGGCCGCTACCAGCGCGACGTGTACTGAGGTTGCAGCGATGACCGAGCCTGCCGAAAAGCTGCTGACCCCCGTCGAGGGCATCAAGGCGCGCAGCAACTTCCTGCGCGGCACGCTCGAGGCGAGCCTGGCCGATGCCGCCACCGGCGCGCTCGCCGATGACGACACCCAGCTCTCCAAGTTCCACGGCTTCTACCAGCAGGACGATCGCGACCAGCGCAGCGATCGCCAGCGGCGCAAGCTGGAGCCGGACTACAGCTTCATGATCCGCGTGCGCGTGCCCGGGGGCATCGCGACGCCCGGGCAGTGGCTGGCGCTGGATGCGCTGGCTACGTCGCGGGCGAACGGCACGCTGCGCCTGACGACGCGCCAGGCCTTCCAGTTCCACGGCGTCATCAAGCGCGACCTGAAGCCGACGATCCGGGCGATCAACGAATCGCTGCTCGATACCATCGCCGCCTGCGGCGACGTCAACCGCAACGTCATGTGCACGCCGCTCGCGGAGCTCGATGACGTGCACGCGGCCGCCTGCGAGACGGCGCGGCGGATCAGCGAACGACTGACGCCGCGTACCCGCGCCTACCACGAGATCTGGCTGGACGGCGAACGCGTCGTCGGCACGCCGCAGGACGGCGATGACCGCGACACTGCCGGCGGCGAGGAGGAACCGCTGTACGGCCGGACCTACCTGCCGCGCAAGTTCAAGATCGCGGTCGCGATTCCGCCGGCCAACGACGTCGACGTTTTTGCACAGGACCTCGGGTTCATCGCGATCCGGGAGCACGGCCGCCTGGCAGGCTTCAACGTCACGGTCGGCGGCGGCATGGGCATGAGCCACGGCGAACCCGGGACCTGGCCGCGCGTGGCGGACGTCCTCGGCTTCTGCTCACCGGAGCGCGCGGTCGACGTCGCGGAGCAGG
>JBFJUJ010000155.1:0-6646 GCA_041624755.1 Woeseia sp. | reverse complement strand
GTGCCCGCGTGCCGGGCACGTCCTACGAGCTCGAGCCGGTGCAGGCCGCGTTCAACATCGGCGCCCTGGTGCGCTGGCTGGATTTCAACGACACCTGGCTGGCGGCGGAATGGGGCCATCCGTCCGACAACCTGGGCGGCATCCTCGCGGTCGCGGATTATCTCAGCCGCCGCCGCAAGGCCGCCGGCGAGGCGCCGCTCGCGATGCAGGACGTGCTGACCGCGATGATCCGGGCGCACGAGATACAGGGCGTGCTCGCGCTGCAGAACAGCTTCAATCGCGTCGGGCTGGATCACGTGCTGCTGGTGCGGATCGCGTCCACGGCCGTCGTTACGCGGATGCTGGGCGGCAGCCGCGAGCAGGTCGTCAACGCCGTGTCGCTGGCCTTCGTCGACGGCGGCGCGCTGCGCACCTACCGCCATGCGCCGAACACCGGCTCGCGCAAGAGCTGGGCCGCCGGCGACGCGACGAGCCGCGCCGTGCGCCTCGCGCTGATCGCGCTGACCGGAGAGATGGGCTACCCGTCCGCACTGAGCGCGAAGACCTGGGGCTTCTACGACGTGCTGTTCAGGGGCAAGCCGTTCACGTTCCCGCAGGGCTACGGCAGCTACGTCATGGAGAACATCCTGTTCAAGATCTCCTACCCGGCCGAGTTCCATGCGCAGACGGCGGTCGAGTGCGCCATGCAGCTCCACCCTGAGGTTCGCGATCGCGTAAACGACATCGAGCGCATCGTCATCGAGACCCAGGAAGCCGGCGTGCGCATCATCGACAAGACCGGGCCGCTCGACAACCCGGCCGACCGCGATCACTGCATCCAGTACATGGTCGCGGTGCCGCTGATCTTCGGGCGCCTGACCGCCGCCGACTACGAGGACGATGTCGCCGCCGATCCGCGTATCGACGCGCTGCGCGAGCGCATGGAAGTGCGCGAGCACGAGCAGTTCACTACCGATTACTTCGATCCGGACAAGCGCTACATCGGCAACGCCGTGCAGGTGTTCTTCAGTGACGGCAGCGCGACCGACAGGGTTGCCGTCGATTTCCCGATCGGCCACCGGCAGCGGCGCGACGAGGGCATCCCGGTGCTGAAGGAGAAATTCGAGAACAGCGTGTCGCCGAAGCTCAAGGACGGCCAGTGGCGGGAACTGGCCGCACTGGCCGCGGACCCGGAACGACTGGCCGCGACCGCGGTCGATGACTTCCTCGCCCTGCTGGTCGCCTGAGCACGTCCCGCAACGGGCGCTGCCCGCGACGAAGAGCCGGATGCCGAGATTCCTGACCGTCCTCGCCCTGCTGCTGGCCGCTGCCGGCGCGGCGGCCGTCGAGCGGCGCGTCGTCAACGACGGCAACCTCGTACTCGAGGACATCCCCGGGATACCGGCGGAGATCGTCGAGGACCTCAGGCGTTTCCAGAACGTCCGCTCGGCACGCCTGCTGGACTGGACAGCTGACGGCCGGAGCCTGTACGTCCGCACGCGCTTCGCCGAGGTCAGCCAGATCCACCGCGTGGACATGCCGGGCGGGGCGCGCCACCAGCTCACGTTCTTCGAAGAACCGGTCGGCGACGTCGAACGCCAGCCCGCCGGCCGGCTGCTGACGTTCACGCGGGACGCCGGCGGTGACGAGTTCTCGCAGATCTTCACGTTCGATCCGCTGACGGGCCGGAGCGTGATGCTGACCGACGGCGAATCCCGGAACGGCGAGTTCGAGTGGAGCCGCGACGGCAGGCGGCTCGCGTTCCAGAGCACCCGCCGCAACGGCGCGTCGAACGACATCTGGATGCTGGACGCCGCCGCGCCGGGTGCGGCGCGGATCGTGCTCGAGTCGCCGGACGGAAGCTGGTGGGCCCCGGCCGAATTCTCGGCTTCGGGCAGCCGGCTGCTCGTCGAGAACTACCTGAGTATCGCCGATTCGCGTATCCACCTGCTCGACCTCGACGCGGGCGAACTGGAACTCCTCGCCGGCGGCGACGGCGAGCCGTCCAGCAACTACCCGATCGGCTTCGACGCCGGCGATCGCGGCGCCTGGCTGATCACCAATCGCGGCGGCGAGTTCGACCAGCTCGCGTGGCTGCCGCTGGCCGGCGGCGCCGAGCCGCAGATCGTCACGGCGGACATCCCGTGGGACGTCGACGCCGCCACGCTCTGTAACGACCGGCGGCGCCTGGCCTTCGTCGTGAACGAGGACGGGCACTCGGCCCTGTACCTGCTCGACACGCGTACGCGCCGCTACCGCCGCGTCGACAGCGTGCCCACGGGCCAGGTGTATGAAATGAAGTTCAGCCCGGACGACCGGCGGCTGGCCCTGACCCTCAACACGCCGCAGAACCCCAGCGACGCCTACGTGCTCGAACTCGGCCGCGAGCCCACGAAATCCGGCGTCCTGACCCGCTGGACCGCGAGCGAGGTCGGCGGCCTCGACACGTCCCGGTTTGTGATGCCGGACCTCGTCCACTACCGGACGTTCGACGAGGTCGACGGGCGGCCCCGGCGGATTCCCGCCTGGGTCTACCGGCCGCCGGGCGACGGGCCGCATCCCGTCGTCGTCTACATCCACGGCGGGCCGGAGAGCCAGTCGCGTCCCCGCTTCAGCTCGACCTTCCAGATGTGGCTCGCGAAGCTCGGCGCTGCCGTCGTCGTCCCGAACGTGCGCGGCTCGGCCGGCTACGGCAAGAGCTATCTCGCGCTCGACAACGGCTTCCGGCGCGAGGACTCGGTACGCGACATCGGCGCGCTGCTCGACTGGATAGCCACGCAGGACGACCTCGATGCTTCGCGCGTCGCCGTCTACGGCGGCAGCTACGGCGGCTACATGGCGCTGGCGAGCGCCGTGCACTACAGCGATCGTCTCGCGGCCGCGGTCGACGTCGTCGGCATCAGCAACTTCGTCACCTTCCTCGAGAACACGGAGGACTACCGGCGCGACCTGCGCCGCGCCGAGTACGGCGACGAGCGCGACCCGGCAATGCGGGCGCACCTCCGGAAGATCAGCCCGCTCAATAACGTCGAGGCCATCGACGTCCCGCTGCTGATCGTGCAGGGACAGAACGACCCGCGCGTGCCGGTGACCGAAGCCGGGCAGATGGTCGCCGCGCTGCGCGAGCAGGGCCTGCCTGTCTGGTACATGAATGCCCTGAACGAAGGCCACGGCTACGCGCGGAAGGAGAACCGAGACGTCTACCAGCAGGCTGCCGTGCTGTTCCTGCGCCGCTACCTGCAGGGCAGTGACTGAGCCGTCTCCGCCCGCAGGCGGCGGCCGGCTGGCGCGCGAGCTGGCCGCCGGGCTGCAAGAGCTCGGGGAGCCGGCCGGCGACGAGATCGTCGCGAAGCTCGCGAGGCTGCTCACGGAGCTCGAGCGCTGGAACCGGCGCATCAACCTGACGGCCGTCCGCGACCTGCACGACATGGTTGCGCTGCACGTGCAGGACAGCCTCGCGGTGCGCCCGCTGCTCATTGGCCCGCGCGTGCTCGACGTCGGTACCGGCGCCGGCTTTCCGGGCCTGCCGCTCGCCATAGTCGCGCCCGGCCTCGCCTTCACGCTGCTCGACAGCAACGGCAAGAAAATCAGCTTCGTTCGGCATATGATTGGCGACCTGGGCCTCGGCAATGCGACAGCGGTCCGGGCGCGGGTCGAGGACTACGCGCCCGCTACGGCATTCGATACCGTCATCGCGCGGGCATTCGCACCGCTGCCGCGCATGCTCGAACTCGCCGGCCACCTGGTGGCCGGCGACGGTGTGCTGCTGGCCCTGAAAGGCAAGTACCCGGCTGCGGAACTGGCCGGCCTGCGTGCGGCAGAGCCCGCCTGGACAACGGATGTGACTGAATTGACTGTGCCCGGCCTCCCCGACCACGAACGACACGTCGTCCGGCTCACCCGGCGCGGCGCGGTGCATCGATGACGCGCATTATCGCGGTCGCGAACCAGAAGGGCGGCGTAGGCAAGACGACCACCTGCGTGAACCTCGCGGCGTCGCTCGCCGCCACGCAGCGCCGCGTGCTTCTCGTCGACCTCGATCCCCAGGGCAATGCGACCATGGGCTGCGGGGTCGACAAGCGCGAACTCGAGCGCTCGTCCTGCGACGTGCTGCTGGGAGAGGCCAGCGCGGCCGACTGTATCGTCGGCGTGCCGGAGGGCGAATTCGCCCTGCTGCCCGCCAACGCGGACCTGACGGTGGCCGAGGTGCAGCTCCTGCAGGAGATCGGCCGCGAGATGAAACTGCGGCAGGCGCTCGCGCCGGTTGCCGGCGTCTACGACTTCATCCTGATCGACTGCCCGCCGTCCATCAACATGCTGACGGTGAATGCGCTGACCGCGGCCGACGGCGTCCTGATCCCGATGCAGTGCGAATACTATGCGCTCGAGGGCCTCAGCGCGCTGCTCGACACGATCGAGCAGGTGCGGACCAGCGTGAATCCGGGGCTCGAGGTGTTCGGGCTGCTGCGCACGATGGTCGATCCGCGCATCAACCTGTCGAACGAAGTGTCCGAACAGCTGGTCGCGCATTTCGACGACAAGGTCTTCCGCACGGTCGTGCCACGCAATGTGCGCCTCGCCGAGGCGCCGAGCTTCGGTCGCCCGGTGTTGTACCATGACCGCAATTCGCGCGGCGCGCTGGCCTACCTCGCGCTGGCCGGCGAAGTGCTGCGCCGCGAAGACGAGCGCCGCGCCAGTGCCGGGCACTGATCCGCTCACGGCGCCGCGGGCAGATTACCGGGTATGAGCATGGCGAAGAAGAAACGACTGGGGCGTGGACTCGATGCCCTGCTGAGCCGGCCGGCGCCGGCTGCGGCTGCCGGGGAGGACGCCGCGCAGGCGGGCGATGGCGACGTGCTCAGGCAGGTGCCGCTCGAGCACCTGAAGCGAGGCCGCTACCAGCCGCGGGTCGACATGCGCAAGGACACGCTCGAAGACCTCGCGCGCTCGATCGAAGCGCAGGGCGTGGTGCAGCCGATCGTCGTGCGCCGCATCGGCGCAGGCGACGACGGCCAGCCGCGTTACGAAATCGTCGCCGGCGAGCGTCGCTGGCGCGCCGCGCAGCTCGCGCAGCTCGATACGATCCCGGCGATCGTCCGGGAGGTACCGGACGATGCCGCCATCGCGATGGCGCTCATCGAGAACATCCAGCGCGAGAACCTGAACCCGCTGGAGGAAGCGCGTGCGCTGGAGCGACTGATCCGCGAGTTCGACCTGACGCACCAGGCGGCCGCCGACGCCGTCGGCCGCTCGCGCGCCGCGGTCAGCAACCTGCTGCGGCTGCTGGACCTGAGTGACCGGGTAAAGCCGATGCTGGAATCGCGCGAGCTGGAGATGGGGCACGCTCGCGCGCTGCTGGCGCTCGGCAATGCAACACAGCAGCTCGAGGCGGCGCGCGAGGTCGTCAGGAAACAGCTCTCGGTGCGCGACGCGGAAAAGCTCGTGCGCCGCCTGCTCGCCGACAAGACGTCGTCGAAACCGGCGCCGAAGAAGCCCGCGGCGAATGCCGACATTCGGCGACTGGAGACCGAGATTACCGACCGGCTCGGCGCCCGCGTGCGCATCGACCACGGTGCGAAGGGCGCCGGCAAGCTCGTCATCAGCTACAACAGCCTGGACGAGCTGGACGGCATCCTGAAACACATAAAATAAGGGCATGAACGCTGTCGGTGCGATCCCGGCCGGCGTTCCTGCCGGGCGCTCAATCGTCGTCACGAAGCGCGGCCGAAGCCGCTCGCGCGGGGGCTTCATCGGGCAAGGACCGGCAATGCCACTGCAACGGAGTCTGTCGATGTCGAAACTACGAACCCGGCGGTCGGCGACGCGCCTCGCCATCGCCCCGCTGCTGGCGCTTGCAGGCATCGCCGCGGCGACTGCCGCCGACGCGCCGGTCACGGTCATCCATGCCGGCACGCTGCTTGCCGTGCCGGGCGAGCCGCCGGCTGGCCGGCAGAGCATCGTCATCGAAGGCGAGCGCATCCGCGAGGTCCGCGACGGCTTCGTCGACCCGCTGTCGGTGTCGCCGGACGCCGAGCTCATCGACCTGTCCGGGCACTTCGTCCTGCCGGGGCTGATGGACATGCACGTCCACCTGACAGGCGAGCTCGGCCCGGACTCGCGCAGCGATGCCCTGTACGAGACGACGTCGATGGCGGCGCTGAAAGGCGCGCAGTACGCGCGCCGCACGCTCGCGGCGGGCTTCACGACCGTGCGCGACCTCGGCGGGAAGCCCGAGGCGATCTACGCGCTGCGCGACGCGATCGCGCAGGGCATCGTGCCCGGTCCGCGCGTCTTCGCCGCCGGCAGTGCGCTCGCCGCCACGGGCGGCCATGGCGACGTCGACGGCTACAAAGCCGAGTTGCTCACGCTGTGGACGCCGGACACGATCTGCGACGGCCCCTACGACTGCCGTCGCGCCGTGCGCCGCGCCATCAAGTACGGCGCCGACTGGATCAAGATCACGGCCACCGGCGGCGTGCTGTCCGATACGGCGACGGGCACGGGCCAGCAGATGACCGACGACGAACTCGCCGAGATCGTCAGCACGGCGCACGCGCTCGGCGTGCGCGTCGCGGCCCACGCCCACGGTACCGACGGCATCAATGCCGCGCTCAGGGCCGGCGTGGACAGCATCGACCACGGCAGTTTTCTCGACGCCGAGTCCGTG
>JBFJUJ010000154.1:0-6818 GCA_041624755.1 Woeseia sp. | reverse complement strand
GTGCGCTCGCAGGCAGCGAACTGGCGTACCGCATCGCCGCGCATCACTACGAGAGCGACGGCTTCCGCGACAACCCCTATCTCGACCGCGACGACACGAACGGCCGCCGCGAGACGATGCTGCGGGCGAAACTGGCCTGGCAGCCCGGCGACTGGCAGCTCGGGCTGACGACCGTGTTCGCTGACGTCGACGACGGCTACGACGCCTTCGCCATCGACAACAGCCTGACCGTGCTCTCCGACCGGCCCGGCCGCGATGCGCAGTCGAGCATCGCCGCCGCGCTGCGGGCCGAATGGTCGGGGTCCGAGCGTTTCCGCGTCACGTCGATCACGACGGCCGCCGACTCCGACATCGACTTCTCCTTCGACGCCGACTGGGGAAACGACGAGAGCTGGGCGCCGTTCACCTACGACTTCGTGTCGCTGAACGAGCGCAGCCGCCGCACGCTCAGCCAGGAATTCCGGCTCGTCTCCGGGCCCGGCGGCCGGCTGTTCGACGACCGCGCGGCCTGGCTCGTCGGCGTCTATTTCATGGAGCTCGACGACGGGCTGGTCACAATCAACCGCGGCGACTACCTCGACCCGTTCTCGGGCTTCGAGTTTGCCGTCGACGACCTGCTCGCCAGCGGCTTCGAGGCTCGGACGGCCGCCGTGTTCGGCGAGCTCGACGTCGACGTCGGCGAAGCCGGGCTGCTGACCGTCGGCCTGCGCGCGGAGCGCCGCGCCAGCGACTACGCCGATTCATCGGACCTCGCGCTGTCGCCGTCGGAGACCATGCTCGGCGGCGAGCTGCGCTACCGCCACGACGTCAGCGAGCGGCTCTCCGTGTTCGCGGGGCTGTCGCGCGGCTACAAGGCCGGCGGCTTCAATCTCGGGCAGGTGCTGGCCGGCCGGCGCGAGTTCGGCGCGGAAGCGCTGTGGAACCTCGAGCTCGGGCTGCGCTCGGCGTGGCTTGCGGACCGCCTTACCTGGAATGCCGCGCTGTTCTACAACCGGCGGCCCGACCAGCAGGTGCGCACCTCGTTCCAGCTCGATCCCGGCGACCCGGCGTCGTTCGTGTTCTTCACCGACAACGCGGCAAAGGGCGAATCGCTGGGCCTCGAATCCGAGCTGCGCTACGACGCGGGCGAGCGCTGGGCCTGGTACCTGAACCTCGGGCTGCTGCGCGCCGAGTTCGACCAGTTCGTCACGCCGGAAGTGGACCTGGGCGGCCGCGAGCAGGCGCATGCGCCGGGCTACAGCCTTGCGGCCGGCGTCGAATGGCGTCATCCGTCCGGCCTGTTCGCGCGCGCCGATGCGGTTGCGCGCGACTCGTTCTACTTCGACGTCAGCCACGACCGGCAGTCGCAGGCCTACGAGCTGCTGAATGCGCGTGTAGGCTTCGATGCGGAAAGCTGGCGCCTGCAGCTCTGGGCACGCAACCTGTTCGACCGCCGCTACGCGGTGCGCGGCTTCTACTTCGGCAACGAGCCGCCAGACTTCCCCGACACCCTGTATATTCGACAGGGCGACCCGCGCCAGCTCGGCGTTACTCTCGACATGAGGTTTTAAAAGATGCGCATCGCCGTCGACATCAGCCTGTACCCCTTGCGTGACGAATACCTGCCGCCGATCGAGGACGTCATCGCGCGCCTGCACGCGCACGAGGACATCGACGTCGTGACCAACCCGCTGAGCACGCAGCTCCTCGGCGAGTACGCGACCGTCATGAACGCGCTGCAGGACGAGATCGCGACGACTTTCGAGCAGATCCCGAAAGCGGTATTCACGATCCGCATCCTGAACCACGCGCTGGAAGACTGAATCCCGATGCAGGCGCTCGAGGCCGAGCTTGCCGCGCAGGCGGCCGCACTGTCGCCGGTCGAAATCCTCGCGGTGCTGACGGCGATCGCCTACCTGCTGCTCGCGATCCGGCAGAACATCTGGTGCTGGCCGGCCGCGGCCGTCAGCACGGCCTGCTACGTGTGGCTGTTCGTCGACGCGCGCCTGTACATGGAGTCGCTGCTGAATGTCTTCTACCTCGCGATGGCCGGCTACGGCTGGTATGCCTGGGCGACGGGCGGCGATCGCGACGGGCAACTGCCGGTGGTCACCTGGCCGCTGCGGAGGCACGCCCTGGCCTTCGCGGTCGTCGGTCTTCTGGCCGGGACGAGCGGCTACCTGCTCGAGCGCACGAGCGATGCCGCGTTCCCCTACGTCGATTCGCTGACGACCTGGGCGGCGATCTGGACGACCTTCCTCGTGGCACGCAAGGTGCTGGAGAACTGGTGGTACTGGCTCGTCATCGACGCGGTATCCGTCGCGATCTACTGGGCGCGCGACCTGCCGCTGACGGCGCTCCTGTTCGTCGCCTACCTGCTGATGATCCCGTTCGGCCTGTGGAGCTGGACGAAGAGCTACCGGGAGCAGGGCGACGGGCGCGCAACCGGTGGTGGCCACGAGCCGGGGAGGCGCGCGACGGCGTGAGAGCGGAGCGCGATCCCCGGCCCCTGCTCGATGCGCTGCCCGGTTGGCGCGGGCGCGCCGCGAGGCTCAAGCCGCTCGCCGGCGGCCTCGAGAACCAGACGTATCGCGTCGACTCCCGCGGCGGCACCTACGTGCTGCGCATCGCGGCGGACGCGCGCGGCGCGAGCGCAGAGGAGCGCGAGATCGCGCTTGCCGTGCAGCGCCAGGCCGCGGCCGCGGGGCTCGCGCCGCGGGTCGTCGCGGCCGACCCGGCTGCCGGCGTGACGCTCAGCGAATTCCTGCCGGGCAGGCCGTGGACGCCAGACATGCTCGAGGACCGGAACCGTCTCGGCCAGCTTGCCGGTCTCCTTCGCAGCCTGCACGACCTGCCGCGATGCGGCACCCTATTCAGGCCGGAAGCCGCCGTTTCGCGCCATATCGACATCCTGCGCGAGCACGGCGCCGTGCCGCCGTTCGCCGAGCGCTGCCGGCGCGTAATCGAGAGCAGGCCGGCGCCCCGGGTCGTCGCCTGCTGCCACAACGACGTGGTCGCGGCCAACGTGATCGACGGAACGCGACCGAGGCTGATCGACTTCGACTACGCGCGCGATAACGAGCCGCTGTTCGACCTGGCCTGCCTGGTCGGCTGGCACGACCTCGCCGATGGCCAGGTCGAGTATCTCGTGGACGCCTACGGGGACGGCGCCTCCGCGGAGCGGCGTGAACGGCTCGCGACCGAGCGGCGCGCGTTCGACGCGCTGCAGTGGCTGTGGCTCGCCGCGAGGGAGGCCTCCGGCGCGCCGTCTGTGCCCGACGCGGCGGCGCGGATGCGGCGCGCGGCAGAGCGTCTCGCGGCCCCGACGGGCTGAGCGGTCGCGAGGCGTGTCACACTCCGACAGGAAAGCGGCCGCGGCCCGCTTCCGCGAGAGCATGCGCAGGAGCAACGTTCTGCATGCGCAATATCTCGACGATGAAAAGCTGCTGACGAGCTACGACCGCTTCGCGTACTGGCAGCTCGGCAACCTGCTGCCGTTCTTCAGCGATCTGCACGAAAAGGAAGGTTACGGCGACGCGATCGATTTCACGATGAGCGACCTCGCGGGCGTCGGCATCAGCGAGCGCGATCGGGACCTGGAGCGCGCCGCGCCGGCGATCACGACAATGCTGCCGCTCAAGGCGCTGCAGACGATCGCGGCGGCCGCGCAAATGAACGCGAGAGTCCTCGAGGTCAATATCTCGATCTGCCGCTGCCTCCTGGTCGACGGCGAGCTGCCGGAACCGATCACTGAACGCGACTACTGCATCGCCTGCCGCAAGGCGAGCTCCTACGAGGAGTGCATGGAGCTCGTGCACCTGATCATCGGCCTGGGCAGGACGCTCGAGCATCTCGTCAGGGTACCCTTGATCGGCGCCACGCTGCGCGCGATGCGGGCCCCCGCTCACGCTGCGGGCTTCGGTGCACTGCAGGAGTTCCTGGAAACCGGCTTTCGGACCTTCCGCCAGATCCCGGACATCGATCACTTCCTGGACGAGATCGAGACCCGGATGGACGAGGTGTTCGGCAGGATCTACACGGCGCCGCTGGACCAGCTCGGGCAGTAGGCGCGGATCGCGCCCGGCGCGGGCGTCACCCCGCTTTGCTATGCTGCCGGCGTTGCGGCGAGACGAGACCGGCACCGGCCATGGCCCATTTCATCGACCCCGATCGCAGGCAGTTCGAAGCGTTCAAGGCATTGCCCCGCGACCAGCCGATCATGATGCTCAACCTGCTGCGCTTTCGCGACCGGGCGGTCTACGAGGACGGCCGCGAGGTCACCGGCGCGGAGGCCTACGCCGCCTACGGCAGGGAGAGCGCGCCCGTCTTTCGGCGGGTCGGCGGTGAGATCGTCTGGCGCGGCGAGCCTGAGGGCGTGTTGATCGGGCCGCAGGACGAGCGCTGGGACATGATTTTCGTCGCGCGTTATCCCACGGCGCACGCCTTCCTCGAGATGGTCACCGATCCCGACTACCGGCAAGCCGTCAGGCATCGCCAGGCCGCGGTGCTCGACAGCCGGCTGATTCGCACGGTCGAGGCCGGCGAGGGCGCGAGCTTCGCCGGCTGAGGAACTGAGTCCTCGCTACCAGCGATTGCGCAGCTCGCGCAGCTTCAGGAATACCTCGCGCGGCTCCGGCCGCTCCGGCAGCTCGGGGAAGGCTTCGCGCAGTCGCGCGATTACGCTGGCGTTCTGCAGGCGGAAGAACGTGTTGATCTCGCGCTCGTCGGCCAGCGTCGTCACCAGCGCGTTCTCGGGGTCCTGGTCCGCGTAGCGCTCGAGCATCTCCCGCGCGCGCCCGTTGTCCGGCTCGCGGTCCAGCGTGAATCTCAGGTTGTTGGCGAGATAGTCGTGTCCCGGGTAGATGGCCGTATCGTCGGGCAGCCGCTCGAGCTGGTCATGGAAGGTCGTGTACAGCTCCTCGGGGTGGCCGCCGTTGTGGCAGTTGCCCGCGCCCGCGTTGAACAGCGTGTCGCCGCTGAACAGCGCGGGCTGATCGCCGTGCGAGCGCAGGCAGATGTGACACATCGTGTGCCCCGGCGTATCGAGACACTCGAGTTCGACGGTCTTGCCGACGCGGATGACGTCGCCGGCGCCGACGCCGCGATCGAGGCCCGGAATGCGGCTGCCGGCGTTCCTGTGCGCGATGATCGTCGCGCCCGTCGCAGCCACGACGCCCTTGTTCCCGCCGATGTGGTCGCCGTGCTCGTGGGTGTTCAGAATCTGCCGGATCTCGTAGCCGCGGTCGTCGGCCACCGCCAGGCACTTCCTGAAATCCAGCGGGTCGATCGCCAGCGCCTCACCGGTCTCGGGGCAGGCGATCAGGTAGTTGAAGTTGCGCAGGCTGTTGCCGGTCCAGATTTGCTCGACGATCATGATCCGTACCCGTATCCGAGGCTGGCGTCAGCCTCGTGGCAAGGCCGCCGGCGGCGCTCCGCCGCGCGCATCGCGGCCGACGCGACGGCCCAGTGTAATGGTTTTGCCGCTCGAGCGACGCGACGAAATGCCGGCAGTCGCGGCAAGTCCTTGATTCGCCACGGACGGTGGTCGCGAGACCCTTCGCCATTGTAGCGTTTGTGCAACATCAAGTTGCCGTTTATGGTCGGAACCGGCCTGCGCCCCGTACTTATTGACATTCAGTCGCCATTCTGCGACCGTTTCGCTCAATCAGGCGTCGTTTGACAACAACAAGCGGCGCTGACGAACGCAGGACACCTTCAGGCACCACTTGGCGGGGGAAGCAGTACGAGCCAAGCAACGAGCACTGAGGATGAAAAAAACGGCTTCCCTCTCGGGAAGCCGTTTTTTTTGGCCATTCGAAGCGGGACCAGGGTCAGCCGCCGCTCGGTGCCGCAGCGCATGGCCATGTCAGCGCAGCCCGGGCAGGCGCCGCCGCCACGCTGCGATGGCGGCGCCGATCTCCCGCGGCGAGTCTTCCTGGATGAAATGGATGCCGCGCACAGTGACCTCTTCCTGGTTCGGGAAACCGCGGCAGAACTCGCGCTGCGGGCCGGTCAGGATCGCGCCGGGCTCGGCGTTGACGAACAGCTTCGGGACAGCGCTCCTGCTCAGCCAGTCGGCGTAGCGCTCGACGATGGCGACGACGTCGGCCGGCTCGCCGTCGATCGGGATCTGCCGCGGCCAGCTAAGCGTCGGGCGGCGACCCTCTCCCGGCTCGAGGAACGGCCGGCGGTACTCGGCCATCTCCTCGTCGTCGAGGTCCCGCAGGATCGATCCCGGCAGCACGCGCTCCACGAACAGGTTCTTCTCGAGCACCATCGAATCGCCGGCTTCGGAGCGAAAGCCCTGGAAAACGGGGCGCGCCGCCTCCGGCCATTCGTCCCAGGTGAGCGGCCTGACGATCGCCTCCATGTAGGCGATGCCGCGAACGCACCCGGCATGGGTCGCGGCCCAGTCGAAGCCGAGCGCGGAGCCCCAGTCGTGCAGTACCAGCGTCACGTCGTCCGTCACGCCCAGCGCTTCCCAGGCGGCGAAGAGGTACTCGCGATGCTCGGCGTAGCGGTAGCTCTGCGGACCCGGATCGTCGAGCTTGTCGGAGTGCCCCATGCCGATCAGGTCGACGGCGATGCAGCGGCCCTGGTCCGCGAGCATCGGCATCACGTTGCGCCACAGGTAGGACGAGGTGGGGTTGCCGTGCTGGAATACGATCGGCGCGCCGCTGCCGCATTCCAGGCAGGCCATGCGCTTGCCGTTGACCTCGATGTAACGCCGCTCCGGGCTGCGATTCGCCATGCTTGAGATTATCGGTACCGGCTCCGTCGAGGCTACGCTGCGCTGCCGTGGCCCCGGTCACCGTAACGCGCGTCTCCGTGAATATTCG
>JBFJUJ010000153.1:0-6875 GCA_041624755.1 Woeseia sp. | reverse complement strand
TAGTACGGGTCCGGAACTTCCAGCCTGTCGTTGCCGGCGAACTCCAGGAACAGCCGCACCTTTTCGCGATGCTCGTCGCCCGCGTGCTCGAGCAGGATCGACAGGTTGTCATGGTCCATTGCCAGCACGTGGTCGAAGCGCACCAGGTCGTCCACGGCGAAGCGCCGGGCGCGTATTCCCTTCAGGCTGAAGCCGCGCCGCTCGGCCGCCGCCGCAGCGCGCCGGTCCGCCGGTTCACCAACGTGATAGGCATGCGTGCCGGCCGAGTCGACGACGATCCGGTCCTGCAGCCCGGCATCGGCGACGATCTTGCGGAACACGCCCTCGGCCGTCGGTGAGCGGCAGATGTTGCCCATGCAGACGAAGAGGACCGAGGTTTTTTCGGGCGAATTCGACATATCACCGCTTGCTGTCATTGCCGTGGAGGCGGGAATGTACCATGCATGCTGCGGTGCCGCTGAGCAGGCGCCCGCGGATTCCGCGCGGGCTCACGGCAGGCAGGATCGGCTGCCGGTCGGCCCCGTCGCGATGTCGTTCGCCTGCCATGAGCGGCAGTGCACGGCGTTCCGGTCGAGCCGGGGATTGGCCGGCTCGGCATGCGGCGCCGCGACGGGCGTTGGGTTGTCAGCCCCCTCCTGTCCGGGCGGCCCCAGCCGCGCAACGATCAGCGTAGCGAGCAGCGGGGTGACGACGGGCCACGGCACAGCGCGATAGCGCAGCGGCCCTGTACGCACAGGCCCCTCATGATTGCAGCAGTCGCTCCACGGCCGCCAGGTCGTCCTCCGTGTCGATGCCCGGCCCGGGCCGCTCGGCCGGCACGCCGACGCGGATCGTCATGCCGAGCCCGAGTGCACGCAGCTGCTCGAGGCGCTCGCAGGTCTCGAGCGGCGACGGCCTGGCGGCGACGAGCGTCTTCAGCGTTGCGACGCGATACGCATAGATACCGTGGTGGTGCAGCGCGGTCCGCATCGCGAGTTCCTCGCTGCCCGGTTCCCGCGGATGCGGGATCGGGGCCCGACTGAAATAGAGGGCATCGCCCGAGTCCGCGCAGACGACCTTGACGACGTTCGGATTGCGGAAATCGGCGAGCGACGCCAGCGGCGACGCCAGCGTCGACAGCTCGACCGCCGGGTCGTCGAGCAGCCCGGCGCACTGGTCGATCAGCGCCGCCGGCATCAGCGGTTCGTCGCCCTGCAGGTTGACGACGCAGGCATCGTCCGGCCAGCCTTCGAGCTCGCAAACCTCGGCCAGGCGCTCGGTGCCGGAGCCGTGGTGGCTGCCGGTCATGCAGACCTTCACACCGCAGGCCCCGGCGGCATCGGCGATACGATCGTCGTCGGTCGCGACGATGACCTCGCGCGCCGCGGATTCGCCTGCCCGCCGGCAGACGTGCTCGATCATCGGCCGGCCTGCGAGCAATCGCAGCGGCTTGCCGGGCAGGCGCTGCGAGGCATGGCGCGCCGGGATCACGACGACGAAGCCGCTCATGCGCCGTGCGTATACCGCAGGTTTCTCAAGTGCTCCTCCAGGTCTTCGAGCCAGCTCTCGTCGTGCATCGCAACGTCGACCGGCACGTACCAGAGCCGGTCCGATGCGAACTTGCGGCATTTCACCGCATCCTTCTCGGTCATGACGATGTCGTGCGGCTCATCATACGCGAGATCGCGTTCATTGAAGGTCGCGTGATCGGGGAACGGATGGCGGACGACCTCGAGACCCTGCTCTTCCAGTGCGCGAAAGAAACGTTCCGGGTTGCCGATGCCGGCCACGGCGTGCACGCGTTTGCCGCGCATCTCGTCGAAACTGACGCTGCTGCTGCCGTTTACGCTCGTCAGGTCGTGCCCGACGAGATGGAAGGTTGCGGGCTCGACCGGAAGATCGAGGCTGGAGAGTTCCATCGCATTACGCGAGTCGCAGTGCACGAGCACCTTGTCGACCAGTTCCAGCCGCGATCGCGGCTCGCGCAACGGCCCGGCCGGCAGCTGCCAGCCGTTCCCCAGCCCGCGCGCGCCGTCGATCACGACGATCTCGTAGTCGCGCTGCAGTCGATAGTGCTGCAGCCCGTCGTCCGAGATGATGACGTCGACGCCGATCCTCGCCAGTTCGTCCGCCGCGGCGACCCGGTCCGGGTGCACGACGACCGGGCAGCGGCTGCGCGTCGCGAGCAGGAGCGGCTCGTCGCCGACGATGTCCGGATCGCTGTTCGCGTTCGCCTGCACCGGCAGGTCACCGACGACGCCGCCGTAGCCGCGACTGACGATGCCGGGACGAAATCCGCGGCGCCGCAACTGGTCGGCCAGCCAGACCGTTACCGGCGTCTTGCCGGTGCCGCCGACCGTGATGTTGCCGACCACCACGACCGGCACCTCGATCGCCAGCGACGGCAGCGTCCCGCGCCGGTACAGGGCGCGTCGCCCGGCGCCGACTCCCGCGTACAACATCGTCAGCGGCAGGAGCGGCAGGTACAGCAGCGACCTCCCGTACCAGAGACTTTGCAGACGGCTGTCCCGCGACTGCGGCATCCCCTCGCCCCTCCCGTCAGCCGGCGGCCGCATCTTCGCTGAACTGCATGTGGTAGAGCGCGGCGTAATGGCCCCCGGCGGCGAGCAGTTCAGCGTGGGTGCCGGACTCGACGATCCTGCCCTGGTCGAGCACGATGATGCGATCGGCGTTCTCGACCGTCGACAGCCGGTGAGCGATGACGAAGGTCGTGCGGTCTTTCATCAGCGCGTTCAGCGCATCCTGGATACGCCGCTCGGATTTCGTGTCCAGCGACGAGGTCGCCTCGTCGAGGATCAGTAGCGGCGCGTTCTTGAGCAGGGCGCGGCCGATCGCGATGCGCTGCCGCTGGCCGCCCGACAGCAGCACGCCGCGGTCGCCGACGCGGGTCTCGAGCCCCTTCGGCATTTCGTGGACGAACTCCAGCACGTGGGCCGCCTCGGCCGCCTCGAGCAATTCGGCCCGGCTGCAGGATTTCAGCTTCCCGTAGGCGAGATTGTTGGCGATCGTATCGTTGAACAGCACGACGTCCTGGCTGACCAGGCTGATGTTGTCGCGCAGGAAACCGAGCGCGTAGTCGGTCAGCGGCCGGCCGTCGAGCAGGATCTCGCCGCTGTCGATGTCGTGGAATCGCGGCAACAGAGACACCAGCGTCGATTTGCCGCTGCCGGAGTGGCCGACGATCGCGAGCGTCCGGCCGGCATCCACCTCGAGCGACAGGTCGCGCAGGACCGCTGCGTCGTCCTTGCCGTAAGAGAAGTTCACATTGCGGAACTCGACCTTGCCCTCTATGCGTCCTTCGCGAATGGAGCCCTCGTCGACCTCGTCCTGTTCGTCGATGACGCGGAAGACGCTGTCGCCGGCGGCGATACCGCGCTGCAGCGTCGCGTTGACGTTCGTCACCCGCCTCAGGGGCTGCATCATCAGCATCATCGCGCCGAAGAACGCCATGAAGCTGCCCGGACTCAGGTTGTTGTTCACCGACTCGATGCCGGCGAAGTAGACGACGCCTGCGATGCCGAAGCCGAACACGACCTGCGTGACCGCGACGCCGAACGAGCGCACCCGTATGAGCTTCATGTTCTGGCGCCTGTTGCCTTCGTCGACATCGACGAGGCGCTGCATCTCGTAGTCCTGGCCGCCGAATATCTTCACGATGCGATTGCCGCTCAGCACTTCCTCGGTGACCTGCGTCACCTCGCCGACCGAATCCTGGATGCGATTGCTGTAGCGGCGGAATGCCGTGCCCAGCGCGCGGATCAGCAGCGCGACGACCGGCAGCACGATGGCCACCAGCACGAACAGCCGCGCGCTCTGGTAGATCATCAGGCCGATGGCGGCGATGACCGTCAGCACGTCCCGGACCAGTATCGTGACGACCGTGGTGACCGATTCTGCGACCATCTCCACGTTGTAGGTCATGCGCGACATGAGCGGCCCGCTCGACTGGTTCTCGAAGAACTTGGAGGGCAGGGTCAGGAACTTGCGGAACAGGTCGCGGCGCAGCGAGCTGATGACGGTGCGTCCTATCCAGCCCAGCGAGGCCTCGGTCGCGAAGCCGGCCACGCCGCGCAGGATGAATACCACGACAAAGGCGATCGGCAGCCAGCGCGCCGTCTCGAGGTTTTTCGCCACCAGCGCTTCGTCCATCAGCGGCTCGACCAGCGCCACCATGGACATCTCGACCACCGCCGTCGTCGCCATCGCGATCAGTGCCACCAGCCCTATTCCCCGATGCGGCAGCACGTAGCGCCACAACCGCCCGTACACGGTCGTGACGCGCGGGTCGAGGGGGCTGCTCACGGCTCGTCGTCGGCCGGATCGTTGAGCGTCGCGATGCTGATTTGCGTGAAGCCGAGACGGCCGGCGACGTCCATCGCCGTGACCACGTGCTGATGCCTGGCGCTCGCGTCGGCGCTGATGGTCAGCGGCAGGGTCGTGTCGCCGGCCGAGAGTTTCTCGAGTGCGTTGCGGATCGTCTCGGGACGGCTGTTGACCAGCTCGCGGCCGTTGACGAGATAGGTGCCCTGCTCGGTAATCATGATCTCGAGCTGGTCCGGCTTTTCCTCCACGACGGCCGTCGACTCCGCCTGCGGCAGGCGAATGGAGATCTGCGACTGCTTCACGAAGCTCGTCGACACCATGAAGAAGATCAGGAGCAGCAACACGACGTCGATCAGCGACGTCAGGTTGACCTCGGGTTCGGCGCGCGGGCGGATGCGAAGGTTCATGAACCTATCTCATTATCGTCCGTGGTCGCGTTGCCACTCGTTTGTGTGGACTGACTACACGGCACTCGCGGCGCCTTGATTTGCGAAAAAATGGCTGCCGGCGCGGCCACGGACGATTGTGAGATAGGTTCATGACGCCTTCTTGGTGCGGCTGTTCTTGCGCGTGTAGGCCTGCCGGCGGTGCAGGGCCTCGACCAGCTTGATGGCCTCCTTCTCCATGTCCACGACGAGGGTATCGACGCGATTGCGGTAGTAGCGGTAGCCGATCAGCGCCGGGATCGCCACCGTCAGGCCGGCTGCGGTCGTGATCAGCGCCTCGGCGATGCCGCCGGCCAGCACGGTCGGGTTGCCGACGCCGTGCGTCGTGATCGCCGTGAACACCTTGACCATGCCGATGACGGTACCGAGCAGGCCGAGCAGCGGCGAGATCGCCGCGACGGTGCCGAGCGTGTCGAGATAACGCTCGAGTTCGTGCACGACGTGACGGCCGGTATCCTCGATGCTGTCCTTCATGATCGAGCGATCGCGGTCGCGGTTGATCAGGCCCGCCGCGAGAATCTGACCGAGCGGCGAACCCTGGTGCAGCGTCTGGATCTGGCGGTGATCGAGCTTGTCGTCCTTGACCCAGCCCCACACCTTGCTGGTCAGGTCTTCGGGCAGTACGCGCTTCTGCTGCAGCGTCCAGAAGCGTTCGAGGACGATACCCATGGCGATGATCGCGCACAGGATGATCGGCGCCATCAGCCAGCCGCCGGCTTTGACAATTTCGACCATAGAAAGAGACGGTTACGCGGAAAACCGGAATATACAGGTTGAGGCCCGAAAATTCTCCCGCAGGACTCGCACTGTCAATCGCCGACGTCGTGCCAGTAACGGCGTGCCGCGAGCCGGTGCTCGCCGACCAGCACCGCGCCCTGCCCTGCGCAGACCCGGTGATGGATCGCGCCGGACTCCGCAGTCGTGAAGACCTCGGCACCGCCGGCTCGCCAGCGCGCGGTGACGTCTTCTTTCGGGAAGCCCCAGCGGTTCCGATAGCCCGCCGAGACGAGGGCGGTATCCGCGGCGAGCGCGGTCACGAAGGCCCCGGTCGAGGACGAGCGACTGCCGTGATGCGGCACCTGCACGAGTGCGGCCGGCAGCAGCTCACCCCGCACCGCGAGCAGCCGCTCGACGCGAGCCCCGATGTCCCCGGTCAGCAATGCGCGATCCGTGCCGCTCGCCGCCTGCAGCACGCAGGACGCGTCGTTGCCACCGGCGCCGGCGGCGGCCGGATGCAGGATGCTGAAGTCGACGCCGTCCCAGTGCCAGCGCTCGCCGCGCCGGCAGGGTCGATGCGGCAGGCCGGGCGGCAGCTCCTCGCCCGCGACCACGTCGGCGACCGACAGCTCGCGCAGCAGCACGCCGACGCCGCCGGCATGGTCCGAGTCGGCGTGGCTGACGACGAGCCGGTCGATGCGAGCAATTCCCCTGTCCCTGAGGAACGGGAGAATCACGCGTTCGGCGGCGCTGCCGCCGCCGCGGTAGGCCGGACCGGTATCGAACAGGAGCGTGCGGCTTTCGGTCCTTATGACCATCGCGAGCCCCTGCCCCACGTCCAGCGTGTGCAGGTCGAAGCAGGTGGCGGGCGGCGACGCCGGCCGTTCGACCAGCGCGGCAGCGAACGCAAGCCACGCCAGGTAGCGCCCCGGAAAGCCCGGCGGCAGCAACACCCAGGTCAGCGGCAGCAGGTACAGCAGCCGTGCCGCGCCCTCCGGAGCGGCAAGCCGCAGCTCGCTCGCGGGCAGCGCCGCCAGCGCGTCGAGGACGGCCAGCAGCATCCGCAGGCTGTACCAGCTGAGCCAGAGCAGCGCATCACCCGCCGCCGCTGCCGGCCCGCCGAGCAGCAGGCCCAGCAGCGCGCTCGGCACCGTTACCGCGCTGAACACGGGCAGGACGAGCAGGTTGGTCAGCGGCGCCAGCCACGCCGCGCGCGCGAACAGCGCGGCCGTCAGCGGGAACAGCCCGAGTAGCAGCGCGAGCTGGAGTATCCCGAGCTCGCGCAGCCGGATGGCCGCGCGGCCCGGCGCGCCGGGCGGCGCGGGCCCGGTCTGCCGCGCGGCCGCGAGCAGCACGGCGACGGCGCCGAAGGAAAGCCAGAAGCCGGGG